>NZ_JBWKOF010000006.1:0-239424 GCF_059415945.1 Pseudomonas sp. GW821-FHT09H03 | reverse complement strand
GTTCAGCGTTTTCAAGTCGCTGTGTGTCGTTGTGGGTTCAGCGTTTTCAAGTCGCTGTGTGTCGTTGTGGGTTCAGCGTTTTCAAGTCGCTGTGTGTCGTTGTGGGTTCAGCGTTTTCCAGCCGCAGTATTTCGATTATGGATTCGGTATAGCACGTTCAGGTCGCCGTATTTCTAGAGAAACCCACGGTCAGTCCCCTCTCCCCCTGGGAGAGGGTTAGGGTGAGGGGCTTTTCAGCCTTCCACCGCAGGAATATGCCCAAACATCTCCTGCACAAACGCCACGCGCTCTTCGACGGTTTCACTCACCCCGCGAGCCTTCAACTCTTCCAGCCGCGCCTCGACCGCATGGCAACGCAGCGTCAACCCACAGTCATTGGCGATCTGAATGTTCAAACCCGGCCGGGCGTTGAGTTCGAGAATCAGCGGCCCCTTGTCCTGGTCCAGCACCATGTCGACACCGATGTAACCCAGGCCGCACAGCTCATAACAGCCGGCGGCGAGTTTCATGAAGCCGTCCCAGTAGGGCAATTGCACGCCGTCCACCGCATTGGTGGTGTCCGGGTGCTTGGTGATGATGTTGTTCAACCAGGTGCCGCGCAACGTCAGGCCTGTGGCCAGGTCCACGCCGACGCCGATGGCGCCCTGGTGCAGGTTGGCCTTGCCGCTGGACTGGCGGGTCGGCAGGCGCAGCATGGCCATTACCGGATAGCCCATCAGCACGATGATGCGGATGTCCGGTACGCCTTCGTAGCTGATGCTCTTGAAGATCTGGTCGGGGGTGACACGGTACTCGATCAGCGCCCGGTCGCGGTGACCGCCCAGGGAATACAGGCCGGTGAGGATGCTGGAGATGTGGTGCTCGAGCTCTTCGTGGGCAATGATCTTGCCCGACACCGTGCGGTAGCGGCCTTCGAAGCGGTCTGCGACAACAATGATGCCGTCGCCGCCTGCGCCCTGGGCCGGCTTGATCACGAAGTCGTTGCGCCCGCCGATGATCTCGCCGAGCTTGTCGATTTCCTTCTCGGTAGAGATCACGCCATACAGTTCCGGCACATGAATGCCGGCGGCGATGGCGCGCTCCTTGGTGATGATCTTGTCATCGACAATCGGGTACAGGCTGCGCTTGTTGTATTTGAGCACATAGTCTGCGTTGCGCCGATTGATGCCCATGATGCCCCGAGCTTCCAGGGCCTTCCAGGTCTTCCAGAAGCCGAACATCAGGCGTCAGCCTTCTTCAGGAAAGCCTTGAACCGCACCAGTTCGGTCAGGCGGTAGCCGCGATAGCGCCCCATCGCCAGCATGAAACCGACCAGAATCAGCAGGATCGCCGGGAAGGTGAACACGAAGTACACCAGTTCCGGGACGGTCATGATCAGGTGCGCCAGGGAGGCGGCGAACAAGGTGCCGATAGCCACTTTCATGGCATGGCTGGCGCCGCGCTCTTCCCAGGTGATCGACAGGCGTTCGATGGTCATGGTCAGAATCACCATCGGGAACAGTGCCACCGACAAACCGCGTTCCAGGCCCAGTTTGTGGCTGAACAGGCTGATGGCCGCGATCAACACCACCACGAACGTCAACACCACCGACAGCCTCGGCAACATCTGCAGCTTCAGGTGTTCGAGGTAGGAGCGCAGTGACAGCCCCAGCGCGGTGATAACGGTAAACAGCACAATGCCGAAGCCGAGCTGGGTTTCGCGGAAGGCCAGGGCGATCAGCACCGGGGTGAACGTGCCCAGGGTCTGGATGCCGATCAGGTTGCGCAGGATCAGGATCACCAGCACGCCGATCGGGATCATCACCATGATCATGAAGGTCTGCTGGGTTTGCAGCGGCAGGCCGTACAACGAGTATTCGAGGAACTTGGCGTCGGTGTTTTCGTCGGTCAGCTTGGCCAGGCGAATGGCGTTCATTTCGCTGTTGTTCAGGCTGAAGGTCACGGTTGCTTTCTTGCCGCCGTCGACGGTAATCAGGTTTTCATCGCCGCTCCACCACAGCAGGCGGTCGGTCGGCAGCCCCTGTTCGCCGGTTTCCGGGTTGAAGTACAGCCAGTCGGTACCGTTGAAACTGCGCAGCCACAGTTCCGGGACTTGCGGCTGGTCGGCCACCAGGCGAATGGTGTGGACCTTTTCTACTGGCACGTGGGCAATGGACAGCAGCAGTTCGACGATTTTCGCCTTGTGCGCCGTGGTCGGATCGCCGGCCAGCAGCAGTTTCACATTGTCATCGTTGACGTTGTTGACCCGCTTGATGGCTTCGCCGATGAAGGTCTCGACGTCCGCCGAATGCTGGCGAATGGGTGCAAGCAGGGCTTCGGCGGCGACTTTCTCAGGGCCTTCGATGGGCATGCTGTCGCGGAACGTCGCACCTTTGATCTTGGGTTTTTCGCCGGAGTAGCGTTTGGTCAGTACCAGGCGGTAATAGAGCGTCTGGTTGCCCTTGGCCCGGCGCGCCGACCAGGTAACCTTGCGGTTGCCGTCAACGCGGTTCACGGCCACGCCGTAGTTGTTGGAGATGAAGCTCTCGTTGAGGCTGACGAAGTCGCGGCTCAAGGGCGGCACGAACATCTGGATCTTGACCGGATCCTTGGCACTGGCGACGAACTCGACCTTGGCGTCGATGTTCCATAAGTCGTCGGTGGCATCTTCGGTCACCGGAATGCCCAGCACGAAGATCTGATAGGCCGTGACTGAAATGCCCAGCACCACCAGGATGGCGATCAGCAGTTTCAGATGAAGGGTAAGAGCGCGCATTTAAATTACTCTGCGATATGAGCGTCGGTGGTGCAGGCGGGTTTGCCTGCAGCATATTTAAGGCTGGGGTCGACCAGCGCATCGAAACGTTTAAGCGCTTCGGAGCCAATCAGCAGCGGATATTGGAATGCGCTGCGGTCAGTCAGGTTCACTTCGATGCTGCGTAAGGCCGAGCCCATGCAGATATCCAGTTCGATCACCGGGCGGGCCGTGTACTTCTTGCCTTCTTCCGGGTCGTAGTCGCCGGCCCGGCGCTTGATCTTGCTGACGCGGGCCAGGGGGCGTTCGATCGGATGCGAATGAGCGGTGTCGATGGCCAGGTAGAAGCGCACCCACGACTCGCCATTGCGTTTAAAGCGCTTGATGTCCCGGGCACTGAGTGAAGCGGTTTTCGCTCCGGTGTCGAGTTTGGCCGCAACTTCCAGGTCGATGCCGCCCAGCGATGCGTACTCATTGAGGCCGTACACGGTCTTTTCACCCGCCGCTGCAAAATCGGGCAGGTAAAGTAGAAAAAGAAGTGCAGGGAAGGGCTTGAGTCTCATAAATCCTGGTGCGCAGCAGTCCGTGTTTCGATTCAAGGCCCTGGCATCGCTGCGCAAGCTCCCTCGTATGCCTGCCAGGGTTTCATGACAGGCAGTGCAGATGTGACACACAAATGCGGGCGGCATTCTAGCACGGTGGTTTTATGGCGCCAGCGTGGCCCTGTGCTCCAGTTGTAGACATCTATACGTGATGGAACTGCCGGTTATCAGAAGATTGTCGACAATATCCAATTATCCTTTGACTCCCATGGCGCTTTTCGCTAATTTTTGCGGCATTGGATTTAAAGGTGTCGACAATATGCTGGATCAACTCGATCCCCCGGTGATTGCGCAGGACGATTCGGAGACTCTCTCCGAGAACGTCTTCCGGCGTATTCAGGCGGCTATCGTCAAAGGCGATATCGCCCCGGGCAGCAAAATCTCCGAGCCGGAACTGGCGCGCACCTACGGTATCAGTCGTGGCCCGCTGCGCGAGGCCATCCATCGCCTGGAAGGCCAGCGTCTGCTGGTGCGTGTGCCGCACGTCGGCGCCCGGGTGGTATCACTGGACCACGCCGAGTTGATCGAGCTCTACGAAATCCGCGAGTCCCTCGAAGGCATGGCCTGCCGTCTGGCCGCCGAACGCATGAGCGTCGAGGAGATCGATGAGCTGCGCCAGGTGCTGGTCACCCACGAGCGCGACGAGGCGTTTCAGGCCGGTCGTGGCTATTACCAGCAGGAAGGCGATTTCGACTTCCATTACCGAATTATCCAGGGCAGCGGCAATCGCACGCTCACCCAAATGCTCTGCGGCGAGCTGTACCAGCTGGTGCGCATGTACCGGATGAAGTTTTCCAGCACGCCCAATCGCCCACACCAGGCGTTCGCCGAGCACCACCGCATTCTCGATGCCATCGCCGACCGTGACGGTGAACTGGCCGAGTTGTTGATGCGCCGCCACATCGGCGCTTCCAAACGCAATATCGCCCGTCATTACCAGGACGGCGCCAACCCGACAGCCAAACGAGGTGAGTCATGAGTTTGAACAAGAGCACTCCAGGTCAGCGTTTCCGCGATGCGGTCGCCAGCGAGCATCCATTGCAAGTGGTCGGTGCAATCAACGCCAACCACGCGTTGCTGGCCAAGCGCGCCGGTTTCAAGGCGATCTACCTGTCGGGTGGCGGGGTAGCTGCCGGCTCCCTCGGCCTGCCGGACCTGGGCATCACCGGCCTGGATGACGTGCTGACCGACGTGCGTCGTATCACCGACGTTTGCGACTTGCCGCTGCTGGTGGACGTGGACACCGGTTTCGGTTCGTCGGCCTTCAACGTTGCCCGTACCGTGAAGTCGATGATCAAGTTCGGCGCCGCGGCGATCCACATCGAAGACCAGGTCGGTGCCAAGCGTTGCGGCCACCGTCCTAACAAAGAAATCGTTACCCAGCAGGAAATGGTCGACCGCATCAAGGCTGCTGTTGATGCGCGTACCGATGACAGCTTCGTGATCATGGCCCGTACCGACGCCCTGGCGGTGGAAGGTCTGGAATCCGCTCTGGATCGCGCTGCTGCCTGCATCGAGGCTGGCGCCGACATGATCTTCCCGGAAGCCATCACCGAGCTGGACATGTACAAGCTGTTCGCCAGCCGCGTGAAAGCGCCGATCCTGGCCAACATCACCGAATTCGGCGCGACGCCGCTGTACACCACCGAGCAGTTGGCTGCGGTTGACGTGTCCCTGGTGCTGTACCCGCTGTCGGCCTTCCGCGCCATGAACAAGGCAGCGGAAAACGTCTACAACGCACTGCGCCGCGATGGCACCCAGGCGAATGTCATCGACACCATGCAGACTCGCATGGAGCTTTACGATCGCATCGACTACCACACCTTCGAGCAGAAGCTCGATGCGTTGTTCGCCGCGAAGAAATAATCAACGCCCTGTCACTGTAGGAGCGAGCAAGCTCGCGATGGACGTCAACGAAAACGCGGGAAGCCGCGGCGTAGCGTCCACCATCGTCGGAGCGCCGCCCGGAGCATGCTCGCCCCTACAGGAAGACGGACGAAGTTTCCCTGACAAATTCAAGAATGCTGGAGACAAAAAATGGCCGAAGCAAAAGTACTCAGTGGCGCCGGGCTCCGTGGCCAGGTAGCCGGGCAAACCGCACTGTCCACCGTGGGCCAGGCGGGTGCCGGTCTGACCTATCGTGGTTATGACGTCCGTGAACTGGCGGCTGACGCACAGTTCGAAGAAGTCGCCTACCTGCTGTTGTACGGCGACCTGCCGAGCAAAGCACAACTGGCTGCCTACGTCGCCAAGCTGAGCAAGCTGCGTGACCTGCCGCAAGCGTTGAAAGAAGTGCTGGAGCGCATCCCTGCCGATGCCCACCCGATGGACGTGATGCGCACTGGCTGCTCGTTCCTGGGTAACCTGGAAGCGGAGAACAACTTCTCCGAGCAGCACGACAAGACCGACCGTCTGCTGGCCGCCTTCCCGGCGATCATGACCTACTGGTATCGCTTCAGCCACGAAGGCAAGCGCATTGACTGCGTGAGCGACGAGCAAAGCATCGGTGGTCACTTCCTGCACCTGCTGCACGGCAAGAAGCCGAGCGAGCTGCACGTCAAGGTGATGAACGTTTCGCTGATTCTCTACGCAGAGCACGAGTTCAACGCATCGACCTTCACTGCACGTGTTTGCGCGTCGACCCTGTCCGACCTGTTCTCCTGCATCACTGCGGCCATCGGTTCGCTGCGCGGCCCGCTGCACGGCGGCGCCAACGAAGCGGCGATGGAAATGATCGAGCGCTTCAGCTCGCCTGAAGAGGCGATCAGCGGCACCCTCGGCATGCTCGAGCGCAAGGACAAGATCATGGGCTTCGGTCACGCGATCTACAAAGACAGCGATCCACGTAACGAAGTGATCAAGGGCTGGTCGAAAAAACTCGCTGAAGAAGTGGGCGACAAGGTGTTGTTCCCGGTTTCCGAAGCCATCGACAAGACCATGTGGGAGCAGAAGAAACTGTTCCCGAACGCGGACTTCTACCATGCCTCGGCGTACCACTTCATGGGTATCCCGACCAAGCTGTTCACGCCGATCTTTGTCTGCTCGCGCCTGACCGGCTGGGCTGCTCACGTATTTGAGCAACGCGCCAACAACCGCATCATCCGCCCGAGCGCCGAATACACCGGCGTTGAACAGCGCAAGTTCGTGCCAATCGAACAACGCTGAACGGTGGAGGCTTCCACGCGGGTTGCTGATTGAACCGGTGATCATTGTGGGAGCGGGCTTGCTCGCGAAGACGGGCTGACATCCAACATCGATGTTGACTGATACACCGCTTTCGCGAGCAAGCCCGCTCCCACATTTGACCGAGTTCAATTCGGCAGCTGCGCCAGGGCCCCCCTTTGTATTTACCGTGACCGAGTCCCGACTGATGAACACAGAATTCCGTAAAACGCTTCCCGGCAGCCATCTGGATTATTTCGACGTCCGCGCGGCGGTCGAGGCCATCCAGCCCGGCGCCTATGACACCCTGCCGTACACCTCCCGCGTGCTGGCGGAAAACCTTGTGCGTCGCTGCGACCCGGCCACGCTCAACGAATCCCTGAAGCAATTCATCGAGCGCAAACGCGACCTCGACTTCCCTTGGTTCCCGGCCCGTGTGGTGTGCCACGACATTCTCGGCCAGACCGCCCTGGTCGACCTCGCCGGTCTGCGTGATGCGATCGCCCTGCAAGGTGGCGATCCTGCGCAAGTCAACCCGGTGGTGCCGACCCAACTGATCGTCGACCACTCCCTGGCCGTCGAGCGTGGTGGTTTCGATCCGGAGGCGTTCGAGAAGAACCGCGCCATCGAAGACCGCCGCAACGAAGACCGTTTCCACTTCATCAACTGGACCAAGAAGGCGTTCAAGAACGTCGACGTGATCCCGCCAGGCAACGGCATCATGCACCAGATCAACCTGGAGAAAATGTCTCCGGTGATCCAGGTGCGTGACGGCGTGGCCTTCCCTGATACCTGCGTCGGTACCGACAGCCACACCCCGCACGTCGATGCGCTGGGCGTGATCGCCATTGGTGTTGGCGGCCTGGAAGCCGAGAGCGTGATGCTCGGCCGCGCCTCCTGGATGCGTCTGCCTGAGAGCGTCGGCGTAGAACTGACCGGCAAGCTGCAACCGGGCATCACCGCCACCGACATGGTGCTGGCGCTGACCGAGTTCCTGCGCAAGCAAAAAGTCGTTGGCGCATGGCTGGAGTTCTTCGGCGAAGGCGCAGCGGCCCTGACCCTGGGCGACCGCGCGACCATCTCCAACATGGCCCCGGAATACGGCGCCACCGCTGCGATGTTCTACATCGACCAGCAGACCATCGACTACCTCAAACTCACCGGCCGTGAAGACGACCAGGTGCAGTTGGTGGAAAACTACGCCAAGACCACCGGTCTGTGGGCTGACAGCCTCAAGGGCGCGCAATACGAGCGCGGCCTGACGTTCGATCTGTCCTCGGTAGTGCGCAACATGGCCGGCCCGAGCAACCCGCACGCCCGTGTAGCGGTTTCGGATCTCGCTGCCAAAGGCATCTCCGGCCAGTGGGACGATGTCCCGGGTCAAATGCCGGACGGCGCGGTGATCATCGCCGCCATTACCAGCTGCACCAACACCAGCAACCCGCGCAACGTGATCGCCGCCGGCCTGCTGGCGCGTAATGCCAACAAGCTCGGCCTGGCCCGCAAGCCATGGGTCAAGTCGTCCCTGGCCCCGGGTTCGAAAACCGTGGCGCTGTACCTCGATGAAGCCGGCCTGACCGATGAGCTGGAACAGCTCGGTTTCGGCGTCGTCGCGTTCGCCTGCACCACTTGCAACGGCATGTCCGGTGCACTGGATCCGGTGATCCAGCAAGAGATCATCGACCGCGACCTGTACGCCACTGCCGTATTGTCCGGCAACCGTAACTTCGACGGCCGGATTCACCCGTACGCCAAACAGGCATTCCTCGCTTCGCCGCCTCTGGTAGTGGCTTACGCCATCGCCGGCACCATCCGTTTCGACATCGAGAAGGACGTGCTGGGCGTAGTAGAGGGCAAGGAAATCCGCCTGAAAGACATCTGGCCGAGCGATGAAGAAATCGACGCAGTGGTCAAGGCGTCGGTCAAGCCGGAACAGTTCCGTCAGGTCTACATCCCGATGTTCGCTATCCACGAAGACACCGGCCCGAAAGTCGCGCCGCTGTACGACTGGCGCGAAATGAGCACCTACATCCGTCGTCCGCCGTACTGGGAAGGCGCGCTGGCCGGCGCGCGTCCACTCAAGGGCATGCGTCCTCTGGCAGTGCTGCCGGACAACATCACCACTGACCACCTGTCGCCGTCGAACGCAATCATGCTCGACAGCGCCGCCGGCGAATACCTGGCGAAAATGGGCTTGCCGGAAGAGGACTTCAACTCTTACGCGACTCACCGTGGTGACCACCTGACCGCGCAGCGCGCGACCTTCGCCAACCCGAAACTGTTCAACGAAATGGTTCAGGAAGACGGCAAGGTCAAGCAGGGTTCGCTGGCTCGCGTGGAGCCGGAAGGCAAGGTCATGCGCATGTGGGAAGCGATCGAAACCTACATGGATCGCAAGCAGCCGCTGATCATCATCGCCGGTGCCGACTACGGTCAGGGTTCGTCCCGTGACTGGGCCGCCAAGGGCGTGCGCCTGGCCGGCGTGGAAGCGATTGCCGCCGAAGGTTTCGAGCGCATCCACCGCACCAACCTGGTGGGCATGGGCGTGTTGCCGCTGGAGTTCAAGCCGGGCACCAACCGCCACACCCTGGCCATCGACGGTAGCGAAACCTACGACGTCGTCGGTGCTCGCACACCGCGCGCTGATCTGACGCTGGTGATCAATCGCAAGAACGGCGAAGTCGTCGAGGTCCCGGTGACCTGCCGTCTCGACACTGCCGAAGAAGTGTCGATCTACGAAGCCGGCGGCGTGCTGCAACGCTTCGCCCAGGACTTCCTCGAAGAGTCGGCAGTGGCCGTATAACACAGGCTGTACAGACATGGGACCTTGGGTCCCATGTCTGTTTCTGGATTAGGAGAGACGAGCATCATGGCTCATGCACCACAGATCAAAGTCCCTGCCACCTACATGCGTGGCGGCACCAGCAAAGGCGTATTTTTCAGCCTGCAAGACCTGCCTGAAGCAGCTCAGGTTCCCGGCCCGGCCCGCGATGCCCTGTTGCTGCGCGTGATCGGCAGCCCCGATCCTTACGACAAGCAAATCGACGGCATGGGCTGCGCAACTTCCAGCACCAGCAAAACCGTGATCCTGTCCAAAAGCATCAAGGCCGATCACGACGTCGACTACCTGTTCGGTCAGGTTTCCATCGACAAGCCATTCGTGGACTGGAGCGGCAACTGCGGCAACCTGACGGCTGCAGTCGGCTCGTTCGCCGTCAGCAATGGCCTGATCGATGCCAGCCGCGTTCCGCACAACGGCGTGGCCGTGGTTCGCGTGTGGCAGGCCAACATCGGCAAGACCATCATCGCTCACGTGCCGATCACCAACGGTGAAGTGCAGGAAACCGGCGATTTCGAACTCGACGGCGTGACCTTCCCGGCTGCCGAAGTGCAGATCGAATTCCTCGATCCGGCTGCGGAAGAAGAGGGCGGTGGCGGTTCGATGTTCCCTACCGGCAACCTGGTGGATGACCTGGAAGTACCCGGCGTGGGCACCTTCAAGGCCACCATGATCAACGCCGGCATCCCGACGATTTTCGTCAATGCCGAAGATATCGGCTACACCGGTACCGAGCTGCAGGGCGCGATCAACGGCGACCCGAAAGCGTTGCTGATGTTCGAAACCATCCGTGCTTATGGCGCGTTGCGCATGGGGCTGATTTCCAATATCGACGAAGCGGCCAAGCGCCAACATACGCCGAAGGTGGCTTTCGTGGCCAAGCCTGCGGACTACGTGGCATCGAGCGGCAAGGCGATTGCGGCCGGTGATGTCGACCTGCTGGTGCGTGCACTGTCCATGGGCAAGCTGCACCACGCAATGATGGGCACCGCTGCGGTGGCCATCGGTACGGCGGCGGCTATTTCCGGCACCTTGGTCAATCTCGCTGCCGGTGGTATCGAACGCAATGCGGTGCGTTTCGGTCATCCGTCGGGCACCCTGCGTGTCGGCGCCGAGGCCAGCCTGGTGAACGGCGAGTGGACCGTGAACAAAGCCATCATGAGCCGCAGTGCGCGGGTGTTGATGGAAGGTTATGTTCGCGTTCCTGGCGACTCGTTCTAACTGACGCCTATCCCTGTAGGAGCGAGCCTGCTCGCGATGAATGCAAAGATAACGCGGGCATTCAGAACGCACGCGTTATCGTTGAAGTCCATCGCGAGCAGGCTCGCTCCTACAGGGTGTGCAGTGAAGCTATTTCACTTGAACCGCCGCTCTACACCTTTCTCCACCAGAATTTTCGCCGAAATCTCTTCCACCGAAAAATGTGTGGAGTTGATGTGCGGGATGTTCTCGCGACGGAACAGGTTCTCCACTTCGCGCACTTCGAATTCACACTGGGCGTAGCTCGAATAGCGGCTGTTGGGTTTGCGCTCGTTGCGGATCGCGGTGAGGCGGTCCGGGTCGATGGTCAGGCCGAACAGCTTGTGCTGGTGGGCGCGCAGGGCACTTGGCAGGGTCAGGCGTTCCATGTCGTCTTCGGTCAGCGGGTAGTTGGCGGCGCGGATGCCGAACTGCATGGCCATGTACAGGCAGGTTGGGGTCTTGCCGCACCGCGAAACGCCCACCAGGATCAAGTCGGCCTTGTCGTAATAGTGCGTGCGGGCCCCGTCGTCGTTGTCGAGGGCGAAGTTCACCGCTTCGATGCGCTCCATGTAATTGGAGTTGGTGCCGATGGAGTGGGACTTGCCGACAGTGTAGGAAGAGTGCTCGGTGAGTTCCTGTTCCAGTGGTGCCAGGAAGGTCGAGAAAATGTCGATCATGAAACCATTCGAGGTTGCGAGAATCTCACGAATGTCCTGATTGACGATGGTGTCGAAGATGATCGGGCGAAAGCCATCGTTTTCGGCGGCTTTATTGATTTGCTGGACCATTGCCCGCGCCTTGTCGACGTTGTCGATGTACGGTCGGGTGAATTTGCTGAAGGTGATGTTTTCGAACTGCGCCAGAAGGCTTTGGCCCAGCGTTTCGGCGGTAATGCCGGTGCCATCGGAAATAAAGAAAGCAGATCGTTTCATTTGCACCTTGGGCCTTAAGCTCATGACGATTTTTCGATATGATAGGCGCGATTTGCAGGCCGCCAATGGCCTGCATTCTCACTTATTTTCCAGGTCCAGGCCATACAGCTGGCAAACGCTCCCTTGAGCAGCCGGTTCCTGAGCTTTTCCAACACAGTTAGTGGAGAGATCACCTTGGTAGAGTACGTAGTTTCCCTCGACAAGCTCGGCAAAGACGACGTTGAGCACGTGGGGGGCAAGAACGCATCCCTGGGCGAGATGATCAGCAACCTTGCAGGTGCCGGTGTATCGGTACCCGGTGGCTTCGCCACGACCGCTCAGGCTTATCGTGATTTCCTGGAACTGAGCGGCCTGAACGATCAGATCCATGCCGCCCTCGACGCCCTGGACGTCGACGATGTCAATGCCTTGGCTAAAACCGGTGCCCAGATCCGTCAATGGATCATGGAAGCCGAGTTCCCTGAAAAACTGAATGCCGAAATCCGCACCGCGTTCGCCGCGCTGTCGGCCGGCAACCCTGACATGGCCGTGGCCGTGCGCTCTTCGGCTACCGCCGAAGACTTGCCGGACGCTTCCTTCGCCGGTCAGCAGGAAACCTTCCTGAATATCCGTGGTGTCGAAAACGTCATTCGCGCCGCCAAAGAGGTGTTCGCGTCCCTTTTCAACGACCGCGCGATTTCCTACCGCGTGCACCAGGGTTTCGACCACAAGCTGGTTGCCCTGTCGGCCGGCGTTCAGCGCATGGTCCGTTCCGAAACCGGCACCGCCGGCGTGATGTTCACCCTCGACACCGAGTCGGGCTTCCGTGACGTGGTGTTCATCACCGGCGCCTACGGCCTGGGTGAAACTGTCGTACAAGGCGCGGTGAACCCGGATGAGTTCTATGTCCACAAGGGCACGCTGGAAGCCGGTCGTCCGGCCATCCTGCGCCGCAATCTGGGCAGCAAGGCCATCAAGATGATCTACGGCGACGAAGCCAAGGCCGGTCGTTCGGTCAAGACCGTCGACGTGGACAAGGCCGAGCGCGCACGTTTCTGCCTGTCCGACGCTGAAGTCAGCGAACTGGCCAAACAGGCGATGATCATCGAAAAGCACTACAAGTGCCCGATGGACATCGAATGGGCCAAGGACGGTGACGACGGCAAGCTGTACATCGTGCAGGCCCGTCCGGAAACCGTGAAGAGCCGTACCCAGGCCAACGTCATGGAACGTTACCTGCTGAAAGAAACCGGCACTGTGCTGGTTGAAGGTCGCGCCATCGGCCAGCGCATCGGCGCCGGCAAGGTTCGCATCATCAAGGACGTGTCCGAGATGGACAAAGTCCAGCCTGGCGACGTACTGGTTTCCGACATGACCGACCCGGACTGGGAACCGGTCATGAAGCGCGCCAGCGCCATCGTTACCAACCGTGGCGGTCGTACTTGCCACGCGGCGATCATCGCCCGTGAGCTGGGCATTCCAGCGGTTGTCGGTTGCGGCAACGCCACCCAGCTGTTGAAAGACGGCCAGGGTGTGACCGTTTCCTGCGCTGAAGGCGACACCGGTTTCATCTTCGAAGGCGAACTGGGCTTCGATATCAAGAAGAACTCCGTGGACGCCATGCCCGATCTGCCGTTCAAGATCATGATGAACGTCGGTAACCCGGACCGTGCCTTTGACTTCGCACAGCTGCCGAACGCCGGTGTGGGCCTGGCCCGCCTGGAATTCATCATCAATCGCATGATCGGCGTGCACCCCAAGGCACTGTTGAACTACGACGGTCTGCCGCAAGAAATCAAGGAAAGCGTCGACAAGCGCATTGCCGGTTACAGCGATCCGGTCGACTTCTACGTCGACAAACTGGTCGAAGGCATCAGCACCCTGGCTGCAGCGTTCACGCCGAAAAAGGTCATCGTGCGTCTGTCGGACTTCAAGTCCAACGAATACGCGAACCTGATCGGCGGCAAGCTTTACGAACCGGAAGAAGAAAACCCGATGCTGGGCTTCCGCGGCGCTTCGCGTTACATCAGCGAATCGTTCCGTGACTGCTTCGAACTCGAGTGCCGCGCCCTCAAGCGCGTGCGCAACGAGATGGGCCTGACCAACGTCGAAATCATGGTGCCGTTCGTCCGTACCTTGGGCGAAGCCAGCCAAGTGATCGATCTGCTCGCCGAAAACGGTCTGGCTCGCGGTGAAAACGGTCTGCGTATCATCATGATGTGCGAACTGCCATCCAACGCGATCCTGGCAGAAGAGTTCCTCGAGTTCTTCGACGGCTTCTCGATTGGTTCCAACGACCTGACCCAGCTGACCCTGGGCCTGGACCGTGACTCCGGGATCATTGCGCACCTGTTCGACGAGCGTAACCCTGCGGTCAAGAAGCTGCTGGCCAATGCCATCGCTGCGTGCAACAAGGCCGGCAAATACATCGGTATCTGCGGTCAGGGTCCTTCGGACCACCCGGACCTGGCCAAGTGGCTGATGGAGCAGGGCATCGAAAGCGTTTCGTTGAACCCTGACTCCGTGCTGGAAACCTGGTTCTTCCTGGCTGAAGGTCAAGCGCAGGCTTGATGTAGTGTGAACGGGCCGCTCCCACATTGAGCGGCCCATTAGAAGTTCAAGCAGGGCGGGCTCCTCCGGATGCCGCCCTTTTTTGTGCAAGAGATTATGCAAAGCAGCAGCAACCTGTTTCCTGTCGCCCTGATCAGCGCTGAACGACGCGGTGATCTGAGCGAAGATGTCTATCGTTTGAAACCCGGTAACAGCCCTGACGGTACCGTCGAACTGGCTGTGACCCGCCTCGGCATGGCTGATGAACCCGCCTGCCGTGGCGTGCCGGTGATCCTGTTGCACGGCAGCTTTTCCAATCGCCGGTTCTGGTTTTCACCCAAGGGGCTTGGGCTCGGCGCTTATCTGGCTCGCCTGGGATTTGACGTGTGGATCGCCGAAATGCGCGGTCACGGCTTGTCTCGGCGTAATCAGGACTACCGCAACAATCGTGTCGCCGACTACGCGCGCTATGATCTGCCCGCCATTGGCGCGTTCGTGCGCGAGCAGAGTGGGCAGGCCCCGCACTGGATCGGTCATTCGCTGGGGGGGACTACCCTGGCAGCTGCATTGGGCGGCGAGTATATCGGTGAGCCAGTGGTGGCCTCGGCGGCGTTTTTTGGTACGCAAGTCAGCCGCAACTACTGGCCGTTGAAGATTCCACCCGTGGAGTGGGGCGGTCGCTTCATTCTCAAGCGTTTTGCCCAACTGTCAGGTTCGCGCCTCAAGCGCGGTCCGGAGGATGAGCCGATCGGCCTGGCCCTGGAAAGCATGCGCTGGTTTGGCCTGTTCGGGCGCTTTGGCGATGCGGACAAGGATTGGTGGGCCGGTCTGGCCAGCGTCCAGGTGCCGGTGCTGGCCATGAGTGCGGCCGGTGACCATCAGGACCCAGCGTGGGCCTGTCGCAAGTTGTTCGATCAGGTCGGTTCTGAGCACAAGCAATTTATCAATCTGGGTCATGAACAGGGTTTTGCTGACAATTTCGGTCACGTCGAAATGCTGGTGAGCAAGGCCGCCCAGAATGAAGTCTGGCCGTTGGTAGCGCGTTGGCTTGCCGATCCCCAGGCACCCTTGATGACTGAAAAAGCGGATTTTTCCAAGGTGATTTGAGTCTGCCGCTCTAACAAGGGCATTTCGCTCTGTTCGGCTTGCGGCTAAGATATGACGGATTGAGCTGTTCCGGTCACTTTCAGTGACTGAGTCATCACTGATGTTCGTGCTGTCTTCCTCTTTACAGGAGTTTCTCGATGAACCATTACCTCACGCCTGACCTGTGCGACGCTTATCCGGAGCTGGTGCAGGTGCTGGAGCCGATGTTCAGCAATTTTGGCGGCCGTGATTCCTTCGGCGGCGAAATCGTGACCATCAAGTGTTTCGAAGACAACTCGCTGGTCAAGGAGCAGGTTGAACTCAAGGGTAATGGCAAAGTCCTGGTGGTTGATGGTGGCGGCTCTCTGCGTCGCGCGCTGCTGGGCGACATGCTTGCCGAGAAGGCGGCCAAAAATGGCTGGGAAGGCATGGTGATCTACGGCTGCATCCGTGATGTGGACGTGATCGCGCAAACCGAACTGGGGGTTCAGGCGCTGGCCAGCCACCCAATGAAAACCGACAAGCGCGGCATTGGCGATCTCAACGTTGCCGTGACTTTCGCGGGCGTAACCTTCCACCCGGGCCAGTACGTTTATGCGGACAACAACGGCGTGATCATCTCGCCAAGCCCGCTCAAGATGCCTGAATAAAGTCCGATCAACAAAGGAATGCGGATGTTCGAGGAAGACAACGCGCAATGGGGCCTGGTGCATGCCTTGGTGCTGGACGGTAAAGGCGGCGCGCGTTCGATAGCCCGGACTGAACTCGACGACTTGCAGTTGCAGGCCCATGAAAGCCTGTGGCTGCACTGGGATCGCAGTCATCCGCAAACCCATACCTGGTTGCGTAAATCCAGTGGCCTGAGCGAGTTCAATTGCGATCTGTTGCTGGAAGAGAACACTCGACCGCGACTATTGCAACTGTCCGACAGCGAACTGCTGCTGTTTCTGCGCGGCGTTAATCTGAACCCTGGCGCCGAGCCGGAAGACATGGTCTCGGTTCGGATCTTCGGCTCGGCCCGGCGCGTCATTTCCCTGCGTTTGCGCCCATTGCGCGCCACCGAAGAGTTGCTGGTGCAGCTGGAGGCTGGCAAGGGGCCGAAAACAGCCTCCGAACTCATTCTTTACCTGGCGCAGTACCTCACCAACAAGGTGCAGGATCTGGTCAGCGATCTCTCCGAAGTGGTCGACGAGGAAGAAGAAAAACTCGATGCCGACGAACGGTATACCCCGGAGCACGGAGCGATTTTGCAGATCCGTCGTCGAGCCGCCGCGTTAAAACGCTTTCTCGCGCCGCAAAGGGATATTTTTGGCCAGCTGACACGGATAAAATTGCCCTGGTTTGTCGAAGACGATGGCGATTACTGGAACGAATTGAACAACAGCCTGACCCGTTATCTCGAGGAGCTGGAATTGACCCGCGAGCGGGTGGGGCTGGTCCTGGAGGCTGAAGACCGACGATTGAGCGTGCGCATGAACCGCACGATGTATCGCTTTGGTGTCATCACCGGGATTTTTTTGCCGATGAGTTTTCTTACCGGTCTTCTGGGGATCAACGTCGGCGGAATTCCATTCTCCGAGAGCCCCTATGGCTTCATGATTGCGTGCCTGATGATGATCTCGGTAGCGCTGGGACAGTGGTGGTTATTTCGGCGTTTGCGGTGGGTCTGAAGGTGAGTCATGTGACCCGGGCAAATCTGGCCGCGTCTTTCACAGACATCACGAGAGGTGCGTATGCACGATCCGTTTGAACAGTCTTTACGCGACATGCTCAATGCATCACCCTCCACCCGGGACGACGATGCGTGCCTTGGTCGCGTGCTGAAAACCGCCAACCGCCAGGTCGGCGCCGGTGATTTGTTCAGTCTGCTGGGCCGCTGGTTGCCCGCCCTGATGATCGCCTTGAACAATGGATCGGCCCATGTCGCGCCGGTATCCCGTCTACGTAAACCTGCCGCCCGCACCGCTGATAAGGCTGATTGAATATGGAACTTGATCTCTGGACTCAGAGCCTCGTCACTGCAATGACTGCGTTGTGGACCAAGGTTGCGAACTTCATCCCGAACCTGTTCGGCGCCCTGGTTGTGCTGCTGTTGGGCTTCGTCGTGGCGAAACTGCTGGACGCGTTGCTGTCCAAGTTGCTCGCCAAGCTTGGCCTTGATCGCCTGATGGGCGGTACTGGCCTGACCAAGTTGCTGTCCCGTGCGGGTCTTCAGGTACCGATCTCGACGTTGATCGGAAAAATCGTCTATTGGTTCGTTCTGCTTATTTTTCTGGTTTCTGCCGCAGAATCCCTTGGACTTGAGCGAGTTTCAGCTACGCTGGATATGCTAGCGTTGTATTTGCCGAAGGTATTCGGTGCGGCGCTGGTGCTGCTGGTGGGTGTCTTGCTGGCGCAACTGGCCAATGGGCTGGTACGCGGTGCGGCAGAAGGCGTAGGACTGGACTACGCTTCCGGGTTAGGGCGAATTGCTCAGGGCCTGGTGATTATCATCAGCATCTCGGTCGCGATCAGCCAGTTGGAGGTCAAGACTGACCTGCTCAACCATGTGATTGTGATTGTTTTGATCACCGTTGGTCTGGCAGTAGCGCTGGCAATGGGGCTGGGAAGCCGGGAAATAGCTGGACAGATTCTTGCAGGAATCTATGTGCGTGAGTTGTATCAGGTTGGGCAACAAGTACGTGTTGGCGAGGTCGAAGGCCAGATCGAAGAGATCGGCACGGTTAAAACCACATTGCTGACCGATGAGGGTGAGCTAGTCTCTCTTTCCAATCGGATCCTTCTTGAGCAGCATGTGAGTAGCCGCTAACCCGGCAAACCCTGCTAATGTATGCCGCCGCAAATTGCCTGCTGACGCTGGCGCTGCGGCGGACATTGACCTGAACTGTCGGCCCGACTTGTTTTGAATAAAGCCCAATCGTTATCCACGCGCTACGACCCCCGCGAGCTCTCTGATGAGGAGTTGGTCGCGCGCTCGCATACCGAGCTGTTTCACGTGACGCGCGCCTACGAAGAACTGATGCGGCGTTACCAGCGAACATTATTTAACGTGTGTGCACGATATCTTGGGAACGATCGCGATGCTGACGATGTCTGTCAGGAGGTCATGTTGAAGGTGCTGTATGGCCTGAAGAACTTCGAAGGTAAATCGAAGTTCAAGACATGGCTCTATAGCATCACGTACAACGAGTGCATCACGCAGTATCGGAAAGAACGGCGAAAGCGTCGCTTGATGGACGCGTTAAGTCTTGACCCCCTTGAGGAAGCGTCCGAAGAAAAGACGCCGAAACCCGAGGAAAAGGGTGGACTTGATCGCTGGTTGGTGTATGTGAATCCGATTGACCGTGAAATTCTGGTGCTACGATTTGTCGCAGAGCTGGAATTTCAAGAGATCGCGGATATCATGCATATGGGATTGAGTGCGACAAAAATGCGGTACAAACGTGCTCTAGATAAATTGCGTGAGAAATTTGCAGGCATTGCTGAAACTTAGTTCAGCGCAAATATCTCTTACGTGTAGGCAAGTTCTGTTAGACTTGCCGCCGAGTTGTCCCCCGGTTTGCGGGACTGCTTCACAATCACCAGATGGGGATTTAACGGATGAAACTGAAAAACACCTTGGGCTTGGCCATTGGTTCTCTTATTGCCGCCACTTCCTTCGGCGCTCTGGCACAAGGCCAAGGCGCAGTTGAAATCGAAGGCTACGCGAAGAAGCAATATTTCGATACCGACCGTAACTTCCGGAACGACGGCATCCTGCCGGGTGGTTCCATCGGTTACTTCCTGACTGACGACGTTGAACTGCGTCTGTCCTACGACGAAGTCCACAACGCTGTGACCGACGATGGCCAGAACGTTAAAGGCGCCAACACCGCCCTGGACGCTCTGTACCACTTCAACAACCCAGGCGACATGGTACGTCCTTACGTCTCGGGCGGTTTCTCCGACCAGAGCATCGACCAGAACGGCTCGGGCGGTCGTAACCGTTCCACCTTCGCCAACGTTGGCGGCGGTGCCAAGCTGTACTTCACCGACAACTTCTACGCCCGTGCTGGCGTTGAAGCTCAGTACAACATCGACCAGGGCAACACCGAGTGGGCTCCTAGCGTCGGTATCGGTGTGAACTTCGGTGGCGGCAACAAGCCTGCTGCTCCGGTTCCAGCTCCAGAAGTTTGCTCCGACAGCGACAACGACGGCGTTTGCGACAACGTTGACAAGTGCCCGGACACCCCAGCCAACGTAACTGTTGACGCTGACGGCTGCCCAGCAGTTGCTGAAGTTGTTCGTGTTGAGTTGGACGTCAAATTTGACTTCGACAAGTCGGTAGTCAAAGAAAACAGCTACGGCGACATCAAGAACCTGGCTGACTTCATGAAGCAGTACCCAGCCACCACCACTACTGTTGAAGGTCACACTGACTCCGTCGGTCCTGACGCTTACAACCAGAAACTGTCTGAGCGTCGTGCAAACGCCGTTAAACAAGTTCTGACCAACCAGTACGGTGTTGAATCGTCCCGCGTTCAGTCTGTTGGCTACGGCGAATCCCGCCCAGTTGCTGACAACAAAACTGACGCTGGCCGCGCTGTAAACCGTCGCGTAGAAGCGCAGGTTGAAGCTCAAGCTAAGTAATTAGCTCGCAGCTCTGAGAAAAGCCCGGCTTAGGCCGGGCTTTTCTTTGCCTGGGATTTGATCAACCGAAGCTGAGTCGGACAGGTTTCAGGCTGGCTGGCAGGCCTTCATCGCGGGCAAGTCACACAGAGAGGGCTCTGCATGGGCCGCCACAGCACCGATCACTAGGATAGCCGGGCTCTTGAGTTGGAAGATGTAGGAATCTTCTTCCATTGCTGTAAGGCTGCTCCGGCATTCCCTTTGATGGGGCAGGGAGGCGTTCTCAATCATCGCCACTGGCGTATCCGCCGCCATTCCACCTGCCAGCAATTGCTCGCGAATCTCGCTCAATTTCGCCACGCCCATGTAAACCACCAGGGTCGTACCGCCCTGGGCCAATGCCTGCCAGTTGAGGCTGCTGTCGTCCTGGGTGTGAGCGGTCACCAGCGTTACCCCGCGGGCAACGCCGCGCAAGGTCAAAGGGATGTCGCATTGCGTCGCGCCAGCAAGCCCGGCGGTGATGCCGTTGACCAGCTCGACTTCCACTCCCTGCTCGCGCAGCCATTGCGCTTCTTCACCACCACGACCAAAGATGCACGGGTCACCCCCCTTGAGCCGCACCACGCATTTGCCTTGGCGGGCATAACGCAGCATCAATCGATGAATGAATGCCTGCGGCGTGGAGCGACAGCCACCGCGCTTGCCCACCGCAATGATCCGCGCTTGAGGGCAATGCTCCAGGATCGCGTTGTTGACCAGGTCGTCGATCAGCACCACTTGCGCTTCTCTCAATGCGCGTACCGCCTTGAGGGTCAGTAATTCCGGATCGCCAGGGCCCGCACCCACCAGCCAGACTTTTGCGCTCATAGTGTTGCTCCTCACGAGTTGACGGCGATCGGCTGGGCAGAGACTGCCAGCAATCGCTTGATTTCCGGAATGCAGGACCCGCACTGCGTACCGCAGCCCAGTTCCTGTTTGAGCCCCTGCAGGTCCAGGCCACGACTGATGCTGGCGCAAATCGCGTTTTGGCTGACGTTCTTGCAGTTGCAAAGGGTTTTGTTGCCGTTTGATGCCAAGGCATTGCCCGGTGGCACGCTCAGCGGCGCGAGCAACCAGCGACGCAGCTGTTCGTCGGCGCTTCCTTCGAGCCACAGGCCTTGCAGCCAGTGCTGGGCGAGGGTTTCACCGGCCAGGCGAATCGCGGTGATGCGGCCATTCTCGATGCGCACCCGTTTGCCAATGGAGCGTCGCGGGTCGTCGTAGGCCAGCACCGGCCCGCTGTTCAATCCCAGGCACTGATCAATGTCTGCCAATAGCTGTGGCGGCGGCGCTGACGTGCTGGCAGCGCGTATGAGCAATGCTGGGCGTTCACGGCCGGCGAGGCTGAGGCTGGCATAGGAAAACGCCTCACAGAGTGGGCGCAGTGCCTCGAAATGCCGTTGAACGTCACCTTCGATGAGGGCGAACAATTGCCATGGCAGTTGCACAGGCTCCAGGCGTACGCCGCTGTGCTTGAGTTCGGGCTGTTTTGACAACGGATCGAAAGCGGCAAGGGTCAGACTGTTCACGCCGCCCTTGAGAAAGCGGTCACCAAAGTGCATCGGCAGAAAAGCCTGGCCGGGGCGTACGCTGTCGTCGCTGCCGACCGGCACGATCACCGCACCGCGACGGCTTTTCAGGCTGACCAGATCTCCGGATTGCAGGCGATGCCGACGCAACTCATCCGGGTGCAGGCTCAAAACGGCTTCGCTGACATGGCCAAATAGTTGTGCAGCTGTGCCAGTGCGGCTCATTCCGTGCCATTGATCGCGCAGGCGGCCGGTGATCAGGGTCAGCGGAAAACGCGCATCGCGCTGTTCTTTGGCGGCGCGATAGGGATCGGCAACAAACTGCGCCCGCCCGCTGGGGGTCGGAAAAATTCCGTCGATATACAGCCGGGCCGTGCCCTCGCTGGCACCCACAGGGAAGGGCCATTGTTGCGGACCAAGACGGTCGATCAGGTCGTGACTGATACCGGACAGGTCCAGGTCGCGGCCATGGGTCAGTTGCTTGAATTCATCGAACACCTGAGTCGGGGTTTCAAACGCGAACAGACCGGGTTGGCCGGGACGCAGATGTTTTTCCAGACGTTGTGCGAAATCTACGGTGATCGCCCAGTCTGGCCGTGCTGCACCCGGTGCGGCGATGGCCCGGCGGACGTGGGAAATGCGCCGTTCGGAGTTGGTCACCATGCCGTCTTTTTCACCCCAGCTGGCGGCGGGCAGCAGCAGATCGGCGAACGCTGCGGTTTCGGTGGTGCGAAAGGCTTCCTGCAACACCACGAATGGGCACGCTTGCAAGGCTTCGCGCACGGCGCTCTGGTCCGGCATCGATTGCGCCGGGTTGGTGCAGGCGATCCACAGGGCTTTGATTTTGCCGTTGCCGACCTGCTCGAACAGTTCGATGGCGCTGAGCCCCGGGTTCTCCGGGAGTTGCTCGACACCCCAGTAAGACGCTACCTGAGCACGGTGTTCAGGATTGGCAACTTCGCGATGGCCAGGCAGCAAATTGGACAAACTGCCAGTTTCCCTCCCGCCCATGGCGTTTGGTTGACCGGTCAACGAGAAAGGACCTGCACCAGGCCGTCCGATTTGCCCGGTGGCCAGATGCAGGTTGATCAGCGCACTGTTTTTCGCGCTGCCGGCGGTGGATTGATTCAGGCCCATACACCACAGCGACAGGAAGCTTTTCGAGGTCCCGACCCATTGGGCACACTCCTGCAGTTGCTCGATACCGATGCCGCACAGTTGCGAAACCATTTGCGGCGTGTAGTCGCGCACCAGGCTTTTGAGTTCGGCCAGACCTTCGGTATGGGCATTGATGAAATCGCGGTCGATCCAGTCTTCCCACAGCAGCAGGTGCAAGATCCCATGGAACAAGGCGACATCGGTGCCCGGTAAAATCGCCAGATGCAGGTCAGCCAGATCGCAGGTGTCGGTACGCCGTGGGTCGATGACGATGACTTTCATCTGTGGACGGCGGGATTTGGCTTCTTCCAGGCGACGAAACAGTACCGGATGGGCGTAGGCCATATTACTGCCAACGATCATCACGCAATCGCTCAGTTCGAGGTCTTCGTAGCTGCAAGGTGGTGCGTCTGCGCCCAGGCTGCGCTTGTAGCCGACCACCGCCGAAGACATGCACAGGCGTGAGTTGCTGTCGATATTGTTGGTCCCCACCAACGCTCGCGCCAGCTTGTTGAAGGCGTAGTAATCCTCGGTCAGCAACTGCCCGGAGATATAGAACGCCACGCTATCCGGACCATGTTCGGCGATGGTTTGGGCAAACACGCTGGCGGCATGATCGAGGGCGCTGTCCCAATCGGTGCGAGCGCGGGCCAGGCCTTTGCCCAGACGCAATTCGGGGTACAAGGCCCGGGCCGTGAGGTCGCCCGTCAGGTGCAGGGTTGAGCCTTTGCTGCACAGTTTGCCGAAATTGGCCGGGTGGGCCGGATCGCCGCTGACGCCGAGGATGCGCTCGCCGTCATGCTCGATCAGCACCCCACAACCGACCCCGCAGTAACAGCAGGTGGACGCGGTGATCTGGCGGTTCATCAGCTTGCGTCCAGGGCCAGCATCACCCGGCCATTTTCGACCCGTGCCGGATGATGGTGGGCGCAGCCGATATCCGGCGCCTGGGCTTCGCCGCTTGCCAGGTCGATCTGCCAGTTGTGCAGCGGGCAGGCGACCCGCTTGCCGTAGATCAACCCTTGGGACAATGGCCCGCCCTTGTGCGGGCAGCGGTCATCGAGGGCGAAAACTTCGTCGTCGCTGGTACGGAAAATGGCGATGTCACCTTTCGGGCCGGCGACGATTCGCGAACCCAGGGCGTTGATTTCTTCCAGTGCGCAGATATCCAGCCAGTTCATGCCAGCACCTCCAGGTTCTTCACAGGGATGACGTCGAACTCCTTCTTCAGCAATGGCTGTTGCAGGCGTTCTTTCCACGGGTCTTGCTCGAACGACAGGGAGAACTGCAGACGCTCGTTGAGCGCTTTGCGGCGCTGTGGATCTTCCAGCACGGCTTTCTTGATGTGCTCCATGCCGACCCGTTGCAGGTAGTGCACGGTGCGTTCGAGATAGAAGGCCTCTTCGCGATAGAGCTGCAGGAAGGCGCCGTTGTACTCGCGTACTTCTTCGGCGGTTTTGAGCTTGACGAAGAACTCGGCGACCTCGGTCTTGATCCCGCCGTTGCCACCGATGTACATCTCCCAACCGGAATCCACACCGATAATTCCCACATCCTTGATACCCGCTTCCGAGCAGTTGCGCGGGCAACCGGAGACGGCCAGTTTCACTTTGTGCGGCGACCACATGTTGAACAGGTCATGTTCAAGCTCGATGCCCAGTTGGGTGGAGTTCTGCGTGCCAAAGCGGCAGAACTCGCTGCCGACGCAGGTCTTCACCGTGCGGATGGATTTGCCGTAGGCGTGGCCGGACGGCATGTCGAGATCCTTCCAGACTCCTGGCAGGTCCTGTTTTTTAATACCCAGCAAGTCGATGCGTTGCCCACCGGTAACCTTGACCATGGGCACGTTGTATTTGTCTGCCACGTCGGCAATGCGGCGCAATTCGGAAGGATTGGTCACTCCGCCCCACATCCTTGGCACTACAGAGTAGGTACCGTCTTTCTGAATGTTGGCGTGAGCCCGTTCGTTGATCAGGCGTGATTGCGGATCGTCCTTGGCCTCGCCCGGCCAGGTGGAAATCAGGTAGTAGTTGAGCGCCGGGCGACAGGTTGCACAGCCATTCGGCGTGCGCCAGTTCAAGTAGCCCATGGTGCCGGCAATGGTCAGCAGGTGCTGCTCACGGATGGCCTGGCGGATCTGTCCGTGATTGAGGTCGCTGCAGCCGCAAATGGCTTTTTCGCTTTTCGGCTTGACGTCGGCGGCGCCGCCCACGGTATTGATCAGGATCTGTTCCACCAGGCCCGCGCAGGAGCCGCAGGAGCTGGCGGCCTTGGTGTGTTTCTTGACCTCATCGACACTGAACAGCCCGTGCTCCTGAATCGCCTTGACGATGGTGCCCTTGCATACGCCGTTGCAGCCGCAGACCTCGGCACTGTCAGCCATGCTCATGGCCTTGTCCTGGCCCTGATGTCCGACGTCGCCTATAGCGTTTTCACCAAACATCAAGTGATCGCGGATTTCACCGATGCCGTGGTTCTCGCGGATTTGCCGGAAGTACCAGCCGCCATCGGCGGTATCGCCGTACAGGCAGGCCCCGACCAGCACGTCATCCTTGATCACCAGTTTTTTGTAGACCCCGCCGATCGGGTCGGAAAGGGTGATGGTCTCCGTGCCTTCACCGCCCATGAAGTCACCGGCGGAGAACAGGTCGATGCCGGTGACTTTCAGTTTGGTCGAGGTCACCGAGCCCTGATAACGGGCGAAACCCAGTTGTGCAAGGTGGTTGGCGCAGACCTTGGCCTGCTCGAACAGCGGTGCTACCAAGCCATAGGCGATGCCGCGGTGGCTGGCGCATTCGCCGATCGCATAGATCCGTGGGTCATAGGTTTGCAGGGTGTCGTTGACCAGAATCCCGCGGTTGCAGGGGATCCCGGATTTTTCCGCGAGTTCGGTGTTGGGGCGAATGCCGGCCGCCATGACCACCAGGTCGGCGGGGATGATCTCGCCGTTCTTGAACTCCACCGAGCCGACCCGGCCATTGCCGGCATCGTGCAGGGCCTTGGTTTGCTCGCACAGGCGAAAATGCAGGCCGCGCGCTTCAAGGGCCGATTGCAGCAGCAGGCCGCTGGTCTTGTCCAGTTGCCGTTCCAGCAGCCATTCACCGAGGTGCACTACGGTGACATGCATGCCCCGCAGCATCAGGCCGTTGGCGGCTTCCAGGCCGAGCAGGCCACCACCGATCACTACTGCGTGCTTGTGGGTTTTTGCGGTGTTGATCATGGCCTGGGTGTCGGCAATATCGCGGTAGCCGATCACACCCTCAAGGGTGTTGCCTGGAATCGGCAGGATGAAAGGGGTCGAACCGGTGGCGATCAGCAGGCGGTCGTACTCGGCCTCGCTGCCGTCTTCAGCGATGACCCGGCGTTTGACCCGGTCTATTTCCACCACTTTGCGGTTGAGCAGCAGCTTGATGTTGTTTTCCAGGTACCAGTCCAGGTCATTGAGCACGATCTCTTCGAAAGTCTGCTCGCCGGCCAGCACCGGTGACAGCAGGATGCGGTTGTAATTTGTGTGCGGTTCGGCGCCGAAGACCGTGATGTCGTACAGCTCATTGCTCAGCTTGAGCAGTTCTTCCAGGGTGCGAACCCCGGCCATGCCGTTGCCGATCATCACCAGTTTTAGTTTTTTCATCAGGTTCTCCGGGAGCTCAGACTCGCCTCATCAGGGCTGTTCAGGTCTTGCTCGACAAATTTTGCGCAAACAAAAAAAGGCGTCCCGCTAGTTGCCTAGCGAGGACGCCTTTGTCCTGGTCCCGTTCTCTCGGGAAGCGCAGCATTCGTCGTTGAAGGCTGGGCTTTATGTGTGGTGTAAAAAGTAATGCAGCGGCTGTGCCAAGTGCTGCTGGACCGCGGATTTATTGAGTTTGGGGGCATTCGTCGAAATGATTGCAGTGTTTTGTGCACTGATTCGAAGCGTGTCGCTCGTTCGTGGAGCGTCAGGTTGATGGTTCAGCGCTATCAGCCGTGAAACAGCAAAACCAGCAGCACCAGATTCACCACCAGCGACACCAGCGCCAACGTCCGCCACACCTTCAGCGGCTCGCGCTCCAGCAGCGGTCTGGGTCGTACGCTCAAGCTGCGGCGCTCGCCCTGTTCCATCAACAGCAGCCATTCTTCCGCCGTTTCAAAGCGCTGATCAGGATCCGCAGCCACGGCCCGCTCCAGGCTTTGGGCAATCCACTCCGGCAGGTCTGGTCTATAGCGCCCGGCGCTGACCGGCTGGCCGAAACGAGGGTGCTGGAATGCCTCGATTTCGCCGTAGGGAAAATGCCCGGTAAGCAGGAAGTAAAGGGTAACGCCGACGGAGTACAGGTCCTGCTGCGCTGTCGCAAGGTTGCCAAGAAACGCTTCCGGGGCGATGTAGCTCGGCGTCCCGGGCAGTTCGGTGGGGCGGTCTTCGCAGAGCCCTGGACAGTAGGCGAGACCGAAATCCAGCAGGCGCAATTCGCCGTCGTCTGCCAGCAGCAGGTTTTCCGGTTTGATATCGCGATGCAGTATCTGCCGGCGATGCAGCAAACCGACCGCTCGCAGCAAGCGCTCGGCCAGTTCCTGCCACTGGGCCAGCGGCAGCGGCCCGCCCTGATCGTACAGTTGCGCCAGCGTCGACCCGGCATATTCGCGCATCACATAGTACAAATGCTGACGCTGGCTGGCGGCATGGACTTCAGGGAAATGCCGTCCGGCCACGCGCTTGAGAAACCATTCCTCCGAGAGTAATGCTTGCCCGGCCTGGTGATCGTCGTGCATTCGCCCCGGCAGGGTTTTCAGCAGCCACGGTTGTTGCTGGGCGTCGCGTACCCGATAGAGCAGCGATTGCTGACTCTGCCCGAGTATTGTTTCGACTTGCCAGCCTTCGAAGAGCTGCCCGGGTTTCAGTGCCGGCGGCAGCGGCCATTGCTGCAAATGCATCAACGCGTCGCCGATGCTCGCCTCACCGAGCGCATCGACACGCACCAGCAAGGCGCTGGCGTTATCCTCGCTGCCGGCCAGATGCGCGGCCTTCACCAGGGTTTGCGCGGCGCTGTGCAGGTCCGGTTGGTCGCGCAGAATCGCGGCAATTGCGGTGTCGCCAAGCACGGCCCAGACACCGTCGCTGAGCAGCACGAAACTCTCATCCAGGCGCAGTTCGCCATCGAGGAAATCCAGCACCAGATGCTGATCGAGCCCCAGTGCGCGTTTGAGCACGTGCTGCATGCCCGGCTGGTCCCAGACGTGATCCTCGCTGATGCGTTGCAACTGGTCGGCATGCCAGCGATATACCCGGCAATCTCCGACGTGGGCCAGGGTGAAACGCCTGCCACGCATGACCAGCGCACTGACCGTGGTCAACAGCGGTTGGCCATTGCCATTGGCCTGCAGCCAGCGGTTCTGCGCCAGCAGCAGGCGATCCAGCGCCTGGGCAATGCCCCAGGTTTCCGGCGTGGCGTAGTAGTCCAGTGCCAAAGCCTGCAAGGTCGAACGGGCGGCGAGGCCGCCATCGGCACACTGGCTGACACCGTCGGCGATGGCGAACAGGTAACCTTTGCTCGCCGCCAGTGCCGGAGCGGGCGTGACCAGGCGCAGGGCGTCCTGGTTTTCATCGCGAGGGCCGATGGCACTGGCTTCGGCGAAACTCAGTTGCAGGCCCATGGCAGCGTCAGACCCGCGCCGCGGTTACGGCGGCCGAGCCCCAAGTGGTTCTCCAGCGCCGTTTTACGCCATGCAGGCCGAACCAGGCGAGGATGCCGAGGCTGGCGAACAACCACAGCGCCAGTTGATAGCTGCCGGTGCTCTGCTTGATCGCGCCCATGCCTGCGGCGAGAGCAAACCCGCCGATGCCGCCGGCCATGCCGATCAGGCCGGTCATTACCCCGATTTCCCGACGGAAGCGCTGCGGTACCAACTGGAATACCGCGCCGTTGCCTGCGCCCAAACCGAGCATGGTGCAGACGAAAAGCGCCAGAGCGGCGTAGGAACTTGGCAGATTGAAACCGACCAAGGCAATGCAAGTCGCCGCCACGGTGTACATCGCCAGCAGCGTGCGGATGCCGCCGAAACGGTCAGCCAGGGCACCGCCCAATGGGCGCATCAGGCTGCCACCGAATACGCAGGCAGCGGTGTAGTAGCCAGCGGTCACCGGGCTCAGGCCATACTGGTCGTTGAAGTAGCCGGGCAGGGCGCTGGCCAGGCCGATGAAACCGCCGAACGTCACGCTGTAGAAAAACATGAACCACCAGCTGTCGCGGTCACCCAGTGCCTTGAAGTAGTCGGCCATGGATTTGGCTTTGGGCCGCTCGGGCGCATTTTTCGCCAGCCAGGCGAAAACGATCAGGGTCAGGATCAGCGGAATCAGGGCAAAGCCGAACACATTGCTCCAACCGAATGCCGCCGCCAGCACCGGGGCGATCAAGGCTGCCAATACGGTGCCCGAATTGCCGGCACCGGCGATACCCAGGGCCTTGCCTTGATGCTGCGGTGGATACCATTGCGACGCCAGGGGCAGGGCGACAGCGAACGACGCACCGGCCATGCCCAGGAACAGGCCCAGCAACAGGGCTTGCTCGTAACTGTGGATGCCGAGTTTCCATGCGACGAACAGGGCGCAGATGACGATCACCTGGCCGATCAGCCCGGCAGTCTTTGGCGACAGGCGATCGGCCAGCATCCCCATGATAAAGCGCAATATGGCACCGGCCAGGATCGGCGTGGCCACCACCAGGCCTCGTTGTTGCGTGGTCAGGTGCAAGTCAGCGGCAATCTGCACCGCCAGTGGGCCGAGCAGATACCAGACCATGAAGCTCAGGTCGAAATAGAGAAAGGCCGCGAACAATGTCGGGGTATGGCCGGATTTCCAGAAGCTTGAATTCATCGCGCACCTCAGCTGTGAAGAGTCTCGAGAAGGAGTCAGGAGCTTGCAGGTGGGGCGCCTGTGGGCTGCACCACCGACCCCGAGCTGTGGGGCCAGAACGAAAAAACGCCGCCACCCGATTCGCCTTGGGCAAACGGGGTGAGCGACGTCTTTGTCGTAGGTGGGGCAACCGCCGTTGGTTACCTGTGGTTATTGCTTAGCCAGATTTGTGCCAACAGGTGGGGCTGAGGTGCGTCCTTCGCGAGCAAGCCCGCTCCCACTGGGAAAAATGTGGGAGTGGGCTTGCTCGCGAGGGGCAGGACATCCACTACAAGGCTTCAGCCCAACAACTCACTCATGGCAATGATCTGCTCCGCGACCTGAATCAGCTTCTGCTGGCGGCTCATGGCCTGGCGGCGCATCAGGGTGTAGGCCTCTTCCTCGTTGCAGTCCTTCATCTTCATCAGCAGGCCCTTGGCCAGCTCGATGCGCTTGCGCTCGGCCAGTTGCTGGTCGCGGGCATGCAATTGAGCGCGCAGGGCCTGGTCGCTTTCAAAACGCGCCATGGCTACGTCGAGAATGGGCTGCAAACGCTGTGCGTGAATACCTTCGACGATGTAGGCACTGACCCCGGACTTGATGGCCTGGCGCATCACGCCGGGGTCGTGCTCGTCGGTGAACATCACAATTGGCCGGGGCTGGTCGCGGGTCACCAGCACCACTTGCTCCATGACATCGCGCCCCGGTGACTCGGTATCGATCAGGATCACGTCCGGACGCACCGTTTCGACGCGTTCGGGCAGGTCGATGGTCAGGCCTGATTCGTCGATTACCTCGAACCCGGCTTCCGTCAGTGCCGCTTTCAGCCGCCCGACTTTCTTCGCCGTGTCGTTGATCAGCAGGATTCGCAACATATTTGCAGTCTCCTGTCAGTGGCTGGCGAGCAGCGGCGTGCTGTCGCTCATCGCGTGCAGCTTGAAACCACGGGCATAACCGGCCGGGTCTGTGCCGTCCCATATTTTGCCGTCAATCAACTGGCTGCGGCGCATTTCCTTGTCCGTGGCGGCAACGCCGACGGCATCGGCGGCCTGCCGATACAGGTCCAGTTGCTGCACCTGTCGGGCTACGGCAAGGTAGTCCGGATCGTCGCGCAATAACCCCCAGCGGCGGAACTGGGTCATGAACCACATGCCATCGGACAGGTACGGCAGATTGACCTCGCCATTGGCATGGAACCGCAGCGCATGCGGGTCCTGCCAGCGGTTGCCGAGACCATCGGCATAGTCGCCGAGCAGGCGCGGCTCGATAAACTCCAGTGGCGTGTCGAGGTATTGCGCGGCGCTGAGCAACTGCGCCGTGCTGCGACGGTTTTCCTGGCTTTGCTCGATAAACCGGCTGGCTTGCAGAATCGCCATCACCAGCGCCCGCGCGGTATTGGGGTATTGCTCGACGAAAGTACGGGTGCAAGCAAGGACTTTTTCCGGGTGATCGGGCCAGATCGCCTGGCTGGTGGTCAGGGTAAAACCGAGATCCTGTTGCACCGCGCTGGCGGACCAGGGCTCGCCGACGCAGAAACCGTCGATACGCCCTGCTTGCAGGTGCGCGATCATTTGCGGTGGCGGCACTACCACGCTATCGACATCCTGCAATGGGTGAATGCCCTGGCTGGCGAGCCAGTAATACAGCCACATGGCGTGAGTGCCGGTGGGGAAGGTCTGGGCGAAGGTGAGTTTTGAGCGAGTTTGGTGCACGTGCCGCTCGAGTGCTTCAGGACTGCTCACACCCTGCGTCTGCAATCCGTGGGAGAGGTTGATGCTCTGGCCATTCTGGTTGAGGCCCATCAGCACCGCCATGTCCGTCGCCGCCACGCCGCCGATACCCAGGTGCACGGCATACACCAGGCCGTACAGGCTGTGGGCGGCATCCAGTTCGCCGCTGACCAGCTTGTCCCGCAGGCCGGCCCAGGAGGATTGGCGCTTGAGGTTAAGGGTCAGCCCATAGGGTTGGGCAAAGCCCTGGGTGGCGGCGACCACAACCGATGCGCAATCGCTGAGGGCCATGAAACCGAGATTGATTTCGGTCTTTTCCGGGGCGTCGCTGCCGTTGACCCAGGCCAAGGGGGTGGTTGAGGGTTCGTTCATTGCTATGGCACCTTCAAAAAAAAGGCATCGCCCCAGGCCACTGCGTCCGCCAGGCCGGGTGACGACGCCATCGTCCTTGCACCTATCCCGCCATTGGCAAGGGTGCTGATTCCGGTAGAGGTGCAAGGCATATGCCATCGCTGGCTGATTTTCTCGTGCGCCTCGCTTGCAACCCTGATGCGCGGCTATAATCTGCCCCACTTTTCGTAGCCCTGAGTCCGACCTGCCCATGTACACCCTGGCCCGTCAGCTGTTGTTCAAACTTTCCCCGGAAACTTCCCACGATCTGTCCCTGGACCTGATCGGCGCAGGAGGACGCCTGGGGCTCAACAGCTTGTTGTGCAAGGCGCCGGCGAAGGTCCCGGTGAACGTCATGGGCCTGGACTTCCCCAACCCGGTGGGTCTGGCGGCCGGCTTGGACAAGAACGGCGCGGCCATCGACGGCTTCGCGCAACTGGGTTTCGGTTTTGTCGAAATCGGCACCATCACCCCGCGTCCACAGCCAGGCAATCCGAAACCGCGGTTGTTCCGCTTGCCGGAAGCCGAGGCGATCATCAATCGCATGGGCTTCAACAACCTTGGTGTCGATCACCTGCTGGCCCGAGTGGCGGCAGCCAAGTACAAGGGCGTGCTGGGCATCAACATCGGCAAGAACTTCGATACCCCGGTCGAGCGTGCGGTCGACGACTACCTGATCTGCCTGGACAAGGTCTACGCCCACGCCAGCTATGTGACGGTAAACGTCAGCTCGCCGAACACCCCGGGCCTGCGCAGCCTGCAATTTGGCGACTCTCTCAAGCAATTGCTCGCCGACCTGGCCGAGCGCCGCGCGGAGCTGGCGCTGCGCCATGGCAAACATGTACCGCTGGCGATCAAGATCGCGCCGGACATGACCGATGAAGAAACCGCGCAAGTTGCCCAGGCACTGATCGAAACCGGCATGGACGCGGTCATCGCCACCAACACCACCCTGAGCCGCGTAGGCGTCGAAGGCATGGAGTTTGGTGATGAGGCGGGTGGTTTGTCTGGCGCCCCGGTTCGCGACAAGAGCACCCACACGGTGAAAGTGCTGGCGGCGCAATTGGGTGGGCAGTTGCCGATCATCGCGGCGGGCGGCATTACCGAAGGCCGACACGCGGCGGAGAAAATCAGCGCGGGTGCGAGCCTGGTGCAGATCTACTCGGGTTTCATCTACAAAGGGCCGGCGTTGATTCGTGAATCCGTGGATGCCATCGCCGCCTTGCGCTGATCGCTTGGGGGAGCGTAACGCTGTTCACTCAAGCCCCCTCGCCACAATAGTTTGCTGCTGAGTTTTTGGCAGGCACAAAAAAGGGCTCCTTTAAGGAGCCCCTGGGCCGAAGCCCGCCGTCCGGATGGGACGTGCGTGGTTAATTCGATACTGATTCAGATTGTCGTGTCGGAGTGTTGTGCCCTGTGTTTAGCCGACGGCGTGAAGTTCGTTGAGTCTATGGATTCCCGCAGTGCCGGTCATACCGTCCCAGTTGTCGCCGCGTCCTTCTCGCCAGCCGTTAATCCAGGCTTGACGTACCGACGGTAGAGTAAATGGGCAAAGCTCACGGGATTTGCCACCAACGCCATATTGATATCCGCGCAAAAATGCTCTTTCCAACGGATCACGCTTAAGTCTTCTCATAGGGTGTAGCCCTCACTTGTTGACTGTTTTCATCGCGTTGACCTCGATCGAGGTCTGGCAGAAATACTCTGCCGTTGGGGCTCGTTGCCGGCGTGACGAGCCAAGGGTGTTGGCGTCGTTGCGGCGCCAACCTGAGATGAGTTCTAACCAATGCGTCACATCGAGGGAATGATCGTTTTGTCATAAGGAAGTAACGATTAATGTGCTATGGCACTAAGCAACTCGATGTTTAACCCGTCGTTGTGAGCCAAACCCCGGTATGATCGGCCCCCTGCAAAAATGATGGGCTTAATCCTTAGTGAGAATGTCTCCCGTTGCCGAGGGCGATTATTCGACGAAGGGTCGAATTATGTCTTTTTGTGGCATCAACTTTTTTATCTGTCTTTGCATCTAAGCTCATTTAACCCGGGCAGCAAGGGTGGAACGGCACACCTTCGTGCCACGCGGGCGTTCTTCTAGAAAAGCGCCTGATACAAAACCGGACCGGCAATGCGTTGCCCGGTCACTCGCTAAAGGTTCTGGAATTCCCATGTCCGATCGTTTCGAACTCTTCCTCACTTGCCCCAAGGGCCTCGAAGGCCTGCTGATCGAGGAAGCCATCGGGCTTGGCCTTGAGGAAGCGCGTGAGCACACTTCTGCCGTGCGCGGCATGGCCACCATGGAAACCGCTTACCGCCTGTGCCTGTGGTCGCGCCTGGCGAACCGGGTGCTGCTGGTGCTCAAGCGTTTCCCGATGAAGGATGCAGAAGACCTCTATCACGGTGTGCTGGATATCGAGTGGCAAGACCACATGCTCAATGACGGCACCCTGGCCGTCGAATTCAGCGGCCATGGCTCGGGTATCGACAACACCCACTTCGGCGCATTGAAGGTCAAAGATGCGATCGTCGACAAACTGCGCACCCCGCAGGGCGATCGCCCGTCCATTGACAAGCTCAACCCGGACCTGCGCATTCACCTGCGTCTGGATCGCGGCGAGGCGATCCTTTCCCTCGATCTGTCCGGCCACAGCCTGCACCAGCGCGGTTATCGCCTGCAGCAGGGCGCGGCACCGCTGAAGGAAAACCTTGCGGCGGCGATCCTGATCCGTTCCGGCTGGCCACGCATCGCGGCCGAAGGCGGCGCCCTGGCCGATCCGATGTGTGGTGTCGGTACGTTCCTGGTGGAGGCGGCGATGATTGCCGCCGATATCGCGCCGAACCTGCGCCGCGAGCAATGGGGCTTCACCGCCTGGCTGGGCCACGTTCCAGCACTGTGGAAAAAACTCCATGAAGAAGCCTCCGAGCGTGCCGCTGCCGGCCTGGCCAAGCCACCGCTGTGGATTCGTGGCTACGAAGCCGACCCGCGCCTGATTCAGCCAGGGCGTAACAACGTCGAACGCGCCGGTCTGAGCGAGTGGATCAAGATCTACCAGGGCGAAGTGGCGACGTTCGAGCCGCGCCCGGACCAGAACCAGAAAGGCCTGGTGATCTGCAACCCTCCGTATGGCGAGCGTCTGGGTGATGAGGCGAGCCTGCTCTACCTCTACCAGAACCTTGGCGAACGCCTGCGTCAGGCCTGCCTGAACTGGGAGGCGGCGGTGTTCACCGGCGCACCGGATCTGGGCAAGCGCATGGGCATCCGCAGCCACAAACAGTATTCGTTCTGGAACGGCGCGTTGCCGTGTAAGCTGTTGCTGATCAAGGTGCTGCCGGATCAGTTCGTCACCGGCGAACGTCGTACACCGGAGCAGCGCCAGGTCGAGCGCGAGCAGGCGGCCTACGATCAGGCCCCAAGCGAGCCGCAAGAGCGCAAGTACAACAAAAACGGCAACCCGATCAAACCGACGCCAGCACCGGCACCGGTGATCGAGCAGCCACGCCTGAGCGAAGGCGGGCAGATGTTTGCCAACCGCCTGCAGAAGAACCTCAAGGCCATGGGCAAGTGGGTCAAGCGTGAAGGCATCGACTGCTATCGCGTCTACGATGCCGACATGCCGGAATACTCCATGGCCATCGACCTGTATCACGACTGGGTCCACGTTCAGGAATACGCCGCACCGAAATCCATCGATCCGGAAAAGGCCTCGGCGCGCATGTTCGATGCCCTGGCTGCAATTCCCCAGGCCTTGAACATCGACAAGAGCCGCGTGGTGGTCAAGCGCCGCGAGCGTCAGAGCGGCACCAAGCAGTACGAGCGTCAGGCGGCACAGGGCAAATTCGTCGAGGTCAACGAAGGTGGCATCAAGCTGCTGGTCAACCTCACCGATTACCTCGACACCGGCTTGTTCCTCGACCACAGGCCGATGCGCATGCGCATCCAGAAAGAAGCCGCGGGCAAACGCTTCCTCAACCTGTTCTGCTACACCGCGACCGCCAGCGTGCATGCCGCCAAGGGTGGCGCGCGCAGCACCACCAGTGTCGACCTGTCGAAAACCTATCTGGACTGGGCGCGGCGCAACCTGTCGCTGAACGGTTTCTCCGACAAGAACCGCCTGGAGCAGGGCGATGTGATGGCCTGGCTCGAAGCCAGCCGTGACGAGTACGAGCTGATCTTCATCGACCCGCCGACGTTTTCCAACTCCAAGCGTATGGAAGGTGTGTTTGACGTGCAACGCGACCAGGTGCAACTGATCGACCTGGCCATGGCCCGTCTGGCGCCCGGTGGAGTGCTGTATTTCTCCAACAACTTCCGCAAGTTCGAGCTGGAGCCGAACCTCAGCGAGCGCTATGCGGTGGAAGAAATCACTGCCAAGACCATCGACCCGGATTTTGCTCGTAACGCCAAGATCCATCGTGCCTGGAAAATCATGGCGCGTTAATCAGCTGAGTGCGGCCCTCTGACCCACTGTGGGAGCGAGCCTGCTCGCGATGAACTCAAGAACACCGCGGGGAACCAGATTCCCCGCGTTATCGTTAATGACCATCGCGAGCAGGCTCGCTCCTACAGTGGTTCGGGGGTGCTTATAGAGTCGAGGCGGTCTGTGCCAGCTTAGGCTGGCGATACAGGTCCAGCAGCACCTGATCGAGCACTGACGAAGCGCCAAACGGTGCCTTGTCGTTGAGGATCGCTACCACCGCCCAGGTATTGCCGTTGACGTCGCGGCTGAAGCCGGCGATCGCCCGCACGGTATTCAGGGTGCCGGTCTTGACGTGGGCTTCACCGCGCATCGCGGTGGTCTTCAGGCGTTTGCGCATGGTGCCGTCGGTGCCGGCAATCGGCATCGAGCTGATGTACTCGGCGGCATACGGGCTGTGCCAGGCGGCTTCGAGCATCGAGGCCATTTCGCGGGCGCTGACCCGTTCGGCACGGGACAGGCCGGAGCCGTTCTCCATCACCAGGTGCGGCGCGGTGATGCCTTTCTTTGCCAGCCACTGGCGCACGACACGCTGGGCCGCCTTGGCGTCATCGCCGTCGGCGTCGGTGCGGTAGCGTTGGCCAAGGCTCAGGAACAGCTGCTGGGCCATGGTGTTGTTACTGTATTTGTTGATGTCACGGATGATTTCCGCCAGGTCCGGGGAAAACGCACGGGCCAGCAACTTGGCGCTTTTAGGTGTTGGCGCCAGCACATCCTTGCCCTGGATGCTGCCACCCAGTTCCTTCCAGATCGCGCGCACGGCACCGGCGGTGTAAGTCGCGTGGTCGAGCAGCGACAGGTAGGTCTGCGAGCTGCAGCCTTCAGCCAGTTGGCCGCCGACCGTCACGGTCATGGTGCCATCGGCCTGGGGGACCGGGTTGTAACGCACGCCACCGGTGCATTGCTTGCCGTTGATGGCCTTGACCTGGTTGTCGATGCGGATGCTGGCAATCGGCGGTTCCACCGAGATCAGCACCTTGCCCGAGTCATTGCGTGCAACAAACCGCAGGGCCTTGAGGTTGACCAGCAAGGAGTCGGGTTTGACCAGGAACGGTTTGTTGTCGTCATTGCCGTCGTCGTTGAACTCCGGCAGTTGCGGCTGGACGAAGAAGGTTTTATCCAGCACCAGGTCACCGGTGATCTGCGTGACGCCATTGGCGCGCAGATCGCGCATCAGCAGCCAGAGCTTTTCCATGTTCAGCTTCGGGTCACCGCCACCCTTGAGGTAGAGGTTGCCGTTGAGAATGCCGCCGCTGAGGGTGCCGTCGGTGTAGAACTCGGTTTTCCACTGATGATTCGGGCCGAGCATTTCCAGGGCCGCGTAGGTGGTGACCAGTTTCATGGTCGATGCCGGGTTGACCGACACGTCGGCGTTGTACACGGTCGGGGTACCGGGGCCGGTGAGCGGGATCAACACCAGCGACAGGGCGTTGTCCTGCAGCTTGCTGGCCTTGAGGGCCTTTTCGACATTGGGTGTGAGGGCGGTGTTGATACTGGCGGCGCAAACGGGAAGGGCCAGGGGAAGAAGAAGACTGGCCAGGAACAAGGGACGCAAAGATTTGATCATCTGTAATAAAACCCTACAGCCAGGGGGAAAAAGACGAGGGCATGAAGATAAATTCCCTCAATGGTCATGAAAGTGTCGGCATTATGCCCCAAGGTGTCATGACTTGTGCCGTGCCTTGGCCCTCTAATCCGCTATTTTTTTACCGGCGGTAGCAGTCCCGGTCCAGAGAGTCGGGCAATCGGCCGCTTAAACTGCTAAAGTGCCGCCCGTTATTACTTAAGAGGATTGTTCCAATGGCGACTAACCGTTCCCAGCGTCTGCGCAAAAAATTGTGCGTCGATGAATTTCAAGAGCTGGGTTTCGAACTGAACCTGGATTTCAAAGAAGATTTGGCTGATGAAGCCATTGATGCTTTCCTCGACGCGTTCCTCAAAGAAGCCATGGAAGCCAACGGTCTGGGTTATGTTGGCGGCGACGACTACGGTCTGGTTTGCCTGCAGAAGCGTGGCTCGGTCAGCGCTGAACAGCGCGCTGCCGTTGAAGCCTGGCTCAAAGGCCGCACCGAGCTGACCAGCGTTGAAGTCAGCCCGCTGCTGGACGTCTGGTACCCGGAAAAGCCGATCAATCCGGTAGCTTGATGTTCTAAAAAAACGGCGACCCGAGGGTCGCCGTTTTTTTTGCTTTTTTTCTGTAGGAGCGAGCACGCTCACGATGGTCGTCAACGATAACGCTGGAAACCTGACACCCCCGCGGCGCTCTCAGGTTCATCGTCGGAACGCCGCCCGGAGCACGCTCGTTCCTACAGGGCCTTGCGCCAATTCAGAATCAACAACGTCAAAACCCCCGCCACAATCCCCCAGAATGCCGAACCGATGGAAAACAGCGTCAACCCCGATGCCGTGACCATGAAGGTAATCAGCGCTGCTTCGCGCTCCTTCACTTCGCTCATCGCAATGCTCAAACCGTTGATGATCGAACCGAACAGTGCCAGCGCGGCGATCGACAGCACCAGTTCCTTGGGCAATGCGGCAAACAACGCCGCCAGCGTTGCGCCGAACACCCCGGCGATCCCGTAGAAAATCCCGCACCAGACCGCAGCCGTGTAGCGTTTGTTGCGATCCTCGTGAGCGTGCGGTCCGGTGCAGATGGCCGCACTGATCGCCGCCAGGTTGATCCCGTGGGAGCCGAATGGCGCCAGTAACAATGAGGCGATACCGGTGCTGGTAATCAGTGGCGAGGCCGGCACGTTGTAGCCGTCGGCGCGCAGTACGGCGATGCCGGGCATGTTCTGCGAGGTCATGGCCACCACGAACAGCGGGATGCCGATGCTGATCGTTGCGGCCAGGGAGAAGTGTGGCGTGGTCCAGACAGGTGTGGCCACTTCCAGATGGAAACCGCTGAATTCCAGCAGCCCCATGAACCCTGACAATGCCGTGCCGATCAGCAGGGCGGCCAGTACGGCGTAGCGAGGCGACAGGCGTTTCACGACCAGGTAAGTGAAGAACATGCCCAACACCAGCGCGGTGCGATGCTGGGCAGCGACGAAAATCTCGCTGCCGATCTTGAACAGAATCCCCGCCAGCAGGGCCGCGGCCAACGAGGCCGGGATCTTCTTTACCAAGCGTTCGAAACTGCCGGTCAGCCCACAAATGATCACTAGCAGCGCACAGGTAATGTAGGCGCCGATGGCTTCGCCGTAGGTCACGCCGCCCAGACTGGTGATCAGCAGGGCCGCACCAGGCGTCGACCAGGCGATGGTGATGGGGGTGCGATAGCGCAGGGACAGGCCGATGGAGCACACCGCCATGCCGATGGAAATCGCCCAGATCCACGAGGAAATCTGCCCGCTGGTCAGGCCAGCCGCTTGCCCGGCCTGGAACATCAGCACCAGCGAACTGGTGTAGCCGGTCATCATGGCGATGAAACCGGCGACGATGGCCGAGGGCGATGTGTCGGCCAAGGGGCGCAATTGCGTGTGGGTGGCGTCGTTCATGACGGGGGTGTTCCTATGCAGGTGAAGATTTCCGCAGCGACACTGAACCTTGTGGGAGCGGATTGTGCGATAAAGCCTAAACTCAAAAGTAACCCGACGTTGCAATACAGCCGAGGTGACATTCAGCCGTACAGTCGTGTTGCCACCATTCATTGTGTACAATCGCGGTGTTATTTACGCGATACTTGCCAGCGACCCACTGTGCCGTATTACAGTCACCGTCAATTCGCCGCAGTTCTCCCGACTCGAGTGCCCATGAACGAACAGTTGCAGCCCCTAAAGAAACAACCGCGAGCAGGCAAAGCCGGTCGCAGCGGTACCCAGGACGATATTGTCTACGCACATATCTTCGAGGCCATCCTCGAACAGCGCCTGGCGCCCGGCACCAAGTTGAGCGAAGAAGCGCTGGGGGAGATTTTCGGGGTCAGTCGCACCATCATTCGTCGCGCGCTGTCGCGCCTGGCCCATGAAAGCGTGGTACTGCTGCGACCCAATCGCGGCGCCGTCGTCGCAAGCCCGAGTGTTGAAGAGGCGCGCCAGGTGTTTTTCTCCCGGCGTCTGGTGGAGCGTGCAATCACCGAGCTGGCTGTTTTGCACGCCACCGCCGAGCAGATCGCCGAGTTGCGGCAGATGGTCAACGACGAGCGCGACAGCTTCTCCCGTGGCGATCGTGGTGCCGGTATCCGTCTGTCGGGCGAGTTCCACCTGAAACTGGCCGAAGCGGCGAAAAACGCGCCGTTGATCAGCTTCCAGCGCAGCCTGGTGTCCCAGACTTCGTTGATCATCGCCCAATACGAAAGCGGTAACCGTTCCCACTGCTCTTATGACGAACACACCCAACTGATCGATGCGATTGAGGCCCGGGACGCTGAGCTGGCAGTGAGCCTGATGATGCATCACATGGATCACATCGACAGCAAACTCAACCTCGACGAAGAAAGCGCGTCGGATGATTTGCATGCGGTGTTTTCGCATTTGCTGCAGACCAAGAAGCCAGGGCGGTCGACCGCCAAGTTATAGGTGGGACCGAGTCGCGCCTTTCGCGAGCAAGCCCGCTCCCACATTGGTTCTATGTCGTGCACAAGTATTGTGTTCGGTGCAGCTCAATTGTGGGAGCGGGCTTGCTCGCGAAGACGGTCTGACAGGCAATAAAAATCCCCCGGGCTGAAAAGCGGCGGGGGATTTTTTATGCCCGAAAAACCTTAACGCTGATGCACCAGATTCCCCGCTGCATAGGTCTGCAGTACCGTCCGGTCATCCCCCAGGGTCATCAACACAAACAACGTCTCGGCAATGTTTTTGGCTTGCTGCAAGCGATACCCAAGCAGTGGCGTGGCGTTGTAGTCGAGCACCAGGAAATCTGCGTCGGTGCCCGGCAACAGGGTACCGATCTTGTCTTCCAGGCGCAGTGCCCGCGCACCGCCGAGGGTCGCCAGGTACAGGGACTTGAACGGGCTCAGGCGCGCACCTTGCAGCTGCATGACCTTGTAGGCTTCGTTCAACGTCTGCAGCAACGAGAAGCTGGTGCCGCCACCCACGTCGGTGCCCAGGCCGACATTGACTTTGTGCTTCTCGGCCATCGGCAGGTTGAACAGGCCGCTGCCGAGGAAAAAGTTCGAAGTCGGGCAGAACGAGATCGCCGAGCCGGTTTCGGCCAATCGCGCGCATTCGGCGTCGCACAGATGCACGCCATGGGCGAACACCGAGCGTTCACCGAGCAACTGGTAGTGATCGTAGACGTCCAGGTAGCCCTTGCGCTCCGGAAACAGCTCCTTGACCCACTCGATTTCCTTGAGGTTTTCGCTGATGTGGGTCTGCATGTACAGATCCGGGTATTCAGTCAGCAACTGGCCAGCCAGGGTCAACTGTTCCGGCGTGCTGGTGGGCGCGAAGCGCGGGGTGACCGCGTAGTGCAGGCGGCCCTTGCCGTGCCAGCGCTCGATCAGCGTTTTGCTTTCGAGGTAGCTGGATTCGGCGGTGTCGGTCAGGTAGTCCGGGGCGTTGCGGTCCATCATCACCTTGCCGGCGATCATCCGCAGGTCGAGCTGCTCGGCGGCTTCGAAGAACGAGTTCACCGATTGCGGATGCACGCTGCCGAAGACTAGCGCGGTGGTGGTGCCGTTGCGCAACAGTTCCTTGATGAAAATATCCGCGACCTGGTCGGCATGGGCCTTGTCGGCGAACTGGCTTTCGCAGGGGAAGGTGTAGGTGTTCAGCCAGTCCAGCAGTTGCTCGCCGTAGGCGCCGACCATGCCGGTTTGCGGCAGGTGAATGTGGGTGTCGATGAAGCCCGGAGTGATCAGCGCATCCTGGTAATGGGTGATCTCGATGTCCGCCGGCAGGGTCGGCAGCAGTTCGCTGGCGTGGCCCAGGGCGCTGATCTGGCCGTTGTCGACCACCAGCAAGCCGTCTTCAAAGTATTCGTAGGAGGCTTCGATGCCAACTTCGGCAGGGTCGGCGATGCTGTGCAGGATGGCGGCACGGTAGGCTTTGCGAGTCAGAGGCATGGTCATTCTCTAATATGAGGCAATCAGTTCGACGCTTTCAGGTTGGCGGCCTGGCTGCGGCGTGACACGGGCAACAGTTTGGCAATCGGTTCGGCGCTGGCGCTGTGCTGGCCGAAACTGGCGTTATAGGTGGCGATGATTTCGCCGGCGATGGAGATGGCGATTTCCACGGGCAACTTGCCTTTGACTTCGCCGATACCCATCGGGCAGCGCATGCGTTGCACGACGCTGCTGTCGAAGCCGCGGTCGCGCAGGCGATGTTCGAACTTCACCCGCTTGGTCTTCGAGCCGATCAGGCCGAAGTAGGCGAAGTCGTTGCGCTTGAGGATGGCGGCAGTGAGTTCAAGGTCCAGCTGGTGGTTGTGGGTCATGACGATGCAGTAGCTGCCGGCGGGCAGGTCGTCGATTTCGTCTACCGGTTCTTCGCTGACGATCTTGCGCACGCCATGGGGAATCTGCTCGGGGAATTGGTCTTCACGCGAGTCGATCCAGCGCACCCGGCAGGGCAGGCTGGCCAGCAATGGCACCAATGCGCGACCGACATGGCCGGCGCCGAACACGGCAATTTGCGCCTGGACCTGGCCCATCGGTTCGAACAGCAGCACGGTGGCGCCGCCGCAGCACTGGCCCAGGCTGGCACCGAGGCTGAAGCGCTCCAGGTGGGTGTCCTGTTTGCCGCTGGCGAGCATGTCGCGGGCGATCTGCATGGCCTTGTATTCCAGGTGCCCGCCACCGATGGTGTCGAAGGCCTGGCGGGCGCTGATGACCATCTTCGAACCGGCATTGCGCGGCGTCGAGCCGAGCTCTTCGATGATGGTCACCAACACGCAGGGTTCACCGCGATTTTGCAGGTCGGCGAGGGCGTCGATCCAGTTGTACATGTTTCACCTCAACATCTCTGTTGTTTGTACCGGCCTCTTCGCGAGCAAGCCCGCTCCCACATTTTGATCTCTGTCGTTCACAAAATTTGTGCCCACTGGAGATCCATTGTGGGAGCGGGCTTGCTCGCGAAGGCCGCACTTCGGTCTCAGAGCGAAGCCAACTCCGGCTCAGCTTCCGCCGCCTTCGCCACCTTCAACTGGCGCATCTGCTCGCAGCCCCACAACACCCGCTCCGGCGTCGCCGGCGCGTCGATCTTCGGTTGATGCTTGTAGTCACCCAAACTCGCCACGGCATCCTTGATCGCACACCAGGCGGCGATGCCAAGCATGAACGGCGGCTCACCCACAGCCTTGGAATGAAACACCGTGTCTTCCGGATTCTTGCGGTTTTCCACCAGCTTGACCCGCATGTCCAGCGGCATGTCCGCGACCGCTGGGATCTTGTAGCTGGCCGGGCCGTTGGTCATCAGCTTGCCCTTATTGTTCCAGACCAGCTCTTCCATGGTCAGCCAGCCCATGCCCTGGATGAAACCACCCTCGACCTGGCCGATGTCGATGGCCGGGTTCAGCGAGGCGCCGACGTCGTGGAGGATGTCGGTGCGCAGCATCTTGTATTCGCCGGTCAGGGTGTCGACCAGCACTTCGCAGCACGCCGCGCCAAAGGCGAAGTAGTAGAACGGACGACCACGGGCCTGGCTGCGGTCGTAGTAGATTTTCGGGGTCTTGTAGAACCCTGTGCTCGACAGCGACACTTGGGCGAAATACGCCTGCTGGATCAGTGCCTCGAAGGTCAGGATGTGATCGCGGACCCGCACGTGACCGTTGTGGAATTCCACGTCTTCTTCGCTGACCTTGTATTGCCGCGCTGCGAATTCGACCAGACGTTTCTTGATGGTTTCAGCAGCGTTCTGCGCCGCCTTGCCGTTCAGGTCGGCACCGCTGGAAGCGGCAGTCGGCGAGGTGTTTGGCACCTTGTCGGTATTGGTCGCGGTGATCTGCACCCGATCCATTTCCACCTGGAACACTTGCGCCACGACTTGCGCGACCTTGGTGTTCAGGCCCTGGCCCATTTCGGTACCACCGTGGTTCAGGTGGATGCTGCCGTCGGTGTAGACGTGCACCAGGGCGCCGGCCTGGTTGAGGAAGCTGGCGGTGAAGGAAATACCGAACTTCACCGGGGTCAGCGCCAGGCCTTTTTTCAGGATCGGGCTGTTGGCGTTGTAGCGACGGATCGCTTCGCGACGCTCGGCGTACTGGCTGCTTTCTTCCAGTTCAGCGGTCATCTCTTCGAGCATGTTGTGCTCGACGGTCTGATAGTAGTGGGTGACGTTGCGCTCGGTCTTGCCGTAGTAGTTGGCCTTGCGCACGGCAAGTGGATCGAGGGCCAGATGGCGGGCGATGGCGTCCATCACTTCTTCGATGGCAACCATGCCTTGCGGGCCGCCGAAACCACGGTAAGCGGTGTTGGATGCGGTGTTGGTCTTGCAGCGGTGACCGTTGATGGTCGCGTCACCGAGGTAGTAGGAGTTGTCGGAATGGAACATCGCCCGGTCGACAATCGACGCCGACAGGTCTGGCGAACAACCACAGTTGCCCGCCAGCTCCAGGTTGATGCCATGCAGGCGCCCGGTGCTGTCGAAGCCCACGTCATACTCGACGTAAAACGGATGGCGCTTGCCGGTCATCAGCATGTCTTCGACCCGTGGCAAACGCATCTTGGTCGGTTGGCCGGTCAGGTGTGCAATCACGGCGCACAGGCAGGCCGGGCTTGCCGCCTGGGTTTCCTTGCCGCCGAAACCACCGCCCATGCGGCGCATGTCGACGACGATCTTGTTCATCGACACGTCCAGCACTTCGGCCACCAGTTTCTGCACTTCGGTGGGGTTCTGGGTTGAGCAGTAGACGATCATGCCGCCGTCTTCGGTGGGCATCACCGAAGAGATCTGGGTTTCCAGGTAGAAGTGTTCCTGACCACCAATGTGCAGCGTGCCCTGGATGCGGTGCGCTGCGGTAGAAAGCGCGGTGGCCGAATCGCCACGCTGATGGGTATGGCTGTCGAGCACGAAATGACGTTTGCGCAGGGCTTCGACCACGTCCAGCACCGGCTCCAGGTCTTCGTACTCAATGATCGCGGCCATCGCCGCCTTGCGTGCGGTTTCCAGGTCCCTGGCGGCGACGGCAAGTACCGGCTGACCGACAAATTGCACGGTGTCGATCGCCAGCAACGGATCGCCCGGCAGCAATGGGCCGATGTCTTTCAGGCCGGGTACGTCTTCGTGGGTGATGGCAATGCGCACGCCTTCGAAGGCGTAGCACGGCTGGGTATCGATGCTGATGATCCGGGCGTGGGCGCGATCGGACATGCGCGCGTAAACGTGCAGCTGATTGGGAAATTCCAGCCGGTCGTCGATGTACTGCGCTTCACCGGACACGTGCTTGGCGGCGCTGTCGTGCTTGACGCTGCGGCCGACACCAGTGGTCAGGTCCTTGGCGAACAGCTCGGCCAGTTCGGCCTGGGTCTTCTCTACGGCGTGATGATTAGACATAAGCGGTCACCCGGGTCTCGATGTGCGGTGTTTGCAGTTCGATGAAGTATTTGCGCAACAGGTTTTGCGCGCTGAGCAGGCGATATTCCTTGCTGGCGCGGAAGTCCGAGAGTGGTGTGAAGTCTTCGGCAAGGGCCGCGCAGGCGCGTTCCACCGTTGCGTTATTGAATGGTGAACCGAGCAACGCGGTTTCGCAGGCGGCGGCGCGTTTAGGGATGGCTGCCATACCGCCGAACGCTACGCGGGCTTCGGCGACCACACCGTTTTCCAGGCGGATGTTGAAGGCGGCACAGACCGCCGAGATGTCATCGTCCAGACGCTTGGAGACTTTGTAGGCTCGGAACAGTTTTTCAGCGCTGGCACGCGGCACGATGATCTTCTCGATGAACTCGCTTTCCTGACGCGCAGTGACGCGGTAATCGATGAAGTAGTCTTCCAGCGCCAGGGTGCGGCGGGTGTCGCCTTTGCACAGCACAATCTGCGCGCCCAGCGCGATCAGCAGCGGTGGCGAGTCACCAATAGGCGAGGCGTTGCCGATGTTGCCGCCCAGGGTGCCCTGATTGCGGATCTGCAGGGACGCGAAGCGTTGCAGCAGTTCACCGAAATCCGGGTACTCGGCCTTCAAGGCCTCGTAGCAATCGGAGAGGGCGGTGGCAGCGCCGATTTCCAGGCGGTCGTCGAAGCGGTCGATGCGCTTCATCTCGGCGACGTTGCCGACGTAGATCATCACCGGCAGGGTGCGGTGGAACTGGGTGACTTCCAGTGCCAGATCGGTACCGCCGGCCAGCAGACGGGCTTGTGGATAGGCGTCGTAGAGGTCGGCCAGATCGGCCACGGTCAGCGGCACCAGGCAGCGCTTGTCACCACTGTTGAGCTCACCGATATCGGTCGGGGCGATGGCTTTGAGGCGGGCAATGGTTTCGGTTTCGCGGGCGTCGAACTGGTCCGGCTGTTTGCCGCAGCAGGACTGCTCGGCGGCCTCCAGGATCGGCCGGTAGCCGGTGCAGCGACAGAGGTTGCCGGCCAGGGCTTCGTGGGCTTTGTGCTGATCCGGTGCATCGCTGTTCTTTTGCAGGGCAAACAGCGACATCACGAAGCCGGGGGTGCAGAAGCCGCATTGCGAACCATGGCATTCCACCATGGCCTTCTGCACGCTGTGCAATTGGCCTTGGTGCTTGAGGTCTTCGACGCTGATCAGTTGTTTGCCGTGCAGGGAGGAGACAAACGTCAGGCACGAGTTGAGGCTGCGATAGCGGATGTGCTCACGGCCGTCGTCATCCGTCTGCAACTCACCGACTACCACTGTGCAGGCACCGCAGTCACCGCTGGCGCAGCCTTCTTTGGTACCGGGTTTGCCCACATGGTCGCGCAGATAATTGAGCACGGTCAGGTTCGGGTCCAGGGCGTGCTCGCTACGGAGTTCCTGGTTTAGTAAAAACTGGATCACGGATGGCCTCGCAGACTCATTATTGTTGTTAACCGATAGAACCGAATTTAGCAGGTCTGACTTTCCGGTCAATGATTATCTGACCTTAAGGTCAGGAAATATCGTTTTAGCGGTTAACAACCTGTTTGTTCAGTATTGACCCTGGTTCATCTGCCTGCTTTTTTGCTTGAATCGTGCCAAAAACCACCCGACGGGCACTCCGCCATGGCCTGGCAATTGCGCTACACTGCGCCGCTTGTGCAGATCGAAGAGTTTGAAGGGACAACCATGACGTTCAAGGCGCCGGACAGCCTCGCCGAGCAAATTGCTCACCACCTCGCCGAGCGCATCATTCGTGGCGAAATGAAGCCCGGGGAGCGCATCCAGGAACAGAAGGTCACGCTGGCGCTCAATGTCAGTCGCGGTTCGGTCCGCGAGGCGTTGCTGATCCTCGAGCGACGCCACCTGATCGCCATCCTGCCGCGGCGCGGCGCCCATGTGACCGAGCTCAGTGCGCACAAGGTACAGAGCCTGTGCACGCTGATGAGCGAGATGTACATTTTGCTCGCCAACGCCGTGGCCAGTGGCTGGAAAGCCCAGGCGGACCTGGCGCCCTTCGTGCAGATTCAGCAGCACCTCACGGCCAGCTACGAACGCCAGGACATCCATGCCTTCGTCGATGACAGTTTCAGTGTGATGCGCGCCACGTACTCCTTCGCCAATAACCCGTATCTGCAGGAAACCGTGGAAAATCTGCAACCGGCCATGAGCCGTGCGTATTTTCTCGCCCTGGATCAGCGCAAGGCGTCGATGAGCGAATTCCTCGATCTGTTCGATCGCTTGCTCGCCGCCGTGATCGCCCGTGACGTTGCGCAGATTCGCGAAGTGTTGACGGCTTACACCCAGCGCAGCTGCGATTTGGTGATCTGCGCGCTGACGGACGCCTGAGCGTGCGGCTAAAGTGCATCAAGCTGGCGGGGTTCAAGTCCTTCGTCGACCCGACCACGGTGAACTTCCCCAGTAACATGGCGGCGGTGGTCGGACCCAATGGTTGCGGCAAGTCGAACATCATCGACGCCGTGCGCTGGGTGATGGGCGAAAGCTCGGCCAAAAACCTGCGCGGCGAGTCGATGACAGACGTCATCTTCAACGGCTCGACCAGCCGCAAGCCGGTGAGCCAGGCGAGCATCGAACTGGTGTTCGACAACTCCGACGGCACCTTGCTCGGTGAGTACGCCGCCTACGCGGAAATTTCCATCCGCCGCAAAGTGACCCGCGACAGCCAGACCACCTATTACCTCAACGGCACCAAATGCCGGCGTCGCGACATCACCGACATTTTCCTCGGCACTGGCCTGGGCCCGCGCAGCTACTCGATCATCGAGCAGGGGATGATCTCCAAGCTGATCGAGTCCAAGCCTGAAGATCTGCGCAACTTTATCGAAGAAGCCGCAGGCATCTCCAAGTACAAGGAGCGCCGGCGCGAGACGGAAAACCGCATCCGCCGCACCCACGAAAACCTTGAGCGCCTGACCGATTTGCGCGAAGAGCTTGCGCGTCAGCTCGAACGCTTGCATCGCCAGGCGGAGGCCGCCAAGAAGTATCAGGAATTCAAGGGCGAGGAGCGACAGCTCAAAGCCCAGCTGTCAGCCCTGCGCTGGCAGGCGCTGAACGATCAGGTCGGCCAGCGCGAAGCGATCATCGGCAACCAGGAGGTTTCCTTCGAAGCCCTGGTGGCCGAACAGCGCAATGCCGATGCGAGCATCGAACGCTTGCGCGACGGCCACCACGACCTCTCCGAACGCTTCAATCTGGTGCAGGGGCGCTTCTATTCGGTTGGCGGCGACATCGCCCGGGTCGAGCAGAGTATCCAGCATGGTCAGCAACGCCTGCGCCAGTTGCAGGATGATCTGAAAGAGGCCGAGCGTGCCCGCCTGGAAACCGAATCCCACTTGGGCCACGACCGCACGCTGTTGCTGACCCTGGGCGAAGAGCTGGACATGCTCACGCCCGAGCAGGAAGTCACCAGTGCCGCCGCCGAAGAGGCCGCCGCCGCGCTGGAAGAATCCGAAACCACCATGCATGGCTGGCAGGAGCAGTGGGACACCTTCAACCTCACCGCCGCCGAACCCCGGCGTCAGGCCGAAGTGCAGCAGTCGCGGATCCAGCAGCTGGAAACCAGCCTGGAGCGCCTGGCCGATCGTCAGAAACGTCTGGGCGAGGAACGCGCCTTGCTGTCGGCCGACCCGGAAGACGCGGCGATCATGGAGCTCAGCGAGCAGCTTGCTGAATCCGAAGCGACGCTCGAGGATTTGCAGACCAGCGAAGAAGCGCAGGTCGAAAAGCTAGAGCAATTACGACAGGAACTGCAGCAGGCGCTGTCGGCGCAACAGCAGGCCCAAGGCGATTTGCAGCGACTCAACGGTCGCCTGGCGTCCCTTGAAGCCCTGCAGCAAGCCGCGCTCGATCCTGGTACCGGCACCGCCGAATGGCTGCGCGAGCAGAACCTGGCGAATCGTCCGCGCCTGGCCGAAGGCCTGAAGGTTGAGGCGGGCTGGGAGCTGGCGGTGGAAACCGTGCTCGGCGCCGACCTGCAAGCGGTGCTGGTGGATGATTTCAACGATTTCGATCTGTCCGGGTTTACCCAGGGCGATCTGCGCTTGCTGAGTCCCGCCGGCGATGGCGTGCGGGTGCCGGGCAGCCTGCTCGACAAGGTCGAGGCGCAGATTGATCTGTCGCCCTGGCTGGGGCAGGTCAAGCCAGTCGACAGTCTGGAGCAGGCCCTGGCCTTGCGCGCTCAACTGGCCGCGGGCCAGAGCCTGATCAGTCGCGACGGTTACTGGGTCGGTCGACACTTCCTGCGTGTGCGCCGGGCCAGCGAAGCGGAAAGCGGCGTGCTGGCCCGTGGTCAGGAAATCCAGCAACTGAGCCTTGAGCGCGAAGAGCGTGAGGCCGCAGTGGAAACACTGGAAGCCCAACTGCAAAACCTGCGGGCGCAACAGCGTCAACAGGAAAACGGTCGCGAGCATTTGCGCCGCCTGCTTCAGGACGAGGCGCGTCAGCAGGGCGAACTCAAGGCGCAGTTGTCCGCCGGCAAAGCCAAGGCCGAGCAGTTGACCCTGCGCCGCACCCGCCTCGACGACGAGCTCATCGAGCTGGACGAGCAGCGCGCCCTGGAGCACGAAAACATCGGCGAGGCCCGCCTGCAATTGCAGGAAGCCCTCGACAGCATGGCCCTGGACACCGAGCAGCGCGAGTTGCTGCTGGCCCAGCGCGATAGCTTGCGCGAGCGCCTTGACCGGGTGCGTCAGGAGGCGCGCCAGCACAAGGATCACGCTCATCAACTGGCCGTGCGCCTGGGCTCGCTCAAGGCCCAGCACGACTCGACGCGCCAGGCGCTCGAGCGACTGGAAATGCAGTCCGAACGCCTGACCGAAAAGCGCGAGCAATTGAGCCTGAATCTGGAGGAGGGCGAGGCGCCGCTGGAAGAGCTGCGCCTGAAACTCGAAGAATTGCTCGACAAGCGCATGAGCGTCGACGAAGAGCTCAAGACCGCACAGATCGCTCTCGAAGACGCCGACCGCGAATTGCGCGACGCCGAGAAACGCCGCAACCAGGCCGAGCAGCAATCGCAGCTGATCCGCGGCCAGCTCGAGCAGCAGCGCATGGAATGGCAGGCCCTGACCGTGCGCCGCAAGACTTTGCAGGATCAATTGCTGGAAGACGGTTACGACCTGCATGGCGTGCTCGCCACGCTGACGCCTGAGGCCAGCGAGAAAGACGCCGAAGAAGAGCTTGAGCGCATTGCCGCGCGGATTCAGCGCCTGGGCGCGATCAACCTCGCGGCCATCGACGAATACCAGCAACAATCGGAGCGTAAACGTTATCTGGATGCCCAGGACGCCGATCTGGTCGAAGCCCTCGAGACGCTCGAGAACGTGATTCGCAAGATCGACAAGGAAACCCGCAACCGCTTCAAGGATACCTTTGATCAGATCAACGGCGGTTTACAGGCGCTTTTCCCAAAAGTTTTCGGTGGAGGACGCGCGTATTTGGAACTGACGGGCGAAGATCTACTCGATACAGGGGTGACAATCATGGCGCAACCGCCCGGGAAGAAGAACAGCACCATCCATTTGCTCTCCGGTGGCGAAAAAGCCCTGACCGCATTGGCCCTGGTTTTTGCGATCTTCAAGTTGAACCCGGCGCCGTTCTGCATGCTCGATGAAGTTGACGCACCACTGGATGACGCTAACGTTGGACGCTACGCAAGGCTGGTCAAAGAAATGTCGCAGACGGTGCAATTCATCTACATCACCCACAACAAGATCGCCATGGAAATGGCCGATCAACTGATGGGGGTGACGATGCATGAACCCGGTTGTTCGCGTCTGGTGGCGGTAGATGTCGAGGAGGCGATGGCGATGGTGGACGCCTGAACCGCAGGTTGAAGGACGGGAATTGCGGTCTATCGGACTTTTTTACTGGCTTTGACTTGCTGGCAATTCGACATATTCGCGCAAGCCAAGGTGGTAGACGGTGTAAAGTTGCCTTTGGTCGTGCTAGTTTAATGTCAATTTTTCGTATACGTGGGCAAAACGCCTGTCAGAACATAGAGTTGGCGCCACGTTTTAAAGCGGTTTACAGGTTGTAAACCCCTTATTTTTCAGCATTTTTTATAGAGGCACGGGATTACATGGAAATCGGTCTGCGCGAGTGGCTGATCGTCATCGGCATCATTGTCATTGCCGGTATTCTTTTCGATGGCTGGCGCCGCATGCGCGGTGGCAAGGGAAAACTGAAATTCCGCCTGGATCGAAATCTGTCCAACCTGCCCGACGAGGACACCAGCGCCGAGCTGTTGGGCCCGCCGCGCGTGCTGGATACGCATAAAGAGCCGCAGCTCGACGAGCAGGATCTGCCGTCGGTGAGCATGCCGGCCCGTGAACCTCGCGAGTCGGGTTCCAAGCGTGGCAAGCGTGGGCATGGCGAGCCTTCCCAGGGCGACATGAACCTCAGCCTGGACCTGGACGGCGGCCCGAGCTTCAGCAGCCGTGACGACGATTTCCCGGATGACACCAAGGTGGGTGGTTCGGCCAGCGAAAAAGACCAGGCGCAAGCCGAAGAAGTGCTGGTGATCAGTGTGATCTGCCGTGACGCCGCCGGCTTCAAGGGCCCGGCATTGTTGCAGAACATTCTGGAAAGCGGTCTGCGCTTTGGCGAAATGGACATCTTCCATCGCCACGAAAGCATGGCAGGTAACGGCGAAGTGCTGTTCTCCATGGCCAACGCGGTCAAGCCTGGCGTATTCGATCTGGACGACATCGACCACTTCAGCACGCCGGCGGTGAGCTTCTTCCTCGGTCTGCCTGGCCCGCGTCATCCCAAGCAAGCCTTCGATGTGATGGTGGCAGCGGCGCGCAAACTGTCCCAGGAGCTGAACGGCGAACTGAAGGACGACCAGCGCAGCGTACTGACCGCCCAGACGATCGAGCATTACCGTCAGCGCATCGTCGAGTTCGAACGCCGCGCCTTGACCCAGAAGCGTTGATTCAAAAGCCGGAGCGGGCTCCTGTGGCGAGGGGGCTTGTCGGACCGCCGCACCGCCCCGTTGGGCTGCGAAGCGGCCCTAAAACCACACCCTGTTGTGCCAGATAGAACACGATCACAGGATTTGCGACTGCTGCGCAGCCCAACGGGGCGGTGCGGCGGTCCGATAAGCCCCCTCACCACATAGTGCAAGCCTTCAGGCTATCGTGATTAGAAAATTGAGCAGCCTCGGCTGCTCTTTTGCTTTAAGAGAGAACACCCATGACCGCCGCGAAAAACCGCATTCTAGAATTGCGAGCTGAGCTGGATCAGCACAACTATCGCTACCACGTCCTCGACGAACCGAGCATCCCGGACGCCGAGTACGATCGCTTGTTCCATGAGCTCAAAGCCCTTGAAGCGGCCAATCCGGAGCTGGTCACCAGCGATTCGCCGACCCAGCGAGTGGGCAGTGCGGCGTTGTCGGCGTTCACCCAGGTGCGTCACGAAGTACCGATGCTCAGCCTTGGCAACGCCTTCGAAGAAACCGACATGCGCGAGTTCGATCGCCGGGTGACCGAAGGTCTGGATCTGCCGGCCGGTGATCTGTTCGGTGGCGGCGCTGCGGTGGAGTACAGCTGCGAACCGAAGCTCGACGGCCTGGCGGTCAGCCTGTTGTATCAGGATGGCGTGCTGGTACGCGGCGCGACACGTGGCGACGGCACCACGGGTGAAGACATCAGCGTCAACGTGCGCACCGTACGCAATATCCCGCTCAAGCTGCAGGGCACCGGCTGGCCGGCGACCCTTGAAGTGCGCGGTGAAGTATTCATGTCCAAGTCTGGTTTCGAGCGGCTCAACGCCACGCAACTGGAAGTCGGCGGCAAGACTTTCGCCAACCCGCGCAACGCGGCGGCGGGGAGCTTGCGCCAGCTGGATTCGAAGATCACCGCCAACCGCCCGCTGGAATTCTGCTGCTATGGCATCGGCCAGGTATCCGCGGATATCGCCGATACGCACATCGGTAATCTGCAGCAGCTGAAAGACTGGGGCATGCCCATCAGCCATGAACTGAAGCTGGCGCACGGCATCGGCGAGTGCCTGGACTACTACCGCGATATCGGCGAACGCCGCAACGCATTGCCCTATGAAATCGATGGCGTGGTGTTCAAGGTCAACAGCATTGCCTCGCAGCGTGAGTTGGGTTTTCGTGCCCGCGAACCGCGTTGGGCCATCGCGCATAAATTCCCGGCCATGGAAGAACTCACCGAGCTGCTCGATGTGGAATTCCAGGTCGGCCGCACCGGCGCTGTCACGCCAGTGGCGCGTCTGAAACCGGTCAAGGTCGCGGGCGTCACCGTGGCCAACGCCACGCTGCACAACATGGATGAAGTGGCGCGCCTGGGTCTGATGATCGGCGACACGGTGATCATCCGCCGCGCCGGCGACGTGATCCCGCAAGTGGTGCAAGTGGTCACCGAGCGCCGCCCGGAGAATGCGCGACCGGTGCAGATTCCTGAGCAGTGCCCGGTGTGCGGCTCCCATGTCGAACGCACGCAACTGGTCAAGCGCAGCAAAGGCCGCGAGACCGTCAGCGAAGGTGCGGTGTACCGCTGTGTCGGTCGGCTGGCCTGTGGTGCGCAACTCAAGCAGGCAATCATTCACTTCGTGTCCCGCCGTGCCATGGACATCGAAGGCCTGGGCGACAAGAGCGTCGAGCAGCTCGTGGATGAAGGTCTGGTGAGTTCGCCCGCTGATCTGTATGCCCTGAAGTTCGACGACATTGTCGACCTGGAGGGTTTCGCCGAGGTATCGAGCAACAAGCTGCTGGGCGCCATTGAAGACAGCAAGAAGCCAGGCCTGGCTCGATTCATCTACGCCCTCGGGATTCCCGATGTCGGCGAAGAGACGGCCAAGGTCCTGGCGCGCTCGTTGGGCTCGCTGGAGCGAGTGCAGCAAGCCTTGCCTCAAGTGCTGACGTACTTGCCGGATGTCGGTCTGGAAGTTGCTCACGAGATCCACAGCTTCTTCGAGGATGCCCACAACCAGCAAGTGATCGCCGACCTGCTCAAACATGGTTTGCAGATTCAGGATCAGGGCGAGCTGGGCGCCGAGTTCGCCGCCAGCACCACCCTGGGTGGTTTTCTCGACAAGTTGCACATTCCCTCGGTAGGGCCGGGCGGGGCACAGAAACTGGCCGACAGGTTCGGCTCCCTGCAAGGGGTAATCGACGCGGACTGGCTGGACATGCGCCAGGCGCTGCCGGAGAAGCAGGCCAAATCGGTTCGAGAGTTCTTTGCAGTCGAAGAGAATCGCCGATTGGCGCAGGCCGCCGAGCAGCAGCTGGCCGCTTTCGGCATGCACTGGCAAAGCGAAAAGAAAGTCGTCGAAGGTTTACCGCTGGCCGGGCAGACCTGGGTCCTGACCGGCTCGCTGGAGTTGATGAGCCGCGATGTCGCCAAGGACAAACTCGAAAGCCTGGGAGCCAAGGTCGCAGGCTCGGTGTCGGCCAAGACTCACTGCGTGGTTGCCGGTCCCGGTGCCGGGTCGAAGCTGACCAAGGCCAATGAACTGGGATTGAAAGTGCTGGACGAAGAAGCGTTTGTCGGTTTTCTGCAGACCCACGGCATTTCTGTGTAATTGATCGTTCCCACGCTCTGCGTCACTGCGGGCGCGGGGCGTCCGAGGCAGTATTCCCACAAAAAAGCGTGGGAACGATCCGCTCACCGCAATGATCTAGTCTTGGCAAGCCCCAGGGAGAGATCGCCATGCACCGTTTTTTCGAACAGCTGACTTCGCGAATCAGCGCCCCCTTCACGGCGCAAAATTCGCGCAACAGCAAGGTCTGGCCCTGTCGTTGCGGGCAGTCGCTGTTTTTCCGCAACAGTCAGTGCCTGGCCTGTTCGGCCGCCCTGGGCTATCAGCCACAGCTCGGCCGTCTATCCTCGCTGCAGCCCGGCGTTCAGCCGGACAACTGGTTACTTGATGCCGACCCCGAAGCGGGCTTGTTCCGCCGCTGTGCCAACCTCGATTCGCCCGCTGCGTGCAATTGGTTGCTCCCGGACACCGGTCGCGACCTGCTGTGCATCGCCTGCAGCCTGAACCGCACCATTCCCGACCTGACGATCGCGCAAAATCACGAACGCTGGTGCAAGGTCGAAACCGCGAAACGACGGCTGGTCGCGCAACTGATCAGCCTGGGCCTGCAGGTCATCCCGAAAACCGTGGACGAAACGGCCGGGCTGGCGTTCGATTTTATCGGCGTCGACCTCGACGGCAAACCGCCCACCACCGGGCATGCCAACGGCCTGATCACCCTTGATATCAACGAAGCCGACGACGTTCACCGCGAACAGGTGCGGGTGCAGATGCACGAGCCCTATCGCACGCTGCTCGGGCATTTTCGTCACGAGGTCGGGCATTACTACTGGGATCGGCTGATCGGAGGCAGCCATTGGCTGGAGGCGTTTCGCGGGCTGTTCGGCGACGAGCGTACGAGCTACACCGATGCGCTCGAGCGGCATTATCAGCAGGGCGCACCGCCGGACTGGCCACAGCATTACGTCAGCGCCTACGCCACCATGCACCCATGGGAAGACTGGGCGGAAACCTGGGCGCACTACCTGCACATGATGGACGCGGTGGACACGGCACTGGGATTCGGCATGAGTGCCAGGGAGCTGGATCTCGACTTCCAGCCGTTTGCGCCTGGCACCCTTTACGACCCGCAACACCCCGGGGGCGCGGCATTTCTGGCGTTCGTCAACGCATGGATCGAACTGGCCGGAATGCTCAACGAACTGTCCCGCAGCATGGGGCAGCCGGATTTCTATCCATTCGTGCTGCCGCCGGCGGTGATCGCCAAGCTGCACTTCATCCACCTGGTGATCCAGCAGGAGGGCGGCAGGGCGGACGAGGTGCTGCAGGATCTGTAGGCGCAGCCGTCGTGCGGGCCGCGTTCGGACGATCTTTCCACTTCTGCGCATGTCCTTGAAGCGCCTCATTTTTTTTAATCCGTCCGAACAGTTGTAACTTCGTCTCAGATAGGTACAATGGCGCGGCTCGCCGACAGGTGAGCGTCGTTATGGTGACCCCATCGGTCCCCCCGCAACGATTACCCGTGAACCTGGTCAGAGCCGGAAGGCAGCAGCCACAGCGGGAACATTGTGTGCCGGGGTGTGGCTGGTGGGGTTACCACCTATCTCCAGTCCTTGGTTCTACAAGGATTTCTCAGTAAAAAAAATTCTTCGAAGTACGACAGCGTTCATGTACGCCTGAATGGTGCATTGTGCTGGCACTCAGTATTGTCCGCGCTCAAACCCTGCTCGCACACTAATGACGACATATTGGTATGTCCGGGGGCATGGCATTCTACGAAACTGTAAGCAATGCACTGCAACTTTGTCCCGAGTCGAAAAGGCACTGTGGCCAGTTGCGATGCTGGCAGTCTCCCTCTATAAATATCTCCTGCGATCTATGCGGCAAGCCCTCGGCTATTCGGCATCGAGCCATATCCAGCGGCTTTCGTGTTGAGGTGCTTTACTGGTTTTTACACTGCATTACGAGATTAACGATGAAGATATTTTATGCAGTTGCGTTGCTTGTATCGATGTTGGGTAGCTCAATTGCTTTCGCTGATAAGTTTGATACCTACAAATGTACAGATGACTGCTCGGGGCATCAGGAAGGGTATGACTGGGCCAAAGAAGAAGGGGTTGACGATGAGGAATCCTGCAGCGACGCCTCTCAATCCTTCAACGAAGGTTGTCGGTCGTTTGTCCATGGCGGCAGCGGAGTTATCACACCGGAAGATGAAGATGAAGATGAAGATGGCGCTGACGCTGACGATGGCGACGAATGAATAACCTGATGGCGGCTTGAGGGTTCAGATCGCAAGGCTTGGACAACGGCTCGTCGTGCCGCCGCCGTGACGCTCTGAAAATCGACGCTAGCTCACAAGGGTTACGGTGCGGTCTTTGGCTCGCCACCGATATAGAGCCGGATAATGTCGTCAATCTCTCCGGTCTTCTTCATCCGCATCAGTGTGCCCAGAATGCGCTGCACGGGCAATTTTGGGTCGTTGCGCACATAACAGCCCAGTTTCAACTCCTGCAGTTCTGCCACGGCTTTTAACTGCTGTTGCGGCAACAGGCGCTGATTGAACCAGTCCAGGCTCCATTGATTGCTGACGGCATAGCGATTGCGTCCGGCCAAAAGCTTGTCCAGCACCAACTGCTGATTGCGCGCGTCGTCACGCTCCAGGCGCTTGGCGTCGAACAGTGGTTGCAGGGTCGGGTAGCTGTAACGTAGTACGGTGCCAATGGGTTGTGCCGACAAGTCCGCCGGGTTTATCGGGGCAGTCGAGGCTTGTCGGGAGACGAGCAGGTCGGGCTGAGTGAAGAGCGGGATGCTCCAGCTGTAATCGCCTGGCTGGTCGGTCAGCCATGTTTGCACAACGTAGCAGCGCACATCGACTTCGCCATGCTCCATGGCGGTTTGTATGCGGCCGCGAGGCAGTACGTGGAATTCGGCAGGCATGCCGACCTGGGTCGCGAGGCTGAGCATCAGGTCATGCAGGATGCCCTGGGTCGGGCGATCTTGTTCAAACTGCATCATGGGCATGGCCCAGCTATCGGGCACCACGAAACGCAAGGGTGCGTCCGCGGCCATGCCGTCCAGGCTGATTAACAGCATTGCCCCCAGCACCAGCCGCATAAACACCCCGTTAAATGTGCGCAAAGTGAAGCTTAGCCAGAATTGAGGAGCGCACCGGATGCAATTTGTGCCTTGCTCCGCTAGCATTAGCCGCTTCTGCTTCTTTCGTTGCGACGGTTTTCGATGAGTTATCAGGTTCTTGCACGTAAATGGCGTCCGCGCTCGTTCCGCGAAATGGTCGGCCAGACCCATGTGCTCAAGGCTCTGATCAATGCCTTGGACAGCCAGCGGCTGCACCACGCGTACCTGTTTACCGGGACCCGCGGGGTGGGCAAGACTACCATCGCGCGGATCATTGCCAAATGCCTGAACTGTGAGACAGGTATCACTTCCACGCCCTGCGGCGAGTGCTCGGTGTGCCGGGAGATCGATGAAGGGCGCTTTGTCGACCTGATCGAGATCGACGCCGCGAGCCGCACCAAGGTCGAAGACACCCGCGAGTTGCTCGATAACGTGCAATACGCCCCGAGCCGTGGTCGATTCAAGGTCTACCTGATCGACGAAGTGCACATGCTCTCCAGTCATTCGTTCAATGCACTGCTCAAAACGCTCGAAGAGCCGCCACCCTACGTCAAGTTCATTCTGGCCACCACAGATCCGCAGAAACTTCCTGCAACGATTCTCTCGCGGTGCCTGCAGTTCTCCCTGAAGAACATGACGCCGGAGCGTGTGGTCGAGCATCTGACTCACGTCCTCGGGGTCGAGAACGTGCCATTTGAAGACGACGCGCTGTGGCTGCTCGGCCGCGCTGCCGATGGTTCGATGCGCGATGCCATGAGCCTGACCGACCAGGCGATTGCCTTCGGGGAAGGCAAGGTCATGGCAACCGATGTGCGGGCGATGCTCGGGACTCTCGATCACGGTCAGGTCTATGATGTCCTGCATGCGCTGATCGAAGGTGATGCCAAGGCTTTGCTTGAAGCGGTGCGTCACCTGGCTGAACAAGGTCCGGACTGGAATGGCGTGCTGTCGGAAATTCTCAACGTATTGCATCGTGTCGCCATCGCCCAGGCCCTGCCTGAAGGCGTCGACAACGGTCACGGCGACCGCGACCGGGTGCTGGCCCTGGCCCAGGCTCTGCCGGCCGAAGACGTGCAGTTCTACTACCAGATGGGCCTGATCGGTCGTCGCGACCTGCCACTGGCACCGGATCCGCGAGGTGGCTTCGAAATGGTCCTGCTGCGGATGCTGGCCTTCCGCCCGGCAGACACCGCGGATGCCCCGAGACAGCCACTAAAGCCAGTGGGGATCAGCCAGGCCACAGTTGATTCCGCCAAATCCGTGGCTGCCGCGCAGGTGACTGCGCCGGTAGTCGCCGCCGCAGTCGAACCGGTGGCGGCTGCGCCCGTCGAACCAGTGGTGGCAACGGCTGCCGTGCCTGAACATGCTGCACCTGCACCTGCACCTGCACCTGCACCGGTCGTGGTGCCCGAGCCCGTGGTTGAAGCGGTCGTGGTCGAGGAAGTTATCGACCTGCCGTGGAACGACCCGGTCGAGCCTGCCCCCGTTCAGCAGCCAGCGGTCGAACCGGTTCTGGAAACCGCGAGCGAGCAGCCCGAGTTGCCGCCTATGCCGTTACCGACGCCGGACAGCGTGGTGCCGGATGCGCCGGAGTGGGCCGCCACGCCAACTCCTGAGCCAACGGTCGCCCAGGTCGACGCCGCCACGCCAGGCATGGATCTGGATGACGAGCCCCCGCTGGACGAAGACTACATCGAGCCGGACATGGATTCGGCCTACAGTTACCTTGACGAGTTGGCCAGCGAGCATGCCGCTGACCCTGCGCCGGAGCCCGAGCCTGAGCCCGCCGCGATGCCGGCCACCGGCCTGGCCCTGCAATGGCTGGAGCTGTTCCCGAAACTGCCGATTTCCGGCATGACCGGTAGCATTGCCGCCAACTGCACGCTGATCGCGGTGGATGGCGACAATTGGCTGATGCACCTGGACCCGGCCCACAGCGCCTTGTTCAACGCGACCCAGCAGCGCCGTCTTAACGAAGCATTGAACCAGTATCATCAACGCACACTGACCCTGAGCATCGAGCTGATCAAGCCCGAGCAGGAGACCCCGGCACAGGCGGCTTCGCGCCGGCGCGCCGACCGTCAGCGCGAGGCGGAAGAATCGATCCACGGTGATCCGTTCATCCAGCAAATGATGCAGCAGTTCGGTGCGGTGATCCGTAACGATACTATTGAACCTGTCGACGCTCTGGTCACTCAGGGCTAATAACTGAAAGCGCTCGGCCGATCGGCCGGGCGCTGTTTTGATCCAAGTACTTTTGAGGTGATTCCCATGATGAAAGGTGGCATGGCCGGCCTGATGAAGCAGGCGCAGCAGATGCAGGAAAAAATGGCCAAGATGCAGGAAGAACTGGCCAACGCCGAAGTCACCGGTAAAGCCGGTGGCGATATGGTCACCGTGGTCATGACCGGTCGTCACGACGTCAAGAGCGTGAGCATCGACCCGAGTCTGGTCGAAGGCCTGAGCGAAGACGACAAGGAAATGCTCGAAGCAGTCGTAGCCGCCGCCGTCAACGACGCCGTGCGCAAGATCGAAGCCAACAGCCAGGAAAAAATGGGCAGCATGACCGCCGGCATGCAATTGCCACCGGGCATGAAACTGCCATTCTGATTCGCCTTCAGGCGACAGATGAGATACAAAAAATGCCAGGCATCGCGCCTGGCATTTTTGTTTCCGGCTGTTGGAGGGTTGCGGTGATCCCTGTGGGAGCGGGCTTGCTCGCGAAGAAGTCGCCCCGGTCTTACTCCAGAAACATCGAACGCGATACCCTTACAAAGGTCTGCTCCCTATATCACCGAATCCCATCGATCCAAGGAGACGCCACCATGTCCGACCCCATGACCCTCAATCAACGCATTGTCCTGGCCTCGCGCCCGACAGGTGCGCCGACGCCGGAGAACTTCCGTCTGGAGCGGGTGGCACTGCCGGACCTGACTGACGGTCAGGTGCTGCTCAAGACCGTCTACCTGTCTCTGGATCCCTACATGCGTGGTCGCATGAGTGACGCGCCGTCCTACGCAGCGCCAGTGGAAATCGGCGAAGTGATGACCGGTGGCGCCGTCAGCCGGGTCGAGCGCTCGCTCAATCCCAAGTTCCAGGAAGGTGATCTGGTGGTCGGTGCCACAGGCTGGCAAAGCCATAGCATCAGCGACGGGCGCAGCATCATCCCGGTGCCTTCGGGATTGCCCAGTCCATCGATGGCTTTGGGCGTGCTCGGCATGCCGGGCATGACTGCCTATATGGGCCTGATGGACATCGGTCAGCCCAAGTCCGGCGAGACCCTGGTCGTCGCGGCCGCATCCGGCGCCGTGGGCTCGGTGGTCGGCCAGGTGGCGAAGATCAAGGGCCTGCGCGTGGTTGGCGTCGCCGGTGGTGCGGACAAGTGCCGTTATGTCGTCGAAGAGCTGGGCTTTGATGCCTGTGTCGACCACAAGAGCCCGGACTTTGCCGATGAGCTGGCCAAGGCCTGCGGTAACGGAATCGACATCTACTATGAAAACGTTGGCGGCAAGGTCTTCGATGCGGTGGTGCCGCTGCTCAATGCCAAGGCGCGGATTCCGCTGTGCGGCCTGATTGCTTCCTACAATGCCCATGAAGCACCGAGCGGACCGGACCGTTTGCCCCTGTTGCAGCGCACGCTGCTGACCAAGCGCGTGCGTATCCAGGGTTTTATCGTGTTCGATGACTACGGCGATCGCCAGCCGGAATTCCTCAGCGCCATGGCATCGTGGGTGCGCGATGGCAAGGTGAAGTTCCGCGAGGACGTGGTCGATGGGCTGGAGCAGGCGCCCGAAGCGTTCATTGGCCTGCTGGAAGGGCGCAACTTCGGCAAGCTGGTGGTGCGAGTCTGCCGGGATTGATATTCAACGCAGTAATTTGACGCAAATCAGAGGCGCGGGTATAAACCGCGTCTCGTTGTTTTGTCGGACTTTTTCACCATGAGCTTCAGCCCTTTGATTCGCCAACTGATCGATGCCCTGCGAACGTTGCCGGGGGTGGGTCAGAAAACCGCCCAGCGCATGGCGTTGCAGTTGCTCGAACGTGATCGCAGCGGCGGCTCGCGGCTGGCGCTGGCCCTCAGCCAGGCCATGGAAGGGGTCGGGCACTGTCGCTTGTGCCGCACGCTGACCGAAGACGACCTGTGCCCGCAATGTGCCGACACCCGGCGTGACGACACTTTACTGTGTGTGGTGGAAGGGCCGATGGATGTATATGCGGTGGAGCAGACAGGTTTCCGTGGTCGTTACTTCGTGCTCAAGGGTCACTTGTCACCACTCGACGGACTGGGGCCGGAGGCTATCGGAATCCCGCAGTTGATGGCGCGCATCGAAGAGGCTGGCACCTTTGCCGAAGTCATTCTCGCGACCAATCCGACGGTGGAAGGCGAGGCTACGGCGCACTACATTGCCCAACTGCTGAGCAGCAAAGGCCTGATCGCTTCGCGTATCGCCCATGGCGTGCCGCTGGGCGGTGAACTGGAGCTGGTGGATGGCGGGACGCTGGCGCATTCGTTTGCCGGGCGTAAGCCGATCACTCTGTAATTGGTGTTGGCCCGGCCGACGCGATCGCTGGCAGGCCAGCTCCCACAGGTTCTTTGGTGTTCGTGCTAGCATGAACTGCCAGAGTTACTGTAGGGCTGGCTTGCTAGCGATGCAGGCGACTCGGTTGCGCTGTTTCACACAAATCCAGTTGAAAACCAAGCAAGCGCTCGGTTAACTTCACTGAACCCTTCAGTGGAGCTCGCCGATGTCTGCCTTGCAGGAATACTTCGACCCCAGCCACCAATTGGTCCGTGACAGCGTCAGACGTTTCGTCGAGCGCGAGATTCTTCCTGGCATCGACCAGTGGGAAGAAGCCGAAAGCTTTCCCCGTGATCTCTACCTCAAGGCCGGCGCGGCGGGAATACTCGGCATCGGCTACCCAGAGGTCCTGGGTGGGAGCCATGAAGGCGATCTGTTCGCCAAGATCGCCGCCAGCGAAGAGTTGATGCGCTGTGGCTCTGGCGGCCTGGTGGCGGGGCTCGGTTCGCTGGATATCGGCCTGCCGCCGATACTCAAATGGGCCCGACCTGAGGTTCGCGACCGAGTGGTGCCGCAGGTGCTGGCCGGGGAGAAAGTCAGTGCCCTGGCCGTAACCGAACCCGGTGGTGGCTCCGACGTCGCCAATCTGCAAACCCGCGCTGTGCGTGACGGCGATTGCTACCGCGTCAGTGGCAGCAAAACCTTCATTACCAGCGGCGTGCGTGCCGACTTCTACACAGTTGCGGTGCGCACCGGGGCTCCAGGTTTTGGCGGCATCAGTCTGTTGCTGATCGAGAAGGGTACGCCAGGTTTCACTGTGGGCCGCCAGTTGAAGAAAATGGGCTGGTGGGCGTCGGACACCGCTGAGCTGTTCTTCGACGATTGCCGGGTGCCAGCAGGCAATTTGATCGGCGGTGAGAACATGGGCTTCGCCTGCATCATGGGTAACTTCCAGAGCGAGCGACTGGCCCTGGCGTTGATGGCCAACATGACCGCGCAGCTTGCGCTGGAGGAAAGCCTGAAATGGGCGCGTCAACGCGAAGCCTTTGGCAAACCGATTGGCAAGTTCCAGGTGATCAAGCATCGCCTCGCCGAGATGGCTACGGCGCTGGAAGTGTCCCGGGAGTTCACCTATCGCCAGGCGGCGAAAATGGCGGTGGGGCAGAGTGTCATCAAGGAAATATCCATGGCCAAGAATTTTGCCACGGACACGGCGGACCGGATCGTTACCGATGCGGTGCAGATCCTCGGTGGTTCAGGGTATATGCGCGAGAGTCTGGTGGAGCGGCTGTATCGGGATAACCGGATCCTGTCGATTGGCGGCGGGACGCGGGAAGTGATGAACGAGATCATCAGCAAGCAGATGGGGCTTTGATTGATCTTGTAGGTGTGGTGTCTGTACTGCCCGCTTCGCGGGCAAGCCCGCTCCCACAGGTTCTCTGGTGTACATCAGAAGTGTGAACGACCAAGCCCCTGTGGGAGCGGGCTTGCTCGCGAAGAGGGCAGTCCAGGCGCCGCTTACTTATCGCTCAACGCAAACTGCGTCAGGCAGAAAGTCGGGATGCCCATGTCTTCCAGGCGCTGCGACCCGCCCAGCTCCGGCAGATCGATAATCGCCGCTGCCTCGTGCACCCGTGCGCCCATGCGACGGATCAGGTTTGCCGCCGCAATCAGGGTGCCACCGGTGGCGATCAGGTCATCGAACATCACCACCGAGTCGCCTTCACAGAGGCTGTCGGCGTGCACTTCAAGGAACGCTTCGCCGTACTCGGTGGCATAGCCCTCGGCGAGTACGTCGGCCGGCAGCTTTCCTTGCTTGCGAAACAGCACCAACGGCTTGTTCAGCTGATAAGCCAGCACCGAGCCGATCAGGAAGCCACGGGCATCCATGGCGCCGATGTGGGTGAAGTCGGCCTCGACGTAACGGTGGGCGAAACTGTCCATCACCAGGCGCAGGGCCGTTGGCGACTGGAACAGCGGGGTAATGTCGCGGAAGATCACGCCTGGTTTCGGAAAGTCGATGACCGGGCGGATAAGGGATTTGATGTCGAAAGAGTCGAAGACCATTATCGAAGAGTCCTGGCAGGGCTGCAAACGGCGCAGTATAACGGCGGCTGAACCGTTTCGCTCAGCCGCAATGATTTGTATCAGCTATCCACCGAGCCACCGGCCAGGGCGCAGAGCTCGATAGGATCAAGGATGTGGATCTCCTTGCCTTCGGCGGCGATCAATTCGTTCTGCTGGAAGCGCGTAAAGACGCGGGAAACGGTCTCCACGGCCAGGCCCAGGTAGTTGCCGATTTCGTTGCGCGACATACTCAGGCGGAACTGATTGGCAGAAAAGCCCCGGGCACGAAAGCGCGCCGAGAGATTAACGAGGAAAGTGGCGATGCGCTCGTCGGCGGTTTTTTTCGACAGCAGCAGCATCATCTGCTGGTCGTCACGGATCTCGCGGCTCATCACACGCATCAATTGGCGACGCAGTTGTGGCAGTTGCATGGCCAGTTCATCGAGGCGTTCGAACGGAATTTCACAGACCGAGGTCGTCTCAAGAGCTTGTGCCGATACCGGATGCTTTTCGGTGTCCATGCCTGACAGGCCGACCAATTCGCTTGGCAGATGGAAACCGGTGAGCTGCTCTTCGCCGGAATCACTGAGGCTGAACGTTTTCAGGGCGCCGGAGCGTACCGCGTAGACGGAATCAAAGGTATCGCCCTGGCGGAACAGAAACTCGCCCTTTTTCAGCGGGCGGCCCCGTTTGACAATGTCGTCCAGCGCATCCATGTCTTCCAGATTCAGCGAAAGTGGCAGGCAGAGAGGCGCGAGGCTGCAGTCCTTGCAGTGTGCCTGAGTGTGGGTGCGCAGTTTGACTGGCTCGGACATTTCTTCAATCCTTGTGGGAAATCACACATTAGGTGTAAGGGTAACCCACCCAAGGACATTGAGGCCAGCCTGTGGCGGTTTTGTCACGCCAGTCTAGATGACTCGTGAAAACCGCTGATAGCCGTGTTGTGCAAGGTATGCGTCGAAGACCATACACACTGAGCGCACCAACAGTCGCCCGGCAGGCAATACTGTGATTCGGTCGCTATCGAGTTCGATCAGCCCGTCGTTGGCCATGTCCTGCAGTTGCGGCCAGAGCTCGCCGAAGTAGCCTTGAAAATCGATGTTGAACACCTGCTCGATCTCGCTGAATTCCAGGCTGAATTGGCAGATCAATTGCTGGATGACCGCGCGCCGCAGGCGATCGTCGGCGTCGCACAGCAGGCCGCGGCTGGTTGCCAGCTGCGATGAAGCGAGTGCGTTCTGGTACTCGCTCAGGTCGCTGCTGTTCTGGCAGTAAAGGTCGCCGATCTGACTGATGGCCGATACGCCCAGGCCGATCAAGTCGCAATGACCATGGGTGGTGTAACCCTGGAAGTTGCGTTGCAGGGTTGACTCCTCCTGGGCGATCGCCAGTTCATCGTCGGGCAGGGCGAAGTGATCCATGCCGATGTAGCGGTAACCGGCAGCGGTCAGCTGTTCGATGGTGCGTTGCAGGATCTCCAGTTTCTGTGCCGGGCTTGGCAGTTCTGCGACGTTGATCCGTCGTTGTGGCATGAAGCGCTCCGGCAGGTGCGCGTAATTGAACACCGACAGGCGATCCGGTTGCAGGTTGATGACTTCTTCGACGGTGCGGGCGAAATTCTCCGGCGTCTGTTTCGGCAGGCCGTAAATCAGGTCAATGTTGATCGAGCGAAACTGCAGGGTGCGGGCTGCGTCGATCACCGCACGGGTTTCTTCCAGGCTTTGCATGCGATTGACCGCGCGCTGTACGGCGGGGTCAAGGTCTTGCAGGCCGATACTGACCCGATTGAAGCCCAACTCGCGCAGCAGGCCCATGGTCGACCAATCGGCCTCGCGAGGGTCGATTTCGATGCCGTAGTCGCCAGAGTCGTCATCGAGCAGGTTGAAGTGTTTGCGCAGATGCGTCATCAGCTGGCGCAGTTCGTCGTGGCTGAGAAAGGTCGGAGTGCCACCGCCGAAATGCAGTTGCTCGACTTTTTGCGTGGGGTCCAGATGGCGGGCGATCAGCTGGATTTCCTGCTCCAGGCGGCGCAAATAGGGGGCCGCACGGCCGCGGTCCTTGGTGATGACTTTGTTGCAGCCGCAGTAGTAGCAGATGTTCGCGCAAAACGGCACGTGTACGTACAGCGACAGAGGTCGCTGGGCCTTGCGGCTCTCACGCAGCGCATGGAACAGGTCGAAGCTGCCCACCTGAGGGTTGAATTGCATGGCGGTCGGGTAGGAGGTGTAGCGCGGTCCCGCAAGGTCATAGCGGTGGATCAGATCGGTGTCCCAACGAATGGCGTCGAGCATCATGCGGGCGTTCCCCCCGGGTGGACTGGCATTTTTCGGCTAGTCTAGTGGGCGGAGCGGTTGGGCATCTTGACTTGCATCAAAGTCTAAACGTCAAAAGATCTTGCCCTTTAATGCCCCATCAACCAATGCTGATGCGGCCCCGGCAAGGTCCAGATGCCGAACAGCATCACCAGCAACCCGCCGGCCATGCGCACGCTGCGTTTGCGCAACAGCGCCGTGACGCGTTCGGCGGCCAGGCCGGTGGCGAGCAACACCGGCCAGGTACCCAGCCCGAAGGCGAGCATCAACAATGCGCTGTCCAGGGCATTGCCCTGGCTGGCTGACCACAGCAATGTGCTGTAAACCAGGCCGCAAGGCAGCCAGCCCCAGAGAGCGCCCAGCAATAACGCACGGGGTACGCTCGACACCGGCAGCAGTTTGTTCGCCACGGGCTGGATATGTCGCCACAGGCCGCGACCGAGGCTTTCGATGCGGGTCAGGCCGCTCCACCAGCCGGCCAGATACAGGCCCATGGCGATCAGCAGCAGGCCGGCGAGCACGCGCATTATCAACGCTGCCGGGCTGTTGGCCACCGCCCAGCCGGCCAGGCCGATGAGCAATCCGGCGCAGGCATAACTGAGGATTCGCCCCAGGTTGTAGGCCAGCAACAGGCGAAAGCGGCGGCTGCGCTGTTCCTTGGGAATCGCCAGGGTCAACGCGCCCATCAGGCCGCCACACATACCCAGGCAATGCCCGCCGCCGAGCAGGCCGAGAATTACCGCAGACACCAGCAGTGGCGCCAGTTCAAGCATGGGGTGGCGCCTTGTCGTCCGGTTTGGCCGGATGGCCGCTGGCCTCGTCGACGGCTGCGGTGTGCTTCGGGTCCTGATCGTCGAAGAGGATGCTGTGGGCCGGGCCGTCAAGGTCGTCGTACTGGCCGCTGTCCACCGCCCAGAAGAAAATGTAGACGGCGATGGCTACGAGCAGCAGGGCGGCCGGGATCATCACGTAGAGAGCTGGCATCTGGACTCCATGCTCGCGCGGCTCAGGCCGGCAGCGGGCGGGTTTCTGGCGTGGCGTGGGCATCCGGCGCGCCGGGCAGGCGGGTCAGGCGCAGGGCGTTCAACACCACGGTCAACGAACTGATGGACATACCGACAGCAGCCCACACCGGGGTGATCCAGCCGAGCGCGGCGAACGGCAACATGAGGCCATTGTACAGCGCAGCCCACAGCAGGTTCTCGATAATCACCCGACGGGTGCGGCGCGCCAGGCTGAAGGCCTGCACCAGTGCGTCGAGTCGATTGGACAGCAACACGGCGTCGGCGCTGGTTTTCGCCAGGTCGGTGGCCGAACCCATGGCGACGCTGATGTCGGCGGCGGCCAGTACTGGCACATCGTTGACTCCGTCCCCCAGCATCAGCACTTTGCGACCTTCTTTATGCAGTTGTTGCAGGACCTGCAGCTTATCGTCAGGGCGCAAGCCGCCCTGTGTTTCATCGATGCCCAGTTGCGCGGCGACACTGGCGACCATCGGCGAGCTGTCGCCGGACAGCAACAGCGTCCGCCAGCCTCGGGCCTTGCAAGCCGCCAGCAGCGCCGGTGCATCAGCGCGCAAGCGGTCGTCGAGCACCAGCCAGGCCAGCGGCCCCTGACTGTCGCCGAGCAGCAGCCATTGCCCGGGTTCATCAGGCATAACGGGTATTTCGGCGCCACTGAGCTGGCAGACAAAACCGGGCTGGCCAATACGCAGGCGTTGCAAGCCGACCACCCCTTCCAGGCCAAGGCCCGGGGTGCTGTGAACCTCGTCGGCGGCCTGAGGCGCGCGTCCGAAGGCTCGGGCGATCGGGTGTTCGGAGCGGTTTTCCAGCGCGGCGGCGAGGCTCAGGCATTGATCGCTGTCCAGCGCACCGAGAGGGCGAATCGAACGTAATGCCAGGCGACCTTCGGTGAGGGTGCCGGTCTTGTCGAAAATCACCGTGTCGATCTGGTTCAAGCCTTCCAGCACATGGCCGCGGGTCAGCAGCAGGCCGAGTTTGTGCAGGGTGCCGGTCGCTGCAGTCAGGGCGGTCGGAGTGGCCAGGGACAAGGCACAGGGGCAGGTCGCCACGAGCATCGCCAGCACTATCCAGAAGGCCCGGGACGGGTCGAGCTGCCACCACAGCAGGCCGATGGCGGCGGCAGCGACCAACGACAGCAACAGGAACCATTGCGCGGCGCGATCGGCAATTTCCGCCAGGCGTGGTTTTTCGGCCTGTGCGCGATCGAGCAGGCGCACGATCGCCGAGAGGCGGGTGTCCTGGCCGAGGGCCTGGACCTCGACCGTCAGTGCGCCTTCGACATTGAGGGTGCCGGCGGTAACGGCATCGCCGAGGGTTCGCGGTTGCGGCAGGTATTCGCCCGTCAGCAGCGATTCGTCGACGCTTGACTGGCCGTCGAGGATCTTGCCGTCAGCGGGAAGAATGGCGCCCGGATGAACCAGCACCTGATCGCCGACGCGCAGTTCGCTGAGCAGAATGCGTTCGCTCTGGCCATCGGGCGTCAGGCGCAGGCACGAGGCGGGCAAAAGATTGACCAACTGCGCGGTGGCGGCGGCCGTGCGTTCCCGGGCCCGGCGCTCCAGATAGCGCCCGGCGAGCAGGAACAGGGCAAACATGCCGACGGCGTCGAAATACAGTTCGCCGACCCCGGTGATCGAGGTCCAGATCCCGGCGATGTAGGCGCTGCCGATGGCCAGCGACACCGAGACATCCATGGTCAGGTGGCGGGTACGCAGATCACGCATGGCGCCTTTGAAGAAGGGGGCGCAACTGTAGAAAACGATCGGGGTGGTGAGAAACAGTGCGACCCAGCGCAGGATGGTGTGCAGTTCCGGGCTGAGGTCGATGTTGAATTCCGGCCAGGTCGCCATGGTCGCCATCATCGCCTGGAACCACAGCAACCCGGCAACGCCGAGTTGACGCAGGGCCAGGCGGTTTTCGCTGGCAAGTTGTTCGCTGGCGCGGTCGGCCTGGTAGGGGTGCGCGGCGTAACCGATGTGACGCAGTTCGCTGAGCACCTGGCTCAGGGGCAATTGCGCGTCGGCCCAGCGCACATGCAGGCGATGGTTGGACAGGTTCAGGCGCGCCTCGGCCACCGCCGGCAGGGCGCGCAAGTGTTTTTCGATCAACCAGCCACAGGCGGCGCAACTGATGCCTTCCATCAGCAGCGTGGTTTCGGCCAGTTCGCCTTCGTGGCGGACAAAGGGTTGCTGCACGTCGGCGCGGTCGTACAGCGCCAGTTCGTCCACCAGTTGCACCGGTAACGCTTCGGGATTGGCCGAGGCTTCGCTGCGATGCTGGTAATAGCTTTCCAGCCCACCGGCGACAATGGCTTGGGCCACGGCCTGGCATCCCGGGCAGCAGAATTCGCGGGTGTCCCCGAGCACGACGGCGGTGAAGCGGCTGCCGGACGGGACGGGCAGAGCGCAGTGGTAGCAGGGGAGTGGGGTGGTCATGGGGTTTTCATTAATGCCGCAGGATCTCTGTCGTCAAGTAAGGCCTCTTCGTCGGAACGCCGCCCGGACCAAGCCCGCTCCCACAGGGATCATGGGCGTATGCAAAATCTTTGCACGACATTGATCAACTGTGGGAGCGGGCTTGCTCGCGATGCGCGAAGCGCGGCTTTATTTCTTCAGGTCTTCCGCGCCCTGCAACGGCTCGTCGCCCAGCAACAGATCCTTGTCATGGCTGACCAGTTCTTCCTCGAACATGCGCCAGATGTGGTCGTCCTGAGTGCCGAGCAATTCGACAAAACGTCGACCTTCGATCTTGTCGCTCAGTTGCCCAATGTAGCGGCCCTGCTCGCTGTCGCTGCGGGCCAGGGTGATCTTGCGATCCTTCTCCGGCTGGGTCGGCGAAATCAGGTTCAGTTCCAGGGTCTTGGGCTGGCTGATGCCGCTCAGGCGCAAATCCACTTCGCCGGTGACGTCATCCAGATGAATGCTGGCGCGCATCTGCAGGGTCTGGGCCAGCAGTTCGCGGTCCAGGGAGCGGTTGATGCCTTTCCCTGCCTCGTAATAGTTGTCGTTGACCAGGTTGTCCGGATTTTTCACCGCAATGGTCACCATGGACAAGGTCAGAGCCACCGAGCAGGCCAGGATCCCGATGATGATCCACGGCCAGAGGTGCTTGTACCAGGGGCTTGCGGCGTTTGCTGCGGGCATGATCAATTCTCTCAACGAATTTGTGGGCCGATGAACCGGCTCTTGGCTTCAACTTGAACACTGTCGTCATCGGCATCCTTGAGGATGAATTTCACCTCGTTGGTGCTCGACGGCAGTTTTTCCGGCGCGACGGACAGCTCCGCCGGCTGGCTGACGATCTCGCCGGCCGCGACCTTGATCTCGCGTCGACCCTGCAGCCTGAGATCCGGCAGGCCGGTGGCTTCCAGCACGTACCTGTGATCGCGCTGGTCCTTGTTCATGATTTTCAGACTGTAGACGTTTTCGATCCGGCCTTCGGCGTTCTCGCGATACAACACGCGGTCCTTGCTGACGTCGAAACCCACCAGCGAACGCATGAAGAACGCGGTCACCAGCAAGCTGATCATCGCCAGCAGCACCAGGGCATAACCGATCAGGCGCGGGCGCAGTTTATGGGTTTTCTGCCCGGAGAGGTTGTGCTCCGTGGTGTAGCTGATCAGCCCCCGCGGGTAGTCCATCTTGTCCATGATGGCGTCGCAGGCATCGATGCAGGCAGCGCAGCCGATGCATTCGATTTGCAGGCCATCGCGGATATCGATGCCGGTCGGGCAGACCTGGACGCACATGGTGCAGTCGATGCAATCACCCAGGCCCTGGGCCTTGTAGTCGACGCCTTTCTTGCGCGGCCCACGGCCTTCGCCACGGCGCGGATCGTAGGAAACGATCAGGGTGTCCTTGTCGAACATCACGCTCTGGAAGCGTGCGTACGGACACATGTAGATGCACACCTGTTCGCGCAGCCAGCCGGCATTGCCGTAGGTGGCGAGGGTGAAGAACCCGACCCAGAAATACGACCAGCCATCGGCCTGGCCGGTGAAGAAGTCGATCACCAGTTCACGGATCGGCGAGAAGTAACCGACGAAGGTCATGCCGGTGACAAAGCCAATCAGCAACCAAAGACTGTGTTTGCTGAACTTGCGCAGGAATTTGTTGGCACTCATCGGCGCCTTGTCGAGCTTGATGCGCTGGTTGCGGTCGCCTTCGGTGACCTTTTCGCACCACATGAAAATCCATGTCCATACGCTTTGCGGGCAGGTATAGCCACACCAGACCCGTCCGGCGTAGACGGTGATGAAGAACAGGCCGAAGGCGGCGATGATCAACATGCCGGACAGAAGTATGAAGTCCTGGGGCCAGAAGGTGGCGCCGAAAATGAAGAACTTGCGTTCCGGTACGTTCCACCAGACGGCCTGGTGTCCGCCCCAATTGATCCATACCGTACCGAAATACAGCAGGAACAGCGCGGCACCGCCAGCCATCCGCAGGTTGCGGAACAGCCCTGTGAAGGCGCGGGTGTAGATTTTTTCTCGAGAGGCGTATAGGTCGACGCTGTTGTTGGCGTTCCTGGTGGGGGGCGTGACGTCGTGTACCGGAATCTGGTTGCTCATCATTGCATCCCACGGCAGTGGAAAAATGCCTCGGTCGATACGTGCCGACCGCGGTCAAAAAGGGGTATTGCAGTGGCGCAATGATACGCCTGTCGCTCTAGCCTGCGGGTGCGACCTTTGGTCGCGTTGGGGAAAAAACCTGGATGGTGTAGCAAATGTAACAAATCATGATGCAGGTCAATTGACTATAGACGATTGATCTTGCGCCCTAATGGCCTGGCCTTGCCAGGGATTGCAGTACGTGGGTACTGCAATCCGGATGCGCGCGACTCAATCTCCAGGGTTGGAGATGCTCAAGGCAGGCGACCGCCGCCCAGGGAGTCTATTCCACCTGTGTGGTTCCCGCCCTGGCTGGGAGCGCTGTTAGCCCTGTCGATAATGGACCTGGGCTTGCGCGTTGGAGTCGTGGATTTGTCAGCTTGCGCGCAAGGTGGGTTTTCGGTTTCAGTTTGCTGTTCGATATGATCGGATTCGATATCGGTAATGTTTTGCTCGGACATGGTCAAACTTCCTTGTTCAATTGAATGAGTTTTGGGTCGTAAATTTGGTATGGATTGTTCAGTGACCCATCTTTTAAGTTAGCTTCTACTGTTGATTTCGTCGAATAAGGATTGATTTCAATTTGTAAGTTGTAATAGGCCGTTCATATCGTAATTTGTGCTTATTATTTTGGGCGTCGATGGGTTGGTCGCTGCTGGGTTTTTGCGTTAGTTTTATTACCCTGAGTGCACGTTATTCCAGATGGTCTGGCACCGTAATGGGTAGTTATTTGCTGGTTTGAATGGAAATGGATTTCTATGTGGTCAAATAAAAAAACCAGCCTGCTGCTGGGGGTGCTGCTCTGGATCGTGCCGTTCCTGTCGCACTCTGCGCAAAAGAATGATTCCCCACTGCACTTGGTCTTTTCCTCCAACCCGCAATACCCTCGGACCGACGCCACTGAGAGCGGGCGGGTCGAATCCGACTCGGAGAGAGAAAAGCGCTCAAAGTTTCTGATCGAAGCCCAGTATTCGGATATCGCCGACTTCAGGAGGAATTCTGGTGGCCCTGACCAAGTGCCAGTCATGATCAATGGCGACCTTACAATGTACGGTCGTGGCTGGCAGCGTTCGGTGGTAATGCCGATTCTGCAGGAGAAACTGGAGGGCGTTTATGACTATGGGTTGGGTAAGCGCGACTATGAAAAGAATTTGGCTAATTGCTTTTTGAATAGTTGCGCCGCAACCAGTATCGAGCATTTCAAAGGGCGGTACTGGGGCAAAGTAGACAGCATGGACTTTGGTGTGCGTGTGTCAGGTCGTACCGATGTTTATTACGGCAGTCTGGCGTACTCCAGGACCATAGGTGACGTGCATCTGGTGCAGTTGAATAATGAGCCGACTTACAGCGTGACGTTTTTTTCCGGGACACCTTTGATCAGTCCGTTGGAAGTGCGGATCACAGACGCGCTTGACTGGCTGGAAAGGGACCTGCGAAAAGCCCGGCAACAAGGCCGGATCATCATTCTGAATATGCACAAGGTGCGGGGCTGGATGGGCAGTGAGCAGCAGATCGAGCGTTTCAGAACCATGATCCAGGCTTACAAGGTGACAGCGGTGTTTGCCGGACACTACCACTGGCACTCGGGACGGTACTGGAATGCGTCCGACCGGTTCGGCAATGTGCCGGTGTTTCTCAGCGGTTCGGCAATCCGGCAGACTTATCTGATCGCATCTATTTCCGCGGACAGGCAAGCACTGACGGTCAATCGGGTGGAGGGCAATTACTGGCCGGGTCGCCAGCTTGAGGCGGTCGTCGAGGTTCAGTATTAGCGTTGTTTGCTGCACAAAACAAAACGGCCCCGTCAGTCACTGAAGGGGCCGTTTTTTATTGCTTCAAGCGTTTGCCTTACTGGGCATCTTCCGCCGGAGCCTTCTCACCATGAGACAAGCTGTAGACGTAAGCGGCCAGCAGGTGAACCTTGTCGTTACCTTGCATTTGCTCTTGCGCAGGCATCTGGCCCTGACGGCCGTAACGGATGGTCTGTTGCAGTTGCGCGAAGCTCGATCCATAGATGAACGCACCCGGGTGGGTCAGGTCAGGCGCGCCCATCGCTGGGGTGCCTTTGCCTTGCGGACCGTGGCAAGCCACGCAGTTGGCGGCGAACAGTTTCTGTCCGGCAACCGGGTCAGCCTTGGTGTCTTCCGGCAGCTTGCGGCCATCGAGGTTGGTCACGACGAAAGCCGCGACGTCGGCAACGCCTTGCTCGCCGATTACTTCAGCCCACGCCGGCATGACGGCATGACGGCCGCCCATGATGGTGGTCTTGATGACTTCCGGTTCGCCACCCCAGCGCCAGTCGGCGTCGGTCAGGTTAGGGAAGCCATAAGCGCCCTTGGCGTCGGAGCCGTGGCAAACCGAGCAGTTGGAGGCGAACAGGCGGCCACCCATCTTCAGGGCTTGCGGGTCTTTGGCGACTTCTTCGATCGGCATGGAAGCGAACTTGGCGAAGATAGGACCGAACTTGGCGTCCGATTTGGCCATTTCCTTTTCCCACTCGTGAACGCCGGTCCAGCCGGTCTGGCCGTTGGCGAACGCGGTCTGCTTTTCGTTATCCAGGTAGTTGTAACCTGGCAGCAGGCCTTTCCAGTTGCCCAGGCCCGGGTACAGCGCCAGGTAGCCCAGGGCGAAAATGATGGTGCCCACGAACAGCATGAACCACCATTTCGGCAGCGGGTTGTCGTACTCCTCGATCCCGTCGAAGGAGTGCCCAACCGTCTCGTCCGTCTGCTCGTTGCGCTGGCCCTTGCGGGTCGACAGCAACAGCCAGGTCAGGGCGAAGATCGTACCGAGACTGAGGACTGTGACGTACAGACTCCAGAATGTAGTCATTCTTTGTTACTCCTAGAAGCTTGCTCGACGTGCTTGATGGCTTCGGGATCATCCGCGAAAGGCAGCAAGGTCGCGTCTTCAAACTCCGACTTGCGCTTGGGGCTGAACACCCACAGTGCCAGTCCAATGAAGGCCACCATCACAACAACGGTGCCCAGGCCACGAATCATCCCGATATCCATTTAGATCACCGTTTGCTTTTGATGATGGTGCCCAGGCCTTGCAGATAGGCCACCAGCGCGTCCATTTCGGTTTTGCCCTTCACGGCGTCTTTTGCACCGGCGATGTCTTCGTCGGTGTAAGGGACGCCGAGCGTGCGCAAGACTTCCATTTTCTTCGCGGTGTCCTTGCCGTCGAGCTTGTTTTCCACGAGGAACGGGTAGGCCGGCATTTTCGACTCAGGCACGACGTTGCGCGGGTTGTACAAGTGCGCACGCTGCCAGTCATCGGAGTAACGACCGCCGACACGGGCCAGGTCTGGACCGGTACGTTTGGAGCCCCACAGGAACGGGTGGTCCCAGACGCTTTCACCGGCAACGGAGTAGTGGCCATAGCGTTCGGTTTCAGCACGGAACGGACGGATCATCTGCGAGTGGCAGCCGACACAACCGTTGGCGATGTAAACGTCCCGGCCTTCCAGTTCAAGGGCGGAGCGGGGCTTCATGCCCTCGACCGGCTTGTTGGTGACATCCTGGAAAAACAGCGGAACGATCTGGGTCAGGCCGCCGATGCTGACGGCGATGACCATGAAGAAGGCCAGCAGGCCAATGTTCTTCTCGACTGCTTCATGCTTCATCAGTGAGCTCCAACTACGGCAATCTGTTCGGCGGCTTCGGCTTCTGCCGGGTTCGAGGCACGTACGGTACGGAATACGTTGTAAGCCATGAACAGCATGCCGGCAGCAAAGAACGCACCGCCCAGGGCGCGGACGATGAAGCCCGGGTGGCTGGCTTGCAGCGCTTCGACGAACGAGTAGGTGAGGGTGCCGTCATCGTTGATTGCACGCCACATCAGGCCCTGGGTGATGCCGTTGACCCACATCGAAGCGATGTAGAGCACGGTACCGATGGTCGCGAGCCAGAAGTGGGTGTTGATCAGGCCAGTGCTGTGCATCTGCGCACGACCGAACAGTTTCGGGATCATGTGGTAGACCGCGCCGATCGAGATCATTGCAACCCAGCCCAAGGCACCGGCGTGTACATGGCCGATGGTCCAGTCGGTGTAGTGCGACAGGGAGTTCACGGTCTTGATCGCCATCATCGGACCTTCGAAGGTCGACATGCCGTAGAACGCCAGGGACACCACCAGGAAGCGCAGGATCGGGTCGGTGCGCAGCTTATGCCAGGCGCCCGACAGGGTCATCATGCCGTTGATCATGCCGCCCCAGCTTGGCGCCAGCAGGATGATCGACATTGCCATGCCCAGGGACTGAGCCCAGTCCGGCAAAGCGGTGTAGTGCAAGTGGTGGGGACCGGCCCAGATGTACAGGGTGATCAGTGCCCAGAAGTGCACGATCGACAGGCGATAGGAGTAGATCGGACGCTCGGCCTGCTTCGGCACGAAGTAGTACATCATCCCCAGGAAGCCGGTGGTCAGGAAGAAGCCCACGGCGTTGTGGCCGTACCACCACTGGATCATCGCGTCAGTCGCACCGGCGTAGGCCGAGTAGGACTTGAACAGGCTGACCGGCAGCGACATGTGGTTGACGATGTGCAGCATCGCCGTCACCAGGATGAAGGCACCGTAGAACCAGTTACCGACATAGATGTGCTTGGTCTTGCGCTTGACGATGGTGCCGAAGAACACCACAGCGTAGGTGACCCAGACAATGGCCAGCAGAATAGCCAGGGGCCATTCCAGTTCGGCGTATTCCTTGCTGGTGGTCAAACCCAAAGGCAAGGTAATGCCGGCACCGACGATCACCGCTTGCCATCCCCAGAAGGTGAAGGCCGCGAGGCTGTCGGAAATCAGTCGCGTCTGGCAGGTTCGCTGGACGACGTAATAAGAGGTGGCAAACAGTGCACATCCACCGAAGGCGAAAATCACCAGGTTGGTGTGCAACGGGCGCAGGCGTCCAAAGCTCGTCCATGGCAGACCGAAGTTCAACTCCGGCCAGACCAGTTGCGAGGCGATGAAGACACCGAGCCCCATGCCAAGGATCCCCCAGACCACCGTCATGATGGCGAACTGGCGGACTACCTTATAGTTATAAGCAGTCGGACTGATTGCTGTGCTCATTCTAAGGTTCCACGGTTTGGGTGTTTTATTAGGATTAAAAATCGGCCGCAAGTATGGAGAAAGCAGGGGGTCATTGCAACGCGCCATGACCTTGGTCAATGCTTTCAAATGCTGATTCTGCGGCCTTTCCATGCGCCGCGTAAGGACAAAATAGCCCAAGGGCAAAATGTCCCGGTGCAATCAAAAGGCGAGGGGTTCAGGTCGGATGTAACGGGGTGTGTTCAAACGCAACGATCGAGCGACCAAAGGCAATTGGCGCGACAGCCGGTTTTACCGGCCTTTGCGGCCTGTCCTCGGACGAAATCGTCGAACACATCAGTCAAGGTCGACCTGGACCCGCTGCTTGCCGGTCCGCATCGGGCAAGCTTAGACCCGAATCCGGGGAACCGAAAGGAAGACGCTGGGAGGGTGCGACAAAAAGAAGCAGCTTTGCCGTAACGGCGAGCCGCAAGCTACAAGCTCCAGGTTAGAGCCCGTACTTGCGGCTTTTGCTTTGCCTTTACTTGCTGCTGGTAGCTTGAAACTTTTCGCTCAACTGCTCATCACTTCTCGAAAGGCTATACACGTAGGCTGCAAGCAGTTGCACCTTATCGTTGCCGAGCAATTCGTTCTGCGCCGGCATATGGCCCTGGCGACCATGGCGGATGGTTTGTTGCAGCTGCGCCAGGCTCGTACCGTAGATAAACCCGGCCGGGTGCGTCAGGTTTGGTGCGCCCATGGCTTCGGTGCCCTGGCCGTTTGCCCCGTGGCAAGCCACGCAGGTGCTGTTGAACGCCTGCTGTCCGGCTTGCAGATCCGCTGTGCTGTCGGCCGGCAGTGGCAGGCCGGCCAGATCATGACGGACATAGGCGGCGACGTTCTTCACGCCCTCTTCGCCGAGGATTTCACCCCAGGCCGGCATCGCCGCCACCCGGCCACCCATGATGGTGGTCTTGATAGTTTCCGCGGTGCCGCCCCAGCGCCAGTCGCTGTCCGCCAGGTTGGGAAAGCCGAAGGCACCCTTGGCATCGGAACCGTGGCACACCGAGCAGTTGGACGCAAACAGGCGACTGCCCATTTTCAGTGCTTGTGGGTCCTTCGCTACTTCTTCCACGGGCATGGCGGCGAATTTGGCGAAGATCGGTCCGAACCTGGCGTCAGCCTTGTCCATCTCCTTTTCCCATTCATGTACGCCGGTCCAGCCGTTTTCGTAGCCGGGCAGGATGCCTTTCCAGTTACCCAGTCCCGGATAGAGGATCAGGTAGCCGACGGCAAACACCAGGGTGGCGACGAACAGCATGAACCACCATTTTGGCAACGGGTTGTCGTACTCCTCGATGCCATCGAAGCTATGGCCCATGGTCTGGTCGACGCTGCCCTTGGTTTCGCTCTTGCGGGTGGCGATCAACAGCCAGGTCAGGCCGATCAGGCTGCCGATGGTCAGTACGCAGATCCAGATACTCCAGAAGGTGGTCATGGCCGGGTACTCCTTGTTGCGCGATCGTGGGTGATGTCGGGTTGTGGCTCATCGGCGAATGGCAGCAGGCGCGCTTCGGCGAACTGCGGATTGCGCTTGCTGTTGAACACCCACAGCGTCAGGCCGACGAAGGCCACGAACACCACGACCGTACCCAGGCCGCGGATCATTCCAATGCTTAACTCAAAGAACATGGCTCACCTCTTGCTCTTGATCGCAGTGCCGAGCACTTGCAGGTAGGCGACCAACGCGTCCATTTCCGACTTGCCCTTGAGCGACTCGGCCGCACCGGCAATGTCCTCGTCGGTGTACGGCACGCCGAGGGTGCGCATGGTTTTGAGCTTGGTTGCGGTCTGACTGCTGTCGACCGGATTGGCCACCAGCCACGGATAGGCCGGCATCTTCGATTCCGGCACCACGTTGCGCGGGTTGTACAAGTGCGCACGGTGCCAGTCGTCCGAGTAGCGAGCGCCGACCCGGGCCAGGTCCGGACCGGTACGTTTGGAACCCCACAGGAACGGGTGATCCCACACGCTTTCACCGGCCACTGAGTAATGCCCGTAGCGTTCGGTCTCGGCGCGGAACGGCCGGATCATCTGCGAGTGGCAACCGACGCAGCCTTCGCGGATGTAGATGTCACGCCCTTCCAGTTGCAGCGCGGTATAGGGCTTCATGCCTTCCACCGGTTTATTGGTCACGTCCTGGAAGAACAGCGGGACGATCTGGGTCAGGCCGCCGATGCTCACGGCCAGGATCATCATCAGCAGCATCAGGCCGATGTTTTTCTCGATTGTTTCGTGTTTCATGGCGGACTCCTCAGGCCATCTGCGCGGCAGCGGCGACGTCGGCAGGCTGCGAGGCCCGCACGGTGCGCCAGGTGTTGTAGGCCATCAGGAACATGCCGCTGAGGAAGATCGCGCCGCCCACCAGCCGCACGACGAAGCCTGGGTGGCTGGCCACCAGGGTTTCGACGAAGGAGTAGGTCAGCGTGCCGTCCTCGTTCACCGCACGCCACATCAGGCCCTGGGCAATGCCGTTGACCCACATCGAGGCGATGTACAGCACAGTGCCGATGGTCGCGAGCCAGAAGTGCGCGTTGATCAGGCCGGTGCTGTGCATCTGCGTGCGGCCGAAGACTTTCGGGATCATGTGGTACAGCGCGCCGATGGAAATCATCGCTACCCAGCCCAAGGCGCCGGCGTGTACGTGGCCGATGGTCCAGTCGGTGTAGTGGGAGAGGGCGTTGACGGTCTTGATCGCCATCATCGGCCCTTCGAAGGTCGACATGCCGTAGAACGCCAGCGATACCACGAGGAAGCGCAGGATCGGGTCGCTGCGCAACTTATGCCAGGCACCCGACAGGGTCATCATGCCGTTGATCATGCCGCCCCAGCTTGGAGCCAGCAGGATCAGCGACATCACCATGCCCAGCGATTGCGCCCAGTCCGGCAGCGCGGTGTAGTGCAGGTGGTGGGGACCTGCCCAGATGTACAGGGTGATCAGTGCCCAGAAGTGCACGATCGACAGGCGATAGGAATACACCGGGCGTTCGGCCTGTTTCGGCACGAAGTAATACATCATCCCGAGGAAACCGGCAGTGAGGAAAAAGCCCACGGCGTTGTGTCCGTACCACCATTGCACCATGGCGTCGGTGGCACCGGCGTATACCGAGTAAGACTTGGTGAAACTCACCGGCAACTCAATATTGTTGACGATGTGCAGGATTGCCACGGTGACGATGAACGCGCCGAAGAACCAGTTGCCCACATAGATGTGGTTGGTCTTGCGCTGCATGATCGTGCCGAAGAACACGATCGCGTAGGCGACCCAGACAATGGTGATGAGGATATCGATCGGCCATTCCAGCTCGGCGTATTCCTTGGACGTGGTGTAACCGAGCGGCAGGGTGATCGCCGCCAACAGGATGACCAGCTGCCAGCCCCAGAAGCAGAACGCAGCGATTTTTGGCGCGAACAGTTGCGCCTGGCATGTGCGCTGTACCGAATAGAATGAACTGGCGAACAGCGCGCAACCGCCGAACGCGAAGATCACCGCGTTGGTGTGCAGCGGGCGCAAACGGCCGAAGCTGGTCCATGGCAGATTGAAGTTGAGTTCGGGCCAGACCAACTGGGCGGCGAGAAAAACTCCGAGCCCCATGCCGACGATGCCCCACACCACCGTCATAATGGCGAATTGGCGGACCACCTTGTAGTTGTAGGCGGTACTGATAGAAGTGTTCATGGTTCCCCATCCACGGTTCAGCCGAAGTGATCGCGCTCGCGCAATGCAGTGCACCCTTCGCCTGGAGTTATAGGCAGACTAAAAGCGAGGCAAGCATGGACAAAGAGCACAAGGCCAGTATTGACGGGGATCAATGGGCGCAGTGCGTGCGGGATCATGGATGGTTGTGGAATGCCGCTGCAGCGCCGGCCTCGGCTACGCTTATTCTCGCCCATGGCGCCGGCGCACCGATGGACAGTGACTGGATGAGCGACATGGCTGCGCGCCTTGCCGCGCATGGCGTCAACGTGTTGCGCTTCGAGTTTCCCTACATGGCTCAGCGGCGTGGCGATGGCGGTAAACGCCCGCCGAACCCGGCAGCGAAACTGCTGGAGTGCTGGCGCGAGGTGTATGCCCAGGTGCGACGTCATGTCGCCGGGCGTCTGGCCATTGGCGGCAAGTCCATGGGCGGGCGGATGGCCAGTTTGCTGGCGGATGAGTTGGGCGCTGATGCGCTGGTGTGCCTGGGGTATCCGTTTTATGCAGTGGGCAAGCCGGAGAAGCCGCGGGTCGAGCATCTGGCCGGGTTGCAGACGCGGACGTTGATTGTGCAGGGCGAACGGGATGCGCTGGGCAATCGGGAGGCGGTCGGGGGTTATTCGTTATCGCCAAGTATCGAGGTGATGTGGCTGGTGGCGGGGGATCATGATTTGAAGCCGTTGAAGGCTTCGGGGTTTAGTCATGAGCAGCATTTGGCGACTGCGGCGGGGCGGGTTGCTGCGTTCCTTCAGGTGTAGCCCTCACCCTAGCCCTCTCCCAGTGGGAGAGGGGACTGACCGAGGCGATTACTCGGGTTACATCGACCTGAGATATTGAATTGAACTCCGGATTTGAATGGCATGGAGATCGGCTCCCTTTCCATTCCTGCTGTGGGAGAGGGGACTGACCGAGGTGATTACTCGGGTTACCTCGACCTGGGATCTCGAGTCGTACTCAAATTTTGAACAGCATGAAGATCGGCTCCCTTTCCCCTCGCCCCCCTTGGGGGAGAGGGTTGGGGTGAGGGGGAGGGATTTTGAATGCGATAGTAGATCGTATTCACACCCCAATATGTGTGGGGCTGGTTTGTCGGCGAAGAGTTCCGTGTTGGCGACACGCCCTTCAGAGCGACAACAAAAAACCCGGAAGCTTGCGCCATCCGGGTTCTTTGTCCCTTCAGACCTATCAGCGGTTAAACCGCTCCACCAGCGAATACTGGGTGTTCGCCGTCTTGGTCAGCTCTTCACTCAACAACGCCGAGTTCTGTGCCTGCTCCGAGGTCTGGTCCGCGAGGTCGGAAATGTTGCTGATGTTGCGGCTGATTTCCTCGGCCACGGCACTTTGCTCTTCGGTCGCGGCGGCAATCTGGGTGGTCATGTCGGTGATGTTGGCCACCGCTTCGCTGATCCCCACCAGCGCCTGGTCCGCTTCCAGTACCCGCGCTACGCCTTCTTCCGCCTGGCGATGCCCGGCTTCCATGGTCTGTACGGCGGTGCCGGCGGTTTGCTGGAGCTTGGCGATCAGGGCGTGAATCTGCCCGGTCGACTCGCTGGTGCGTTGCGCCAGCTGGCGGACTTCATCGGCCACCACGGCAAAACCGCGTCCCATCTCGCCGGCACGGGCCGCTTCGATGGCCGCGTTCAGTGCCAACAGGTTGGTCTGGTCAGCGATGCCCTTGATCACGTCGACCACGCCGCCGATTTCATTGCTGTCCTTGGCCAACTGGGTCACGGTCACGCCAGTTTCACCGACCACCACCGACAGGCGCTGGATGGCTTCGCGGGTTTCCCCGGCAATTTCGCGACCACGACCGGTCAGGCGATTGGCTTCCTGCGTTGCATCGGCCGTGCGTTGCACGTGGCTGGCGACTTCCTGGGTGGTCGCGGCCATCTGGTTGACGGCGGTGGCCACTTGCTCGGTCTCCACCCGTTGACGCTCAAGGCCGGTGGAACTGTTGTGCGCCAGGGCGTCGGACTGTCTGGCCTGGTCGTTCAGGTGTTCGGCGGTGTCCTGCAGGCGGGTCAGGCAAGTTTTCAGACGGGCTTCCTGACTGAGGATCGACATCTCCAGGCGCGCCTGGGCGCCACGGCTGTCGGTGTACATCCGGGCGATCAGCGGGTCGGAGGTGGTTTGTTCGGCCAGGTGCAGCAAGCGCTTGAGACCACGCTGTTGCCAGCTCAAACCCAGCAAACCCAATGGCACCGAAAGGCCGGCAGCCAGTGCAAAGCCCCAATGGGAATTGAGTGACGCACCGATCATGAAGCTCAGTTGGCTGACCAGAATGAACGGCAGCCAGTCTTGCAGGATCGGCAGCCATTTATCGCTGGAAGGAATAGCCGACTTGCCCTGGTTGATGCGTTGGTAGAGCGCTTCGGCACGGCGGATCTGTTCGGCGGTGGGCTTGACCCGCACCGACTCGTAACCGATCACCTGATTGCCTTCGAAGATCGGTGTGACGTAGGCGTTAACCCAGTAGTGGTCACCGTTCTTGCAGCGATTCTTGACAATGCCCATCCATGGCAAGCCTTGTTTGAGGGTGCCCCACATGTGCGTGAAGACCGCGGCCGGCACGTCGGGATGACGAACCAGGTTGTGCGGTGCACGCATCAGTTCTTCCCGGGAGAAGCCGCTGATTTCGACAAAGGCGTCGTTGCAGTAGCTGATCACGCCCTTGGCATCAGTGGTGGAAATCAACCGTTGCTGAGCCGGGAAAGTCCGCTCGCGCTGGGTAATGGGCTGGTTGTTACGCATGGTTTATTAGTCCGCAAGGCTTTCAAGTGCTGTATCGGCAACCTCGGCGATTTAATGAGATTTTTTTCGAAAATCAGTGGTGCGTCGCAAAACGACCCTTGCGTCAGCTCGCGAGCATCGGATAGGTGAACAGTGCGAAGTGCAACACATTCAAGCCGAAATGAGTGGCGACGGCCGCCGCCAGGCCGCCGAAACGGTAGGCCAGGCCATAGCCGACTCCCGCCAGACTCGCCAACAGCACCCAATGCCAGCCCGCTCCCGCATGCACCAGGCCGAACAGCAGGGATGCAAGAAGCAGGGCGAGGTTCTCGCCGTAGGCCAAATCTTTAAAGCATCGAGTCAGGCCGCCCTGGATATAGCCACGAAACAGAGCCTCTTCAACCAGGGTCACCAGCAACAGATTGTTGAGCAGCCACAACCAGGCGTGCTCCGGCCATTTTGGTGCCCATTCGATGACGCCCAGCAACAGCGCGCCACCCAGAGCCAGCACGGCGCTCAAGGTCAGGGCCAGCGCGCTGGCATACAAGCCGCGTCGTAGCGAGCGGCGACTGATAATCCATGGGCAGGCCAGCAACAGCCAGAAGCCGATCAGGGGTTTGTCCAGGTTCAGGTACATGGAAAACGGCACGGCATTGTCGGTGAAGCGCTGGGCAGGAATGACGCGACCATTGTAGAAACCGGGCAGCCAGTGCATCGCCAGGGCCAAGGCCAGAAAGATGAACAGGCCATGGCCGAGCCAGCGGCCGAACTGAAGTTGTTGTTGGCGCACGGCAAAGCCTGCGACCAACAGCAAAACCACGGAAATCGCCGCCAGCCAGCCGAGATGGCCGTACGCCAGGGCCATGCCATAGCCGAGGGAGAGCAGGGTCAGGCAGGTCCATGGCAGGGCAATCATTCAAAGTCCTTGGGTCAAAAACTGCGGTCGAGTTGATCTCACCGGGTTTGGTGAATCTTCGCTTGCCCAGCAAAGGCGCGATTATAGAGCGGCCCACCCCAACAAAAACACCGCCCGAAGGCGGTGTTTGTGTCAGTGCAGGGTCAGGACGCAATCAACTGACGCAACACGTAGTGCAAAATCCCTCCCGCCTTGAAGTACTCCACTTCATTGAGCGTATCGATCCGGCACAGGACCTCGATTTTCTCGAGGCTGCCATCTACGCGTTTGATGACCAGCGTCAGGTTCATTCGTGGCGTCAGCTCGACACCGCTTAACCCGAGGATATCCAGGGTCTCCTTGCCGGTCAGGTTCAGGCTCTTGCGATTCTGATCCAGCTTGAACTGCAACGGCAGCACGCCCATGCCCACCAGATTGGAGCGGTGGATACGTTCAAAACTTTCGGCAATGACTGCCTTTACACCGAGCAGGTTAGTGCCTTTGGCGGCCCAGTCGCGGCTCGATCCGGTGCCGTATTCCTGCCCGGCGATCACCACCAGCGGTGTGCCTGCCGCCTGATAACGCATGGCGGCATCGTAGATCGGCATTTTTTCCATGGTGGGAATATAAAAGGTGTTGCCGCCTTCCTCGCCACCGAGCATTTCGTTACGAATGCGTATGTTGGCAAAGGTGCCGCGCATCATCACTTCATGGTTGCCGCGCCGGGAGCCGTAGGAGTTGAAGTCCCGTGGTTCCACGCCTTTGTCGCGCAGATAGTGGCCCGCCGGGCTGTCGGCCTTGATGTTGCCGGCCGGAGAGATATGGTCAGTGGTCACCGAATCTCCCAGCAGGGCGAGGACGCGGGCACCGGCTACATCCTTGACCACTGGTGGCGGGCCACCGATGTCATCGAAGAAGGGCGGATGCTGGATGTAAGTCGAATCCGCCTGCCAGACGTAAGTGGCGGCTTGCGGCACTACGATCGCCTGCCACTGCTCGTCACCGGCAAACACTTCGGCGTACTCCTTGTGGAACATCGCTGTGTTGACGCGTGCCACCGCCTCGGCGATTTCCTGGCTGCTCGGCCATATGTCGCGCAAATAAACCAGCTTGCCGTTCTGGTCGGTACCCAGCGGCTCGCTGCTGAGGTCGATGCGCACAGTGCCCGCCAACGCATAGGCAACCACCAGTGGCGGGGAAGCCAGCCAGTTGGTTTTTACCAGGGGATGCACCCGGCCTTCGAAGTTGCGGTTTCCCGACAGCACTGAGGCCACTGTCAGGTCGGCTTGCTGGATGGCTTTTTCGATCGGCTCCGACAGGGGGCCGGAGTTGCCGATGCAGGTGGTACAGCCGTAACCCACCAGCGCGAAACCAAGCTGGTCGAGGTATTGCGTCAGCCCGGCCGCCTTGTAGTAGTCGGTGACCACTTTCGAGCCCGGGGCCAGGGAGCTTTTCACCCAGGGTTTGCGTTGCAGGCCTTTTTCCACTGCTTTTTTGGCCACCAGCCCGGCCGCCATCATCACGCTCGGGTTGGACGTGTTGGTGCAGGAGGTGATCGCGGCAATCACCACGGCGCCGTTTTTCAGCCGGTGGGTCTGGCCTTCAAATTCGTAGTCCGCCTCGCCCGCCATGTCCGCATTGCCCACTGCCACGCCGCCACCGCCTTCGCTTTCCAGGCGACCTTCTTCCTTGCTGGTGGGTTTGAGCTGGACGCCGAGGAAGTCGCTGAACGCTTGTGCGACATTCGGTAGCGCCACACGGTCCTGCGGGCGTTTCGGTCCGGCGAGGCTGGCCTCTACGCTGCCCATGTCCAGTTCCAGGCTGTCGGTGAACACCGGTTCCTTGCCCGGCAGGCGCCACAGGCCCTGAGCCTTACTGTAGGCCTCGACCAGTTTCACGGTCTCGATTGGGCGGCCGGACAGACGCAGGTACTCCAGTGTGATGTCGTCCACCGGGAAGAAACCGCAGGTTGCACCGTATTCCGGCGCCATGTTGGCGATGGTCGCGCGGTCGGCCAGCGGCAGGTCGGCAAGGCCGTCGCCGTAGAATTCGACGAATTTGCCCACCACACCTTTCTTGCGCAACATCTGGGTAACAGTCAGCACCAGGTCGGTGGCCGTGATGCCTTCCCTGAGTTTGCCGCTGAGCTTGAAGCCGATGACTTCCGGAATCAGCATCGATACCGGTTGCCCGAGCATGGCCGCTTCCGCTTCGATGCCGCCGACGCCCCAGCCGAGTACGCCGAGGCCGTTGATCATGGTGGTGTGGGAGTCGGTGCCGACCAGGGTGTCGGGGAAGGCATAGGTGCGGCCGTCCTCGTCCTTGGTCCAGACCGTGCGGCCGAGGTATTCCAGATTGACCTGGTGGCAGATCCCGGTGCCCGGTGGCACCACACTGAAGTTGTCGAAGGCGCTCTGGCCCCAGCGCAGAAAGGCATAACGTTCGCCATTGCGCTGCATCTCAATGTCAACGTTCTGCTCGAAGGCGCTGCTGCTGGCGAACTTGTCGACCATCACCGAGTGGTCGATCACCAGGTCCACCGGCGACAGCGGGTTGATGCGCTGCGGATCACCGCCGGCCTTGGCCATTGCTGCACGCATGGCGGCCAGATCGACCACGGCCGGGACGCCGGTAAAGTCTTGCATCAGGACCCGCGCCGGGCGGTACTGGATCTCGCGGTCGGAGCGACGCTCCTTGAGCCATGCGGCGATGGCTTTGAGGTCGGCGCCGGTGACGGTTTTTTCGTCCTCCCAGCGCAGCAGGTTTTCCAGCAGCACTTTCAAGGACATCGGCAGCTTGTCCAGGTCACCAAGGCTCCTGGCAGCTTGCGGCAGGCTGAAATAGTGGTAAGTCTTGTCATCGACTTGCAGGGTTTCAAGGGTGTTCAGGCTATCGAGGGACGGCATTACGATCACTCCTTTGAGTCCGCACGGCTACGGACTGAGGGGACGGACAGAGCATTAAACCTAGCCCTGTTTTCATTAGCTGGCTAATAACTGGACTCTATCGACAAGTCCGGGGTTGCGAAGTCGGCTATCATGCGCGGGTTTTCGTGACAGGCTTTGCTTCAACGCAACGTCTGGGCATCGCGCAGCGGCGTAATTTATCGCCATCTGCCCAGGAGTAAGAATGAACACCCTCTTTATGCATTGCCGGCCGGGCTTCGAAGGCGAAGTCTGTTCCGAGATTTCCGACCTGGCCGCACGGCTGAATGTGGCCGGGTATGCCAAGGCCAAGACTGCCAGCGCCTGCGCCGAATTTGTCTGCACCGAAGAAGACGGCGCCGAGCGCCTGATGCGCGGTCAGCGTTTCGCCGAGCTGATCTTCCCGCGCCAATGGGCCCGGGGGATTTTCATCGATCTGCCGGAAACCGACCGTATCAGTGTAATCCTTGCGCACATGGCGGACTTCCCGCTGTGCGGCAGCCTGTGGCTGGAAATGGTCGATACCAACGACGGCAAGGAACTGTCGAACTTCTGCAAGAAGTTCGAAGTTCACCTGCGCAAGGCGCTGATGGCCGCCGGCAAACTGGTGGAAGATGCGCACAAACCGCGGCTGCTGCTGACCTTCAAAAGCGGCCGTGAAGTGTTCATGGGCCTGGCCGAGTCGAACAACTCGGCGATGTGGCCGATGGGCATCCCGCGCCTGAAATTTCCCCGTGAGGCACCAAGCCGCTCGACCCTGAAACTGGAGGAAGCCTGGCACCACTTCATTCCACGGGATCAGTGGGACGAGCGCCTGCACGGCGACATGACCGGCGTCGACCTGGGTGCCGCCCCCGGTGGCTGGACCTGGCAACTGGTCAATCGCGGCATGCTGGTGACCGCCATCGACAACGGCCCGATGGCCGAAAGCCTGATGGACACCGGGCTGGTGCAACACTTGATGGCTGATGGTTTTACCTTCAAGCCCAAGCAGCCGGTGGACTGGATGGTTTGTGACATCGTCGAAAAACCTGCGCGTAACGCGGCGATGCTGGAAGAGTGGATTGGCGATGGGCATTGCCGCGAGGCCGTGGTCAACCTGAAGCTGCCGATGAAGCAGCGCTATGCCGAAGTGAAACGCTTGCTGGAACGGATTGCCGACGGCTTCAAGGCACGGGGCATCCGGGTCGAGATCGGCTGCAAGCAGCTGTATCACGACCGTGAAGAAGTGACCTGCCACTTGCGCCGCCTGGACGTGAAGAAGCCCAAATCCCGCTGATTCACACGGCTCCCTGTGGGAGAGCCTTTGTGGCGAGGGGGCTTGCCCCCGTTGGGCCGCGAAGCGGCCCCAAAACTGTTATGGGTCCAAAACTGCGATGGGACTACTGCGTAGTCCAACGGGGCGATGTGGCGTTCCGACAAGCCCCCTAGCCACGATACCGATGACCGAACACCCGGCTATGCGCGACAATGCCGGCAAGTTTCAGGAGTAAATCATGAGTGAAATGCTTGATACGCCGGTAGACGGCACCCTCGACGCCACCGGCCTCAACTGCCCTGAGCCGGTGATGATGCTGCACCAGCACATCCGTGACCTGGTGCCCGGCGGCCTGCTCAAGGTGATCGCCACCGATCCGTCGACCCGTCGCGATATCCCCAAGTTCTGCGTTTTTCTCGACCACGAGCTGATCGCGCAGCATGAAGAGGCAGGCACCTACCTCTACTGGATTCGCAAGAAGTCTGGGTAACAAGAAGCCAAAAAAAGGCCTGCATTTGCAGGCCTTTTTTGTGCGCTTAACCCGCCGAATGGCTGATGCGGATCCGTTTGCGTGCACTGCGCGTCAGGCGAATAGACAGCATCAGCGCCGCGCAACTCAAGCCCACGATCAGTCCCTGCCACAGTCCGCTCGGGCCGCTCGGTGCGCCGAACCAGTCGGTCAAGCCCAGGGCGTAACCCACCGGCAAGCCGATCCCCCAGTAGGCAAACAGCGTCAGGATCATGGTCACCCGCGTGTCCTGATAACCACGCAGTGCGCCGGCGGCTGTCACCTGGATCGCATCGGAAAACTGGAACAGCGCCGAATACACGATCAGCATCGCCGCCACCTGGATCACCGTTGGATCGGCGGTGTAGATCGCGGCGATGTGCTCGCGCAGCAACAGCATCAGGCTCGCGGACAGGCAGGCATACGCCAGCGCCGTGCCCATGCCGACCCCGGCGGCGAAGCGTGCTTCGCGCGGTTGCTGACGGCCCAGGGCCTGGCCGACCCGAACGGTGACTGCCATGCCCAGGGAGTAGGGGATCATGAACACCAGCGAGCTGAAGTTCAGGGCGATCTGGTGTCCTGCGACCACAGTGGCACCAAGGCTGCCGATCAGCAGGGCAATCACGGCGAAGATGCTCGACTCGGCAAACACCGCAATCCCGATCGGCAAGCCGATCCCCAGCAGGCGCTTGATCACCGACCATTGCGGCCAGTCGAAGCGGCTGAACAATTGGCTCGACTGGTAGGCCGGTGCCCAGCGCTCCCAGCCGGCCATGCCCAGGGCCATCACCCACATCACGATGGCGGTGGCCCAACCGCAGCCAACGCCGCCCATGGCCGGGACGCCGAAGTGGCCGTAGATGAAGATGTAATTGAGGGGAATGTTCAAGGCCAGGCCGCACAGGCCCAGCACCATCGCCGGCCGGGTGCGGCCCAGGCCGTCACTGAAACAGCGCAGCACATGATAGAACGCGACGGCAGGCAAGCCACTGGCAATGCCATGCAGGTATTGCATGCATGGGCCGATCAGTTCGGGATCGACCTTCATGACGTGCAGGATCGGTTCGGCGCTGAACAGCGCGCCGGTCGCCAGCAGTCCGACGACCAGTGCCAGCCACAGCGCCTGACGTACGATCGGGCCGATTTCACTGTGGGTGCCGGCACCGAAGCGCTGGGCAACTTTTGGTGTGGTCGCCAGCAAGGTGCCGGTCATCAGCAGGAACACCGGCACCCAGATCGAGTTGCCCAGGGCCACGGCAGCGAGGTCACGTGGCCCAACCCGGCCGGCCATCACCGCATCGACGAAGCCCATGGCGGTGGTCGCCAGTTGCGCGATCATGATCGGCAGGGCCAGGCCGAGCAGATTCTTCAGCTCAAGGCGGACCCGGGCCGGGCGAGAAAGGGAGAGGGCGGCAGGGCGGTCAGTCACGGAATTCAAAGGCGAAACGTCCAAGGGGTGCTAAGTACAGTCGCGCATTCTACGCCTTGACGCATTAGTCAGGAAAAGACAGTGTTACCTATTTGTAATCTCCCGAAATTCCAGCCGCAGCACAGAGGGATAGGCGCTGGAAGGTATCTACGCCTACACTGCCGATCCGCCCAAGGAGCCTGCCATGCTGATTGTTGCCGACGAAAACATCCCCCTGCTCGATGCCTTCTTTGAAGGCTTCGGTGAAATCCGCCGGGTACCGGGTCGCTCCATCGATCGTGCTACCGTCGAACAGGCCGATGTACTGCTGGTGCGTTCGGTCACCAACGTCAACCGCGCATTGCTCGAAGGCAGCAAGGTGCGTTTTGTCGGCACCTGCACCATCGGCACCGACCACCTGGACCTGGAGTACTTCCATCAGGCCGGCATCACCTGGTCCAGCGCCCCGGGCTGCAATGCCCGCGGGGTGGTTGACTACGTGCTCGGCAGCCTGCTGACCCTGGCCGAGATAGAGGGCGCCGACCTGACACAACGCACCTACGGCGTGGTCGGTGCCGGACAAGTGGGCGGGCGGCTGGTCAACGTCCTGCAAGGCCTGGGCTGGAAGGTGCTGGTCTGCGACCCGCCCCGGCAAGTTGCTGAAGGTGGCGATTACGTCAGCCTCGAGCGGATTATTGAAGAATGCGACGTCATCAGCCTGCACACGCCGTTGAGCAAGCGAGGCGCGCAGCCGACCTGGCATCTGTTTGACGAAAAACGCCTGAAGCAGCTCAAGCCAGGCGCCTGGCTGATCAACGCCAGTCGTGGTCCGGTGGTGAACAACGCAGCGCTGCGCGAAGTGCTGCTGGAGCGCGAAGACCTCCAGGCGGTGCTGGATGTCTGGGAAGGCGAACCGGAAGTCGATGTTGCCCTGGCTGATCTGTGCGTGCTGGCGACACCGCACATTGCCGGTTACAGCCTCGATGGCAAGCAGCGCGGGACTGCGCAGATCTATCAGGCGTATTGCCAGTTTCTCGGACAACCGGCCGTGGTCAGCTTGAGCGATTTATTGCCGGCACCCTGGCTGGCGCACGTGACCCTGAACGCACAAACCGATCCGGCCTGGGCCCTGGCGACGTTGTGCCGTGGTGTGTACGACCCGCGCCGCGACGATGCGGATTTTCGTCGCAGCCTTGTCGGCAGTGTCAGCGAGCAGCGTGCGGCATTCGATGTGCTGCGCAAGAACTATCCGCCGCGTCGTGAGATCGACGGATTGCAGGTGCGTATCGAGGGCGACTCAGCGGCGTTGCGGCAAATAGTGGCAGCCCTTGGCTCAACAGCGGTCTGATACACCACTGGGCATAAAAAACCCGGCCAACAACGGGCCGGGTCAAGAAGACGGTGGCTACATCACTTTTGTTCGGCAGGCTTGACCAATCGGTCTTCCAGTTCGCGGCAGGCGCACTGGATCATTGCTTCAGTGATCGGTACCTCGCGGCCCTGTTCGTCGATAATCGAGCAACCCAGAGACTGGTCTGGCTGCGTGCGGATCACTTGAATCTTGTCATCGCTGCTGTTTTGCAAGGACATGGCCTGTCTCCTCTTCAGGTGTGTGCCTACTTTAAAGCCGTCAGGTGACCGGGCTATGACAACTCCCTGCGGTCTTTCCGAAACGGCGTTACCAGTCCACCAGAAATGCCATCATCTGGCTACTCGAACTTTAGACCATTAGCGTCTAGTCACTAGTCTTGCCGGTCATAATTAACCTGACGCATTGTGATTTACAAAGTTCCTCGGCCAACGAGCGTGTAGGCTGACCTTAATGACCTCCGTGGATGATTGCGATGCTCTCTGCCCGTCAACGCCGTGCGATTCGCCTGGCCAGTCGTTTCATCGTCCCGTACCGCTGGCAGGCCCTGGGTGCCTTGCTCGCGTTGATCGTCACCGCTGCAATCACCTTGTCCATGGGGCAGGGGATTCGCCTGTTGGTGGACCAGGGTTTCATGACCCAGTCGCCACACCTGCTCAATCAGTCCATCGGTCTGTTCCTGTTGCTGGTGATGGGGCTGGCGGTCGGCACCTTTGCGCGTTTTTACCTGGTGTCGTGGATCGGCGAGCGTTGCGTCGCTGACATCCGGCGCCAGGTGTTCAACCATTTGATCTACCTGCACCCGGGTTTTTATGAAGACAACCGCAGCTCGGAGATCCAGTCACGCTTGACCGCCGATACCACGCTGCTGCAATCGGTTATCGGTTCTTCGTTGTCGCTGTTCCTGCGCAATCTGCTGATGGTGCTGGGCGGGATAGTGCTGCTGTTTGTGACCAACCCCAAGCTCACCAGTATCGTGGTGGTGGCTTTGCCATTGGTGATCGCGCCGATCCTGATTTTCGGGCGCCGGGTGCGCAACCTGTCGCGCCTGAGCCAGGACCGGATTGCCGACATCGGCAGTTACGTCTCGGAAACCCTGGGCCAGATCAAAACCGTGCAGGCCTACAACCATCAGGCGCAGGACGAGCGGCGCTTCGCCAGAACTGTGGAAGATGCGTTCGACACCGCGCGCAAACGCATCTTTCAGCGCGCCTGGCTGATCACCCTGGTGATCGTGCTGGTGCTCGGTGCGGTCGGGGTGATGCTCTGGGTCGGCGGCATGGACGTGATCGCCGGGCGGATTTCCGCAGGCGAGTTGGCCGCGTTTGTCTTCTATAGCCTGATCGTCGGCAGTGCATTCGGCACATTGAGCGAGGTGATAGGGGAATTGCAGCGTGCGGCCGGGGCCGCCGAGCGGATCGCCGAGTTGCTGCGCTCGGAAAACATCATCCAGCCGCCAGCTACCGGGGCAGTGGCGCTACCGGAGCGAGTCCGGGGCAATCTGCAGCTGCAAGCGGTGCGCTTTTCTTACCCGTCACGTCCTGAAAGCTATGCCGTCGATGGTTTGAGCCTTTCGATCAATGCCGGCGAAACCCTCGCACTGGTTGGTCCCTCCGGCGCCGGCAAGTCCACGGTGTACGATCTGCTGCTGCGTTTCTACGACCCCGCCGAGGGGTGCATCCTGCTCGATGGCGTGCCGCTGGTACAGCTCGACCCATTGGACTTGCGCCGCTGCTTCGCCCTGGTCTCGCAAAACCCGGCGCTATTTTTCGGCAGCATCGAAGAAAACATTCGTTACGGTAATCCGGCAGCAACCCCGGAGCAGGTCCGGGAAGCGGCGAAAATCGCCTATGCCCATGACTTCATCGAGGCCATGTCCAATGGCTACCAGACGCACCTGGGCGACGGCGGTCTGGGTTTGTCCGGCGGCCAGCGCCAGCGCCTGGCCATCGCCCGGGCTTTGTTAGTGGATGCACCGATCCTGTTGCTCGACGAAGCCACCAGCGCCCTCGATGCCCAGAGTGAACACCTGATTCAGCAAGCCCTGCCAAGCCTGATGAAAAACCGCACCACCCTGGTCATCGCCCACCGCCTGGCCACCGTGAAAAACGCCGACCGGATCGCGGTGATGGACCAAGGGAAACTGGTAGCGGTGGGCACGCACCTGGAGCTGATCGCCAGTAATGCGCTGTATGCGCGGTTGGCGGCGTTGCAGTTCAATGATGGCCAGGAAGTATTCGATCCAGTAAACGACTAAGTAGCGACCAAATGGATCAATAAAAAATGCCCGCATCTTTCAAATGCGGGCATTTTTACGGCTAGGGAGAACTGCTCGCAGCTTGTGGCTTAAAATTTGCTGCTGCAGCTCTTACTGATCGTCGAAATACCGCTCATGCCAATCCACGATCGGTTGCGGTGAGTTGAGTTTCTGGCCGTAGATCACCGAATACGAGAGCACGTTTTGCACGTACTGGCGGGTTTCGTCGAACGGGATGCTCTCCACCCACACGTCGAAGCTCAGGTGGTCTGCGCCGCGCAGCCACTGACGCACGCGGCCGGGGCCGGCGTTGTAGGCGGCGGAGGCGAGGACGCGGTTGCCGTTGAACTGGCTGTGTACCTGGCTCAAAAAGGCGGCACCGAGCTGGATGTTCTTGTCCGGGTCGAGCAACTGCTGTGGCGAGGAATAAGGAATGCTGAACTTGCGTGCGGTTTCCTTGGCGGTCGCGGGCATCAGCTGCATCAGGCCCGTTGCACCGACGCCGGAGCGAGCATCGTCCATGAAGGCGCTTTCCTGACGGGTGATGGCAAACGCCCAGCTCGGATGCAGGCCGCGATTCTTCGCTTCACGCACCAGGGTTTCGCGATGGGCCATGGGGAAACGGATGTCCAGGTCATCCCAGTATTGCGCCTGGCTGATGGTGCGGATCGCCGGGAAATACCATCCCAGGTCGTAGCCCAGTTTGGCCTGGGCGACCATTTCATCACGGCTGAAATGGCGGCTGACGTGGTACCACTCACGGCGACCGTCGACGATCTGGCCGCGGGCGTGGAACTCCAGGGCCCGGCGGATGCCGGGTGTGTTGCGTACTTTATTGATGGTGGCCTGGCTGAGTGCCAGCGGCTTGTTGAGCAGCGAGTAGGGCGATTGCGAACGATCGGCCGCCATGAAGCCATAAAAGTCGCGCTCGCGGGCCAGGTTCTTGTACAGGCTCTGGGGTTCCGGGCTCTGTGGCTGCGCCAGCTCCAGGCTGCGGGCCTGCCAGTAGCGCCAGCGGTTGGCGGTGGCCAGGTCTTGCGGCACGCGGCGCGTCAACTGATAGGCCTCGTCCCAGCGCGCCAGGCGCAGCAGCAGGCGCAAGCGCCACTCGGACACCGTGTTGTCGCGCAGTTCCGGATCGTACTGGGTCATGAGGTTCAGTGCCCGACCGTCGAACCGTTTGGCGAGGGTCAGCCCGATTTCCCGGGCGATCGCGACTTTTTCATCCCGGGAGAAATGCATGCTGCTGGCATAGCCGTCGAGCAGGTTCATGGCCCGGTCCGGATCCTGGCGGGCCAGGCGGCGCAGGCCGAGGCTGACCACGTCAGACATGGGTTCATCGGCCGGAGTGAAACGCGAAGGCTGGTTGAGCATTTCCGGTTTCTGCGCCACGTCGATCAGCAAGCGACCGCGCGGGGCGAGGGTGGTCAAGCCGTTGGTCAGGCTGTTTGCCAGCGGATAGTTGCGTGCCTGGGCGGCGAGCTTGAGGCGCTCCCAGCGTTTTTGCTCGGTCAACTGGCCGTCGGCAGCCCACATGGCGAACAGCGTGTCGCAGGCCTCGGGCTGCGATTTGCCTGTCAGCCAGAGCTTGTTGGCGTTGGCGTAACCTTCGGACTTGAGGTTATGGCTGATCTGGTACTGCGCATTCAGGCAGTCCAGTTCGGTGAAGTTCATTTTCGGGTCGTAATACTTGACGAAGGTCGCCCAGTCGCCACGGTCGGCCAGCCAGCGCAACCAGCGCAGCTTCATCCAGTTGGCTTGCGGCAGATCGCCATGTTCGGCGAGGAATTTCTCGATTTCGGCGTTGCTCGCGGTTTTCAGGCGCGCGGTCAGCTCGTCATAGGCCAGATAGGGCTCCAGCGGATAATCGGCCAGGGCCTGGTTGTAGCGAAAGTACGGGCCGGAGTCGCCCTTGGCCAGGGCGCGCTTGGCTTCATCGTAATACTGGCGTTGGGTGGAAATATCCACGGCCTGTACGGATTGAACGGCAGCGGCAGAAAGAACAAAGCAGGATAAGAGACTGAAAAGGCGACTGCGCATGAGACATCCGGGCAGAGAAATCATGACAAGTGCGGGTCAGGCCCCCACTGAATTATCTGTAGCTTAGCCTTTTGCCAGCAACGCGCGAAAGCTTTGCCGGCGTCACGGCATCAGTTAGCAACATTTGTCATGCAGAGTGCTACGAGAATGAAATTGCCGGCCTTCTGACGCCCCAAGTCAGGTAGAATGCGCGCCCGGTTTTTGGAGAAGCTCATGACCCTGCTCAAATTCAGCGATGTGTCCCTTGCTTTCGGCGCTATGCCGTTGTTGGACAAGGTGTCCTGGCAGATCGCCCGTGGTGAGCGGGTGTGCATCATCGGCCGCAACGGCACTGGCAAGTCCAGCATGATGAAGCTCGTCAAGGGCGACCAGAAGCCCGATGACGGCTCTGTCTGGCGTGCACCCGGGCTCAAGATCGGCGAATTGCCGCAAGAATTGCCGGTGGCCGACGAGCGGACAGTGTTCGACGTGGTTGCCGAAGGCCTGGACGGCGTCGGTGCCTTGCTTGCCGAATATCACCACCTGAGCCAGAACTGCGTCACCGATGCCGACCTGGACAAGCTGATGCACGTTCAGCACGACCTCGAAGCCCGTGATGGCTGGCGCTTGCAGACCCTGGTCGACAGCACCCTGAGCCGCCTGCAGTTGCCTGCGGACAAGACCCTCGCCGAATTGTCCGGCGGCTGGCGTCGTCGCGTGCTGCTGGCCCAGGCCCTGGTGTCCGAGCCGGACCTGCTGTTGCTCGATGAGCCGACCAACCACCTGGACATCGGTGCAATCGCCTGGCTTGAAGAAGCACTGAAGGATTTCCAGGGCGCCGTGCTGTTCATCACGCACGACCGTTCTTTCCTGCAGAACCTGGCGACCCGCATCCTCGAACTGGATCGCGGCGGCCTGATCGACTGGAATGGCGATTACGCCAGTTTCCTCGTGCACAAAGAAGCCGAACTGGCGGCGGAAGCCACCGCCAATGCCCTGTTCGACAAGCGCCTGGCCCAGGAAGAAGTGTGGATTCGCCAGGGCATCAAGGCCCGTCGCACCCGTAACGAGGGCCGCGTGCGTGCCCTCAAAGCCTTGCGCGTGGAGCGCAGCGAGCGTCGTGAGCGTACCGGCAAGGCCAATATCCAGCTGGAAACCGCCGACAAGTCCGGCAAGCAGGTGATGGTCCTCGAGAATGTGAGCTTCGCTCACCCGGGTGGCCCGTTCCTGATCAAGGATTTCTCGATGGTGCTGCAGCGCGGTGACCGTATCGGCCTGCTCGGCGCCAACGGTACCGGCAAGACCACGCTGCTCAAGCTGATGCTCAGCGGCCTGCAGCCAACCAGCGGCAAGGTGGAAGAGGGCACGAAGATCGATGTGGCCTACTTCGACCAGTTGCGCCACCAGCTGGATCTGGAAAAGACCGTGATCGACAACGTCGCCGAAGGTCGCGACTTCATCGATATCGACGGCCAGAGCCGCCATGTGCTGAGCTACCTCGGCGACTTCCTGTTCAGCCCGCAGCGTGCGCGCACGCCGGTCAAGGCGCTGTCTGGTGGTGAACGCGCTCGTCTGCTGCTGGCCAAGCTGTTCAGCAAGCCGGCGAACCTGCTGGTGCTCGACGAACCGACCAACGACCTCGACGTTGAAACCCTGGAGCTGCTCGAAGAAGTCCTGCTGACCTTCAACGGCACCGTGCTGATGGTCAGCCACGACCGGGCATTCCTCGACAACGTGGTTACCAGCACCCTGGTCTTCGAAGGTGAAGGCAAGGTTCGCGAATATGTCGGTGGCTATCAGGACTGGCTGCGTCAGGGCGGTTCACCACGCCTGCTGGGTGTGACCGAAAGCAAGTCCGGCAAGGCCGACCTCAATTCGGCAGTGGTCAAGGCCGAGCCTGCGCCAGTCGCGGCGGCAGTCGAGACACCCGTGGCGAAGAAGAAGCTCAGCTACAAGTTGCAGCGTGAACTGGAAGCGCTGCCGGGGCAGATCGAAGCCATGGAACAGCAGATTGCCGCCGTTGAGGCGCAGATGGCCGATGCCGGTTTCTACCTGCGTCCGGCTGCCGAGACGGCTGCGGTGATCGCTCAGCTGGAACAGTTGCAGGCTGAACTGGACGTGATGGTCGAGCGCTGGGCCGAGCTGGATGCCTGATTGATCCGGCAATAAAAAAGCCCGGCGTTCAGTGATGAATGCCGGGCTTTTCATATGCAATGCGATCTGCGGATTATCGCAGATTCCATGTGGGAGCGGGCTTGCTCGCGAAGGCGGTTTAACATTCAACGAATGTGTCGACTGTCACACCGCTTTCGCGAGCAAGCCCGCCCCCACAATGATTTGTATTGTCAGCTTTTGTTTTGCAGGCGTACAGCGAGCACATCGCAAGGGGCGCCATGCAACACGTCGTTGGCGGTGGAGCCCAGCAGCAGTGCCAGGCCATGCCGGCCATGGCTGCCCACCACGATCAGGTCACAGGTCTGTTCCTTGGCCAGATGGTGAATCTCCTGGCGTGGCTGGCCGTAGGTCAGGTGGCTGTATTCCCGGGTAAGCTCCGGATACTTCACGATCAGCCGGTCAAGGCGCTCTTTGGCCTGATCGAACTGCTGTTGTTGCAGTTGTGACAGGTCCATTGGCACATCACCGCCAAAGGCCATGGCCATCGGCTCGACAATGTGCACCAGCGACAGCTTCGCACCGCTACTTACCGACAGTTCGCGAGCGCGGTGGATTACAGGATCGCACTCTTCGGTTAGATCTACAGCGACCAGAATGTGGTTGTAGGGCATGAGATGCTCCTCCTGAGGGATTGCAATATTGGTAAGTATGGCTGGTTTCAAGCGCATTGGTTCCAAAGTGACCCAATGTGCCCATCAAGAATCGGGAGTACAGATATGACGGTCTGGATAGTGCTGTCAATCCTGCTGGTGGTGCTGAGTCCACTGGCATGGTTGCGCCCGTCCCGTGCCCAGAGTGGCCGGATAGCCCTGCGCATGGAGGCCCGACGCATCGGCCTGGCCATGCAATTGGCGCCTCAGGAGTGGCCGCACTGGCTCAGCCAGGAGCCGCCAAGCCCGTGTGCGCAGTACCATCGCCCGCGCCGGGGCAGTCAGCCTGCGTGCTGGAGTTACTGGCAGAAATCGCCAGGTGTCTGGGTCAATCAGTGGCAGGAAATCTGCGAAGATCCGGCGTTACTCAATCATTTCGAAAAATTGCCAGGCAATGTCTACAAGGTCGAGGCGGACAGGCAGATGATCGCTTTGTACTGGGGCGAGAAGGGTGAAGCCGAGGTATTGCAACAGATCGACGCCACCTTGAAGGCGCTCGCCTGAACTCCCTCCTGCTCACGCTGGCGTAGGCGCGAGCATGCTCGCGAAAAACCAGAGAACGCCTCGGAGCGTCAGGTTTGCCGCGTCATCGTTGACCACCATCACCAGCATGCTGGCTCCTGCAGGAGTCGGGCAAAAAAAAGCCCGACAGTATCATCGGGCCGGTTTGGCCAGGCAGGCCGGTAAATCGGTTCGGGCTGAATTTGCATCAGGCATTGCCAAAAAGCATTCATGTTTATCCCGCTTTTCGCCAGCGTAGCTCGTTAAACGCGGCCTGCAGGGAATTAGGGCGACTTTTCTAACAATTGATCCTATGAATGCGTTCACATGCTTCGGCGTGTTTAAGGCCTCGTAGTACGGAAATGACCGTAAAGTCGCGCTCCATCCCCTGTTTCAGGCGATTGACAATTGTCGGAAATTCCGTGAAGGTGACGTACCCAAATCAAACGGGCGTATGAATTGAGCGTTTGTTTTACAGAGCGCTCCTACAGAATCCCGAATATCGCGTTGGCGGGTGTGTCGGGGGAATGGGCGTGGCATCGACGGAAACCGTCCCTGCCGAACCATTCGCCTGCGTCCGACGTGTACTGTTCAGCTTCCATATCGTGGAGATCAGTTGATGATTTACGAAGGTAAAGCCATCACGGTTAAGGCTCTTGAAAGTGGCATCGTCGAACTGAAGTTCGACCTCAAGGGTGAGTCCGTCAACAAGTTCAACCGTCTAACCCTGAACGAACTGCGTCAGGCCGTGGACGCCATCAAGGCAGATAATTCGATCAAGGGTGTGATCGTCAGCAGCGGCAAGGACGTGTTCATCGTCGGTGCCGACATCACTGAATTTGTCGACAACTTCAAGCTGCCGGATGCAGAGCTGGTTGCTGGCAACCTCGAAGCCAACAAGATTTTCAGCGATTTCGAAGACCTCAACGTGCCGACCGTAGCGGCCATCAACGGCATCGCGTTGGGTGGCGGCCTGGAAATGTGCCTGGCGGCGGACTACCGCGTCATGTCCACCAAGGCCAAGATCGGTCTGCCGGAAGTCAAGCTGGGCATCTACCCGGGCTTCGGCGGTACCGTGCGTCTGCCGCGCCTGATCGGTGCCGACAACGCCATCGAGTGGATTGCCGCTGGCAAGGAAAACCGTCCTGAAGACGCGCTGAAAGTCGGTGCCGTCGATGCAGTGGTTGCTCCTGAGAAATTGCAAGATGCTGCCCTGGAACTGATCAAGCGCGCCATTTCCGGTGAGTTTGACTTCAAGGCCAAGCGTCAGCCCAAGCTTGAGAAACTCAAGCTGAACGCTATCGAACAAATGATGGCCTTCGAAACCGCCAAAGGTTTCGTGGCCGGTCAGGCTGGCCCGAACTACCCGGCGCCGGTTGAAGCGATCAAGACCATCCAGAAAGCTGCGAACTTCGGTCGTGACAAGGCGCTGGAAGTCGAAGCTGCCGGTTTCGTCAAACTGGCCAAGACCTCTGCTGCACAAAGCCTGGTCGGCCTGTTCCTGAACGACCAGGAGCTGAAGAAAAAGGCCAAGGCCTACGACGAAATCGCCAAGGACGTGAAGCAGGCCGCCGTACTGGGCGCCGGCATCATGGGTGGCGGCATCGCCTACCAGTCGGCTTCCAAAGGCACGCCGATCCTGATGAAGGACATCAACGAGCACGGTATCGAGCAGGGGCTGGCCGAAGCCGCCAAACTGCTGGTTGGCCGCGTTGAAAAAGGCCGCATGACCGCTGCAAAAATGGCCGAAGTACTCAATGGCATTCGTCCTACCTTGTCCTACGGTGATTTCGGTCACGTCGACCTGGTGGTTGAAGCTGTCGTCGAGAACCCAAAGGTCAAGCAAGCCGTTCTGGCCGAAGTCGAAGACCAGGTCAAAGAGGACACCATCCTCGCCTCGAACACCTCGACCATTTCCATCACCTTGCTGGCCAAAAACCTCAAGCGTCCGGAAAACTTCGTCGGCATGCACTTCTTCAACCCGGTGCACATGATGCCGCTGGTTGAGGTCATCCGTGGCGAGAAGTCCAGCGAGCTGGCGATTGCCACCACCGTTGCCTACGCCAAGAAAATGGGCAAGAACCCGATCGTCGTCAACGACTGCCCGGGCTTCCTGGTCAACCGCGTCCTGTTCCCGTACTTCGGCGGTTTCGCCAAGCTGGTCAGCGCCGGTGTGGACTTCGTGCGTATCGACAAGGTCATGGAAAAATTCGGCTGGCCGATGGGCCCGGCCTACCTGATGGACGTGGTCGGCATCGACACCGGCCACCACGGCCGTGACGTAATGGCTGAAGGTTTCCCTGATCGCATGAAAGATGACCGTCGTACGGCCATCGACGTGCTCTACGAAGCCAAGCGTTTGGGCCAGAAGAACGGCAAGGGCTTCTACGCCTACGAGACCGACAAGAAAGGCAAGCAGAAGAAAGTCGCCGACCCGGCGGTACTGGAAGTGCTCAAGCCAATCGTCTACGAGCAGCGCGAAGTCACTGACGAAGACATCATCAACTGGATGATGATCCCGCTGTGCCTGGAAACCGTGCGTTGCCTTGAAGACGGCATTGTCGAAACCGCTGCCGAAGCCGACATGGGTCTGGTCTACGGTATTGGTTTCCCTCCATTCCGTGGCGGTGCGCTGCGCTACATCGATTCGATCGGTGTTGCCCAGTTCGTTGCCCTGGCTGACCAGTACGCTGATTTGGGCGCGCTGTACCACCCGACCGCGAAGCTGCGTGAAATGGCCAAGAACGGCCAGAGCTTCTTCGGTTAAGTGCCCCCAACCAGAGTGAGAGTGAACTTATGAGCTTGAATCCTAGAGACGTCGTGATTGTCGACTTCGGTCGTACTCCGATGGGCCGCTCCAAGGGCGGCATGCACCGCAACACCCGCGCCGAAGACATGTCGGCGCACCTGATCAGCAAATTGCTGGAACGCAACGTCAAGGTCGACCCGAACGAAGTCGAAGACGTGATCTGGGGCTGCGTGAACCAGACCCTGGAGCAGGGCTGGAACATCGCCCGCATGGCGTCCCTGATGACCCAGATCCCGCACACCTCGGCCGGCCAGACCGTCAGCCGCCTGTGTGGTTCGTCCATGAGTGCCCTGCACACTGCCGCGCAAGCGATCATGACCGGCAACGGTGACGTGTTCGTTGTCGGCGGCGTCGAGCACATGGGCCACGTGAGCATGATGCACGGTGTCGATCCGAACCCGCACATGTCGCTGCACGCGGCGAAAGCCTCGGGCATGATGGGCCTGACCGCGGAAATGCTCGGCAAGATGCACGGCATCACCCGCGAGCAACAGGACGCTTTCGGTTTGCGCTCCCACCAACTCGCCCACAAGGCGACCGTGGAAGGCAAATTCAAAGACGAAATCATCCCGATGCAGGGTTACGACGAGAACGGTTTCCTGAAAACCTTCGACTACGACGAAACCATTCGTCCGGAGACCACTCTGGAAAGCCTGGCAGCGTTGAAGCCAGCGTTCAATCCAAAGGGCGGCACCGTGACAGCCGGTACTTCGTCGCAGATCACTGATGGTGCCTCGTGCATGATCGTGATGTCGGCGCAGCGTGCACAGGACCTGGGCATCCAGCCTATGGCGGTGATTCGCTCGATGGCAGTGGCAGGTGTGGACCCGGCGATCATGGGCTATGGTCCAGTACCGGCCACACAAAAAGCATTGAAGCGTGCGGGTCTTGGTATTTCCGATATCGACTTCTTCGAGCTCAACGAAGCTTTCGCCGCACAGGCCCTGCCAGTGCTGAAAGATCTGAAAGTACTCGACAAGATGAACGAGAAGGTTAACCTGCACGGCGGCGCGATTGCCCTGGGTCACCCGTTCGGTTGCTCCGGTGCGCGTATCTCGGGCACTTTGCTCAACGTGATGAAGCAAAATGGCGGCACCTTTGGGGTAGCCACCATGTGCATTGGTCTCGGCCAAGGCATCTCCACCGTCTTCGAACGCGTTTAAGCGTCTCGTTGATGGAAGCCGGGGCCAAGTGCCCCGGTTTTTGTTTTTCCGGATTTATTTTTGTTTTTATTTTGAAAAAATTTGAGTGAGGGCCAAAGCATGCTGATACAACCTGGGCTCTACCAACATTACAAAGGTCCGCAGTACCGCGTATTCAGTGTCGCGCGGCATTCGGAAAGCGAAGAAGAAGTGGTCTTCTACCAAGCCCTGTATGGCGATTACGGCTTTTGGGTACGTCCCTTGAGCATGTTCCTGGAGTCCGTCGAGGTTGACGGCGAACAGGTGCCGCGCTTTGCTCTGGTGCAGGCCGAAGAAAGCCTTTTTAACAGGCCATAAGCCGAGGGCGCGCAAAACCCTGCGCTTGACCTCACCTTGTTGCCACTATATATAGCGGTGCCGCGTCAGGCGCCAATCGCCTTTCACTTCTCGAATTCAGGAATTTTCTGATCCATGGGCAAATCGCTGGTCATTGTGGAATCCCCGGCTAAGGCCAAGACCATCAACAAGTATCTGGGTAACCAATACGTGGTGAAGTCGAGCATCGGCCATATCCGAGACCTGCCCACCAGCGGTTCGGCTAGCGCCAGCAAAGAGCCAGCTGCCAAGCGTGGCAAGGCCGCCGCAGGTGAAGGTCCGGTGCTCTCGCCGAAAGAAAAGGCGCGCAAGCAGCTGGTCGCGCGCATGGGTGTCGATCCGGATCATGGCTGGAAAGCCAAGTACGAGATCCTCCCGGGCAAAGAGAAAGTCATCGAAGAGCTGCGCCGGCTCGCCAAGGATGCTGACACCATCTATCTCGCAACCGACTTGGATCGCGAGGGGGAAGCCATTGCCTGGCACCTGCGCGAAGCCATCGGTGGTGACGACAGCCGCTACAAGCGCGTGGTGTTCAACGAAATCACCAAGAAGGCGATTCAGGAAGCCTTCTCCCAGCCGGGCGAACTGGACATCGATCGTGTCAACGCTCAGCAGGCGCGTCGCTTCCTCGATCGCGTAGTGGGTTACATGGTTTCGCCGCTGCTGTGGGCCAAGATCGCTCGCGGCCTGTCCGCCGGTCGCGTGCAGTCGGTAGCGGTAAAGCTGGTTGTTGAGCGTGAGCGCGAAATCCGTGCCTTCAACCCTGAAGAGTATTGGGAAATCCACGCTGACCTCGGCACCGCCAAGGGCGCGAACGTGCGTTTCGACGTGGCTCGCGAGAAAGGCGAAGCCTTCAAGCCGCTCAATGAAGCCCAGGCCATGGCCGCGCTGGAAAAGCTCAAGGCTTCCAGCTACAGCATCGTCAAGCGCGAAGACAAGCCGACCAGCAGCAAGCCGTCGGCGCCATTCATCACCTCCACCCTGCAACAGGCCGCGAGCAACCGCCTGGGCTTCGGCGTGAAGAAGACCATGATGATGGCCCAGCGTCTGTATGAAGCCGGCTACATCACTTACATGCGTACCGACTCCACCAACCTCTCGGCTGACGCCGTGGCGATGGCGCGTACCTATATTGAAGGCGAGTTCGGCAAGAAGTACCTGCCGGAAACGCCGAACGTCTACAGCAGCAAGGAAGGCGCACAGGAGGCTCACGAAGCGATTCGTCCTTCCGACGCCAATACCGAGCCAAGCAAGCTGTCGGGCATGGAGCGTGACGCTGAGCGGCTCTACGAGCTGATCTGGCGCCAGTTCCTCGCTTGCCAGATGCTGCCGGCGCAATACCTGTCGACTACCGTCACCGTCGGTGCCGGCGACTTCGAGCTGCGCGCCAAGGGCCGCATCCTCAAGTTCGACGGTTACACCCGTGTCATGCCGCAAATTGCCAAGCCAGGCGACGACGATGTATTGCCGGACATGGCCCAGGGCGATGCGATGAAGCTGATCAAGCTTGATCCGACCCAGCATTTCACCAAGCCGCCGGCGCGTTATTCGGAAGCCAGCCTGGTCAAGGAAATGGAAAAGCGCGGTATTGGTCGTCCTTCGACCTATGCGGCGATCATTTCGACCATCCAGGACCGTGGCTACGTGGCGCTGCATAACCGCCGCTTCTACTCGGAAAAGATGGGAGACATCGTTACCGAGCGCCTGTCCGAAAGCTTCTCCAACCTGATGGACTACGGCTTCACCGCCGGCATGGAAGAGCACCTCGATGACGTGGCCCAGGGCGAACGCGACTGGAAAAACGTGCTGGACGAGTTCTACGGCGACTTCAAAAAGAAACTGGAAGTTGCCGAAAGCCCGGACAACGGCATGCGTGCCAACCAGCCGGTAATGACCGACATTCCGTGCACCACCTGCGGTCGTCCGATGCAGATTCGTACTGCTTCGACCGGCGTGTTCCTCGGTTGCTCGGGCTACAGCCTGCCGCCGAAAGAGCGCTGCAAGGCCACCGTTAACCTGGTGCCGGGCGATGAAATCGCCGCGGACGACGAGGGTGAGTCGGAGTCGCTGGTGTTGCGTGGCAAGCATCGCTGCCCGATCTGCAGCACGGCGATGGACGCCTACCTGCTGGATGAGAAGCGCAAGCTGCACATCTGCGGTAACAACCCCGATTGCAATGGCTACGAAATCGAGGAAGGCACCTACCGCATCAAAGGCTATGAAGGCCCGAGCCTGGAATGCGACAAGTGTGGCAGCGAGATGCAGCTCAAGACCGGCCGTTTCGGCAAGTTCTTCGGTTGCACCAATGCGACCTGCAAGAACACCCGCAAACTGCTGAAAAGTGGTGATGCGGCGCCGCCGAAGATGGACCCGGTGAAGATGCCCGAGCTGAAATGCGAAAAGGTCAACGACACCTACATCCTGCGCGATGGTGCATCCGGACTGTTCCTGGCGGCCAGCCAGTTCCCGAAAAACCGTGAGACCCGTGCTCCTCTGGTGCTGGAAATCATCCCGCACAAGGATGAGATCGATCCCAAGTATCACTTCCTCTGCGAAGCGCCGAAGAAGGACCCGGATGGCCTGCCAGCGGTAATCCGCTATAGCCGCAAGACCAAGGAACAGTACGTGCAGACCGAAGTCGACGGTAAGCCGACTGGCTGGAAAGCGTTCTATGACGGTGGCAAGTGGAAGGTTGAAGACAAGCGTCCGGCCGCCAAGGCTTAACGGCCTGCGGTAGCAAAAAGGCCGCATGAGCACCTTAGGGTGTTCATGCGGCCTTTTTGTTGGTTGTCTGCTGTCTCTTTCTGTAGGAGCGAGCATGCTCGCGAAAAAACGCAAGGGCGACGCATTTATCCAGAAAGCTCGCGTTATCGTTGACGTCCATCGTCGGAACGCCGCCCGGAGCAGGCTCGCTTGTATGGTAGGGCTTGCAGTCGCATCGGCCGATCCACGACACTGTCTGACCTGCTAGAAGCCCTTATTCGTTGTGGAGGCTGCCGTCATGGCCCACGAACTCTATACCCGTACCAATCAGAAGATTTATTTCGCCGGCCTGTCGCTTGAGGCGCTCGCGCGGGCGGAGGAGGGGCGGGCAATGAACTCCCTGGCGCTGATCCAGGCCGGACGCGAGTCGGCATTGTTTCACCTGTATGGCGCCTTACTGGGGCTGTGCCATGAAATCGCCGGCTTCTATCGTCTGCCACAAGCCAATGCGCCCCGTGCAGAGCTGTTGCTGACTCGAGAAGTGCTGGAAACCATCGCCATTCCGGAAATGGCCGAGATGGTCGAGCTGGCCCACAATCCGCAAACCTGGCTGGCCAAGCTGTTGGCGGCCCATGCTGCGCTGTTCCAGCCGCCAAGAGCGCCGCGCAAGCCAAAAGGCGATGTGACGCAACCGTTGATCCTGGCGGTAAACCTGGACGAAGAGGAGGCAGTCGAGGAGCTTGGTCGGGAAGAGCTGGAGAGCTGGCGTCAAAACCTGAAAGGGTTGGCGATCAGGTTTCGCGAAGGCCTGAACGAGTGCTGAAAGAAGCGTCCAGGCAATGACAGCTGGTCAAGATACCAAGCGAAGCCTGAACGATGCCTATATAATGCCCGCCTTTCGTGGAGAACAGTCCTTTATGCCAACGTCCTTTCTAGAAATTGTCGAGTTACCAGACGGCCGAATCGAGCTGCGCAGGGCCGAGGACGAAGGTTCTCTGGTTACTTTGGATTTCTCCGAGGATGCCAAGGTGTTTCTGCAAGGCCAGCACGTAGAGGTCGCCAAGGCGATGCTGAGCGTCGGCGTGCAGATGGCGGGTCGCCTTGTCGAGGGCGAATTCGAAAAGGAAGAGGGATCGCGGGTTCTGCACTGATCCCCGTCCGTCGCATTATCCTGTATCGCCACATATCGGCTTCTCCGTCCCTTGGAGAAGCCTTACGCGGATCAAAACGCGTCTTGCCTGCCGTTTAACCCAGTCGAATATTCAGGCTCTGAGCGTCCCCGGTGCGTGCGGCGCTGATCAGTTGTTGCCGAGATTGGGCATTCAACGGGTTGAGCCAACTGACCACCGTATGGCTGCGGCCCAGGCGCAGGGCTTCACAGGTCAGTTGCTGGGCACTTTGGCTGCCCCGTGGTTGCAGCAGCAGAATGCGTTCGCGGTTGAGGCCGGCATCGCGTAGCCAGGCCTGGGTCAGGCTGGCGGGCGGGGCTATCAGTGTCAGCCAGCGCGCATCCTGGTCCTGGCTCAATTCCCGAAGAATCGGCGCCAGAAGGTTCAGGCAGTTTCCGGCTGCACCGCGCAGTGACAGCTCACTGAAAACTTCAGGCTCGGCGCTCCAGGGCGCTTCGACCACGTCTTTCAGGATCGGCGCCAATGGCTGGGCCATGAACGCTTCGAACAGCGATAGTTGGGCTTGCTGTGGCGATGTCTGTGGAAACTGCATGATGCCTCCTTTAGCGGCGTATCACGCCGACACTCAAGCCTTCGATCACCAGTTCCTGGTCCTGAAGGTTCACTTCGATCGGGGCGAACTCGGGATTCTCGGCGATCAGCCAGACTTTGCTGCCGTCACGCTTGAAGCGCTTGACGGTGACTTCGTCGCCGATCCGGGCAACCACGATCTGGCCGTTACGGGCCTCGCGGGTGGTATGTACCGCCAGCAGGTCGCCGTCGAAAATGCCGACATCCTTCATGCTCATGCCGTGGACGCGAAGCAGGTAGTCCGCGCGTGGATGGAAGAAGGCAGGATTGATGTTGCACGACTCTTCGATGTGTTGCTGCGCAAGAATCGGGGCGCCTGCTGCAACCCGGCCAATGATCGGCAGGGTGGAGTCGTCCGCCTTGGCTTCGAAGCCGGGGATGCGAATGCCGCGGGACGCGCCGGGGGTCATCTCGATTGCACCCTTGCGGGCCAGTGCCTTGAGGTGTTCTTCCGCGGCATTGGGTGACTTGAACCCCAGTTCCTGAGCGATTTCCGCGCGAGTGGGCGGATAGCCGTTGTCTTCCAGGCAGCGTTTGATGAAGGCCAGAATTTCGGCTTGGCGTGGCGTCAGCTTTAGCATATTGATCGCTCTGTTTTTTTATACAGTGACTGGGATTATATACAGTGGCGCGATCTTGGCAATGCTCGTTTTTTCACAGGGCGCCGGACGGTGTGTCAACGTACGGATGGAAGCTTTACTGATCTATGGTTAAATGTAGGGACGCACGCGGCGAAACGCGTGGCCATGCTTGACAAGGCGGGGTTTGAAACGTATGTTTCAAACAAGTGTTTGTCAGGCGGAGTAGCCATGGCCCAGTCGGAAACCGTTGAACGCATTCTCGATGCTGCCGAGCAGTTGTTCGCGGAAAAAGGTTTCGCCGAAACCTCATTGCGCCTGATCACCAGCAAGGCCGGGGTCAACCTGGCAGCGGTGAACTATCACTTCGGCTCCAAGAAGGCCCTGATCCAGGCCGTCTTCTCGCGTTTCCTCGGACCGTTTTGCATCAGCCTCGATAAAGAGCTGGAGCGGCGCCAGGCCAAGCCCGAAATCAAGCCGACACTCGAAGAACTGCTGGAGATCCTCGTCGAGCAGGCCCTGGTGGTGCAGCCACGCAGCGGTAACGATCTATCTATTTTCATGCGCCTTCTGGGCCTGGCCTTCAGTCAGAGCCAGGGGCATTTGCGGCGTTACCTGGAAGATATGTACGGCAAGGTATTTCGCCGCTACATGATGCTGGTCAATGAAGCGGCGCCGCGGATCCCGCCGATCGAACTGTTCTGGCGTGTGCACTTCATGCTGGGTGCGGCGGCGTTCAGCATGTCCGGGATCAAGGCCTTGCGGGCGATTGCCGAGACCGACTTTGGTGTGAACACTTCGATAGAGCAGGTCATGCGCCTGATGGTGCCGTTCCTGGCCGCCGGCATGCGCGCCGAAACCGGGGTGACTGATACGGCCATGGCTACTGCGCAGTTGCGTCCGCGCAGCAAGTCCTCGACGGTTGCCGCCAAGGTTTGACCGCGCACGGGTGGGCGCGGCAGCTGACATCCGTTAAGCTAGCCGCCCATGCCGACTCTCGTTTTGAATCCTTCCCCCATTGATATCGCCGACCTGCCGGGCATTGCCCATGGCGGCGAATTCGCGCGGGCCGGGTTCCTCGTAACCAAGGAATTGCTATGACTGCTGGCCTGCAAGGCTCGTTGATGGTGGACGTCGCCGGTACCTGGCTGACGGCCGAAGATCGCCAATTGTTGCGCCAGCCCGAGGTGGGCGGCCTGATTATTTTCGCGCGCAACATCGAGCATCCACGCCAGGTGCGTGAATTGAGTGCGGCAATCCGTGCCATTCGTCCCGATCTGCTGCTGGCGGTGGACCAGGAGGGTGGCCGGGTGCAGCGTCTGCGCCAGGGCTTTGTGCGGTTGCCGGCCATGCGTGCGATTGCCGATAACCCGAATGCCGAATACCTGGCCGAGCAATGTGGCTGGATCATGGCCACCGAAGTGCTGGCCGTTGGCCTGGACCTGAGTTTCGCTCCGGTGCTGGACCTCGACTACCAGCGCAGCGCCGTGGTCGGCACCCGGTCGTTCGAGGGTGACCCTGAGCGCGCGGCATTGTTGGCGGGTGCATTCATTCGCGGCATGAACAGCGCCGGCATGGCGGCCACCGGCAAGCACTTCCCCGGTCACGGTTGGGCCGAGGCGGATTCCCACGTCGCGATCCCGAACGACGAGCGCAGCCTGGAAGAGATTCGTGCCAACGACCTGGTGCCGTTCGCCCGGTTGAGCAAGCAGTTGGCCGCGGTCATGCCGGCCCATGTGATCTATCCGCAAGTCGACTCCCAGCCTGCCGGTTTCTCCCGGCGCTGGCTGCAGGACATCCTGCGCGGTGAGCTGCAATTTGACGGGGTGATTTTCAGCGACGACCTGTCCATGGCCGGTGCGCACGTGGTCGGTGATGCTGCCAGTCGCATCGAGGCGGCACTGACCGCTGGTTGCGACATGGGCCTGGTGTGCAATGATCGCGCGGCGGCGGAGCTCGCCCTGAGCGCGGCCCAGCGTCTGAAGGTCAAACCATCCGGGCGCATTGCGCGGATGCGCGGCCGTTCGTTCGCCAGCACCGAATACCGTCAGGACCCGCGCTGGCTGGCAGCCGTCGGTGCGCTCAAAGAAGCTCAATTGATAGATTAAGGACTGTTCGTTATGACGGTTTACGCGATTATTGGTGGCACCGGCCTGACTCAGCTCGAAGGCCTGAGCATTCGTCAGTCATTGGCGGTGGATACGCCTTACGGTGTGCCTTCTGCTGAAGTGCAGATCGGCGAATATGCCGGCAGGGAAGTGCTGTTCCTCGCCCGTCACGGCCATCCCCATCGTTTGCCGCCACATCAGGTGAATTATCGCGCCAACCTCTGGGCGCTGAAGCAGGCCGGGGCCGACGCGGTTCTTGCGGTCAATGCCGTGGGCGGTATTCATGCCGCCATGGGCACCGGGCATTTCTGCGTGCCGCATCAGTTGATCGACTACACCAGCGGTCGCCAGCACACGTACTTCGCCGATGATCTGGAGCAGGTTACCCACATCGATTTCAGCTACCCCTACAGCGAACCGCTGCGTCAGCAATTGATCGCGGCGCTGGCTGCAGAAGGCGTTGGCTACAGCAGCCACGGCGTGTATGCCTGCACCCAGGGGCCAAGGCTGGAAACCGTCGCTGAAATCACCCGGCTAGAGCGTGATGGCTGCGACATCGTTGGCATGACCGGCATGCCGGAAGCGGCGCTGGCCCGTGAGCTGGAGCTGGATTACGCCTGTCTGGCACTGGTGGTGAACCCGGCGGCGGGCAAGTCGACGGCGGTAATCACCATGGCCGAGATCGAGCAGGCGTTGCATGATGGGATGGGCAAGGTGAAGTCGACATTGGCGCGGGTTCTCAGGGGCTGAGCCAGGCACAACACCGAGTTGACCCCTTCGCGAGCAAGCCCGCTCCCACAGGTTCAGTGTCGTTCAAAATATTAGTGTTCGACGCGGTCACTGTGGGAGCGGGCTTGCTCGCGAATTCGACCTAACAGGCGCCGTGTATTTCAGCGCTTCTCGAGCTTGTCCGGCAACGGCGCAAACAGCGCTTCGATGTCATCGCTCTGCAGTTTCCAATCCCCGGTCTTGCGCCCATCGAGCACGCCGGCCGCCAGGTCGGATTTTTCTTTCTGCAGGTGCTGAATCTTCTCCTCCACTGTGCCTCGGGCAATCAACTTGTATACGAACACCGGCTTCTCCTGGCCGATCCGGTACGCGCGGTCGGTCGCCTGGTTCTCTGTCGCCGGGTTCCACCAGGGGTCGTAATGAATCACCGTGTCCGCTTCGGTCAGGTTCAGGCCAACACCACCGGCCTTCAGGCTGATCAGAAAGATCTGACGCTTGCCGCTCTGGAACTCCTTCACCGGCGCACGTCGGTCGCGGGTCTGGCCGGTCAGCAGCGCGTAGGCGACCCCGCGTTTCTTCAATTCGTCTTCGATCAGCGACAACATTGAGGTGAACTGCGAAAACAGCAGGATGCGCCGTCCTTCCTCGAACAGCTCTTCGAGCATTTCCATCAGGCTGTCGAGTTTGCCCGACGTGCTGCCACGGCTGGGCAGAGGCGCGTCATTGACCAGGCGCAAATCGCAGCACACCTGGCGTAGCTTGAGCAGCGCTTCGAGAATGATGATCTGACTGCGCGCGACACCTTTGCGGGTGATCTCGTCGCGGACTTTCTTGTCCATGGCCAGGCGCATGGTTTCATACACGTCGCGCTGGGCTTCGTTGAGCTCGACCCAGTGAACGATCTCGGTTTTCGGCGGCAGTTCAGTGGCCACCTGTTCCTTGGTGCGGCGCAGCAGGAATGGTTTGATCCGGCCGTTGAGGTGTTGCAGGCGTACTTCGCTGGCGCGTTTCTCAATTGGAACGCGGTAGTCGCGGTTGAAGCTTTTGACGTCGCCCAGCCAGCCGGGCAACAGGAAGTGGAACAGCGACCACAGTTCGCCCAGGTGGTTTTCCAGCGGTGTGCCGCTCAGGCACAGGCGCTGCCGCGCATTCAATTGGCGGGCTGCCTGCGCCGCCTTGCTGTTGGGGTTCTTGATGTACTGCGCCTCATCCAGCACCAGTACGTGCAACGGCTGCGCGGCCAGGCGTTCGACATCCTTGGGCAGCAGTGCATAGGTGGTGAGGATCAGGTCGTACTCGGCCAGCTTGTCAAAATGCTTCTTGCGGCTGGCGCCGTACAGCGCCAGCACTTTGAGCTGTGGTGTGAAATGCGCTGCTTCGTCGAGCCAGTTGGGAATCAGGCTGGTGGGCATCACCACCATGCACGGCCGGTCCAGGCGCCCGGCGATTTTTTCGCTAAGAATATGCGCCAGGGTTTGCAGGGTTTTGCCCAGGCCCATGTCATCCGCGAGAATCCCGCCCACCTCAAGCTGACGCAGCGACTGCATCCAGCTCAAGCCTTCGAGCTGGTAGGGGCGAAGGGTCGCATTCAAACCTTGCGGGGCGGCGGCGGTGTAGTCCTTGATGTCGCGCAGGCGCTGGGCAAAGGTGCGAATCTGTTCGCCGCCTTCCCACAGTAATGGCATGTCCTCGAGGGGATTGAGGCGGATGGCATCGGCCTTGCTCAGGCGCAGGGCGGTCTCGCTGGGTTCCTGCAGATAAAACTCGCCGAGGGTCGCCAGTACCGGCTTCAAGCGGCCAAAGGGCAGGGCGACTTGCAGCGGCCCGTGCTCGGAATTCGGGCGATTGGGGATGTTCACCAGAATCAGTTCGTCATCGCGGCGTCGGGCCAGGCGTTCCGGGTTGAGGATTTCGGTGTGCGAACGCATCAGGTTGAGCAGGATCGGCAGCAGGCTCAGGCGCTCGCCGTTGACGATGATCCCCAGTTCCAGGTCGAACCAGTCGCGTTCCGGAGCCTGGTCGACGGTGGCGTACCAGTCGTCCACGGCGGTCAGGTCGAAGCCGAAGTCGTCGTCGATCAGCAGTTCCCAGCCGTGGTCGCGCAGCTTCGGCAGTTCATTGAGGGTGAAGGTCAGCCAGGCGCTGTCGTTGACCATCTCGAACAATTCGCCGGCGCTTTCAGGAAGCGCTTTGCTTTGCCGGGTGGCGATCCTGAAACCGAGGATTCGCAATTGCTCCCGGTAGGACTGTTCGACATCAGGATGACGTTTGATCCGCAGCGTCTGTGTCTCCTGGCGAATCAGGATGTCAGTGTTTTTCTGGCCTGAAACGTACTCGTCCAGGTAACTGAAGGACAGCGCCGCGCGATGCTGTATATAGCGCTGCATCCTGCCATTGCGTGGCTCGAAGGCGCTGAATTCGATGCTTGCCAGCCATAGGCGCGGCACTGGTTGCACGTTGTCCACCAGCACTTGCGGCGGCGCTTTCGGGCCGCGGTTCTCCAGTACGGCCTGAAGCTTTTCCAACAGGTTGGCATCTTTGGCGGCGGCCGGGAAATCGAGGGTTTCCTGTACTTGCAGCAGAACCGCCGCGCAATGTTTGCAGTTACTGTGCACGGGGCAGCTGCAGGTGGCGTCGACCATCAGCAAGGTGCCCTTGGCCGATTCGCGCAGGCGAATGGTCTGGCGGTAAACGTTACTGCCAGAGCCTTCGCAGGCAGCGATGATAGTGGCGTCGCCCGCCTCAACAATCCTTACGCGGTTCTCCAGTGCGTAGCGGCGGCCACGCTCCAGGCTCTGTTCCTTGAATCGGCTGACCCAGGAAGGTGCCAGGGGTTTGCTCAGGGTTGCGGACATAAGGACTTCAATCAGTCCGGAATTTCATCGGGGGCTGGCCGGGGTGCAGGCGCGGTCAGCGAGGTGATCTTGATCAGCAGGCCCAGGTGGCCGTTATCGAGGAAGTTCAGCTGGCCGTTCTTGGTGTGGCTTTCCTGTTTCAGGCGCTCGCTGGCAGTCACCATGCCATTGGTGTCGATCTGATTGACCCAGAAGTCTGCATCGACGTCGGTGAAGCGTCCCAGTTTCAGGCTCAGCGTGCCCTCGATCGGGAATTGACCGTATTGTTCCTGACCGTCGCTGATCGCGACTTTGCTGGCGTTTTCACCGAGGTTCTGTTGCCAGGCCTTGTGCAGCAGCACCGTGTATTCGTTGCTGGCGGTGAGTTTTTCCACCTCGCCGTTGAGGCTCGGTGTGCGCAGGCTGTCAGCGCCGATCGGCTTGGCACCGGCGGCCCAGTCCTCTGGCGCGGCGCGGCTGACAATGGCCGGCACGGCGTTTTGCCGTACCAGAATCATTTCGACCTGATACAGGTCATCGGCAAATGCCGTTGGGGTGACCAAGGTCATCAACAGGGTCAGTGAACGAAACAGGCGCATGTGGCGTCCTTCAAGCAGTTTTCGGAACGAGGCGCTCGAACAGCGCCTCTACAGTATTAAAGCGCTCTTCCGGGCGCTCCATTGGAACCATGAACTTAAATACCGTGGCCCCTTCGAATTTGTAGCGTTTTGGCTGGCTCTGGATCAGTTTGATCAGGGTCAGCGGGTCGACCGGGGTTTGCGCCGCGAATTCGACGCGACCGCCTTGCGGACCGCCATCGACCTTCTTGATGCCCAATAGCTCGGCCTGCAATTTCAACGCAGTGATGCGCATCAGGTTCTTGGTCGGCTCCGGCAGCAGGCCGAAGCGGTCGATCATTTCCACCTGCAGATCCTTGAGCCCTTCCTCGTCGGTGGCCGAGGCAATGCGCTTGTAGAGAATCAGACGGGCGTGAACATCCGGCAGGTAGTCCTCGGGAATCAGCGCCGGAACACGCAGGTTGACCTCCGGGCCGCCCCCCAACGGTTGATCGAGGTTCGGTTGTTCGCCCTTGCGGATCGACTTCACCGCGCGCTCGAGCATCTCCATGTACAGGGTAAAGCCGACTGCCTGAATCTGCCCGCTCTGGCCATCGCCGAGCAGCTCGCCGGCGCCGCGGATTTCCAGGTCGTTGGTGGCGAGCACGAAGCCAGCACCGAGGTCCTGGGTGTTGGCGATCGCTTCCAGACGCTTTTCCGCATCCGGGGTGATTTGCTGGCGCGGCGGCGTCAGCAGATAGGCATAGGCCTGGTGGTGGCTGCGTCCGACCCGGCCGCGCAGCTGGTGCAATTGTGCCAGGCCGAACTTGTCGGCGCGCTCGATGATGATGGTGTTGGCGCTCGGCACGTCGATGCCGGTCTCGATGATGGTCGAGGCGATCAGCACGTTGAAACGCTTGTGGTAGAAGTCGCTCATCACCTGTTCGAGTTCGCGTTCGCGCATCTGCCCGTGACCGATGCCGATCCGTGCCTCCGGCACCAGTTCGGCGAGGTCGGCGGCGCATTTCTCGATGGTCTTCACGTCGTTGTGCAGGTAGTAGACCTGGCCGCCGCGCAGCAGCTCGCGCAGCAGGGCTTCCTTGACCGTGCTTTTGTTCTGCTCCATGACGAAGGTGCGTACCGACAGGCGCCGGGCCGGCGGTGTGGCGATGATCGACAGGTCGCGCATGCCCGACACCGCCATGTTCAGCGTGCGCGGAATCGGCGTGGCAGTCAGGGTGAGGATGTCGACTTCGCTGCGCAGGGCCTTGAGCTGTTCTTTCTGGCGGACACCGAAGCGGTGCTCTTCGTCGATGATCACCAGCCCCAGGTTTTTGATTTTTACATCGTCGGACAGCAACTTGTGCGTGCCAATGACGATGTCGATCTTGCCTTCGGCGAGGTCGGCGACCGCGGCGTTGACTTCCTTGGCCGACTTGAAGCGACTCATCACTTCCACGGTCACTGGCCAGTCGGCGAAGCGGTCGCGGAAGCTGTTGTAGTGTTGCTGGGCGAGCAGGGTGGTCGGCACCAGGATCGCCACTTGCCGGCCGCCATGCACGGCGATGAACGCCGCGCGCATGGCCACTTCGGTCTTGCCGAAGCCGACGTCACCGCACACCAGGCGGTCCATCGGTTTCGGTGCGAGCATGTCTTCGCGAACGGCTTCGATGGTGGTTTGCTGGTCCGGTGTTTCCTCGAACGGGAAGCCGGCGCTGAAGGTGGCGTAGTCGGCTTTCGGGTCGGCAAAGGCGTAACCTTCGCGGGCGGCGCGACGGGCATAGATATCGAGCAATTCGGCAGCCACGTCGCGCACCTGTTCGGCGGCTTTGCGTTTGGCTTTCTGCCAGGTTTCCGAGCCGAGACGGTGCAATGGAGCCAAGGCGTCGTCACTGCCGGTATACCGGGCGATCAGGTGCAGGTTGGCGACCGGCACGTAGAGCTTGGCGCCTTCGGCGTATTGCAGGGTCAGGAACTCAGCGGCCTGATCGTCGATTTCCAGCGTCGCCAATCCGAGGTAGCGGCCTACGCCGTGATCAATGTGTACCACCGGCGCGCCTTCGCGCAGCTCGGTAAGGTTCTTGATGACCGCATCGTTGTTGGCGTCGGCACGTTTTTCGCGACGCCGACGCTGCATCACCCGTTGGCCGAACAATGGGCTTTCGGCGACCAGGGCCAGGCCCGGATCGTCCAGTAGCAGGCCTTCATCGAGCGGTGCGATGGTGATCGCCAGGCGCTCTTTGCCGGCGACAAAGTCAGGCCAGCTATCGACGGTTTTCGGTCGCAGCTTCAAGCGTTCCAGCAGCTCCAGCAGCACTTCGCGCCGGCCCGCAGACTCGGCGGTGAACAGTACGCGCCCAGGGAATTGATCGAGGAAACCAGCCAGCGCCGCCATCGGCTGGGTGGCCTTGGCTTCGATGGCCAGGTCCGGCAGCGACCGGGCCGGGAAGCGCTCGCGGCCAACACCGGGTTCGACATCCTGCTGGCTGGCGACCACTCGCGGCCAGCTTTTCAGGCGGGCGAAGCAATCCTCTACCGGCAGGAACAGTTCGTCCGGTGGCAATAAAGGACGGGACGGGTCGACGCGACGCTCTTCGTAGCGATTGCGCACGTCGTTCCAGAAATTTTCCGCCGCCTGTTCGATGCCCGGCAAGGAGAACACCTGGGTGTCCTGGGGCAGGTAATCAAACAGCGTCGAGGTTTCGTCGAAGAACAGCGGCAGGTAGTACTCGATACCGGCCGGGGTGATTCCGCTGCTCAGGTCCTGAAATATCGGGCAGCGACGGAAATCGACATCGAAACGCTCGCGAAAGCGTGCCTTGAAGCGGGTGACCGCATCTTTTTGCAGCGGGAATTCCCGCGCCGGCAACAGCTTGACCGAATCGACCTTGTCGATGGAGCGCTGGTTCTCCGGGTCGAAGGTGCGCAGGGTTTCGATTTCGTCGTCGAACAGGTCGATCCGGTAGGGCAGCTTGCTGCCCATCGGGAACAGGTCGATCAGCGAGCCGCGAACGGTGAACTCCCCATGCTCGTACACCGTATCGACATAGCGATAGCCGGTGGCCTCGAGGCGGGTACGCATCTGTTCGACATCGAGCTTCTGGCCCACATCCAGTACCAGGCTGCTGCCGAGCAGGAATTTGGTCGGCGCCAGGCGGTGCAGGGCCGTGGTGATCGGCACCACCAGCACGCCGTGCGCAAGCTCCGGCAGCCGGTAAAGGCTGGCGATGCGCTGGGAGATGATGTCCTGGTGCGGCGAGAACAGATCGTAGGGCAGGGTTTCCCAGTCGGGGAAATGCAGTACCGGCAAATCCGGGGCGAAGAAACTCAGCTCCTGTTCCAGCCGTTCGGCACTTTGGCTGTCGGCGGTCAGCAGCAGGGTAAAGCGCTTGGCAGCGCTGGCGGCCTCGGCAATGGCCAGGCTCAGGGCGGCACCGGGCAGGTTGCCCCAGTGCTGTTTACCTGCCGCGGCAGGGAGAAGCGGTAGACGCAGAACGGGCACGGAAGGTTGAGCTCCAAGCGTTGCGACAAAGTCGGTAAGTGTAGCGGCCCGGAGTGCCGCCTGTCAGTTGCAGACTGTGTCTAATCCACAGGTTTGGCGAAATGTAGTGGTAAAGACAAATAAACCCGGTTTTTTAACAATAAAAACCGATTATGTAGTGATAAAACCAACGGGTGTTACGGAGGGTTACGGACAAGGTAGCAGCGCCTCCAAAAAATTGACTCTTCTGAAAGCCCCGGTTTTATTGGGCCTTAGCGCTGCGAAAATTTTTTGGACGGGAAAATGTTACGGATCGCACGACAGGCGCGCATTGCTACACGCGTCACTCGGCGGCATAATGTAGCCCCTTTTTTCTGCCCCTACATGTGGAAGGTTCCCGTGACTCAGAAGCCCGACCAGTGTCTTGGTGAATGGATCGACCGTGAAGCACTCGCAGAAGCGATGATTCCGCTTATCGGTCAGCTCTACCGCAATAACAACGTGGTGAGCTCGATCTATGGCCGCAGCCTGATCAACCGTTCAGTCATTGCGATTCTCAAAGCTCACCGCTTTGCTCGTCACCGTCAGTCCGACGACAGTGAGCTGTCCGTCCACGAAACATTCCCGCTGCTCAAGGCAATGAGCGAGCTCAAACTGGGCTCTGCTTCGGTAGACCTGGGCAAGCTGGCAGCCAAATTCAAGGCCGAAGCCAATGGCCGTACTGCCGAGCAGTTCGTCCGTGAAGAACTGGCTGACGTGGTTGGCCAGCAGAACGCTTGCGCCCGCAAAGGCACCGACGTTGTCCTGTACGGCTTCGGTCGTATCGGCCGTCTGCTGGCGCGCATCCTGATCGAGAAAACCGGTGGTGGCGACGGCCTGCGTCTGCGCGCCATCGTTGTCCGCAAGGGCGCCGAAAACGATCTGGTCAAGCGTGCAAGCCTGCTGCGTCGTGACTCCGTACACGGTCCGTTCGATGGCACCATCACCATTGATGAAGCCAACAACACCATCACTGCCAACGGCAACCTGATCCAGGTTATCTACGCCAAGAGCCCGGCCGAAGTCGACTACACCCAGTACGGCATCGAAAACGCTCTGATCGTCGACAACACCGGTGTATGGCGTGACGCCGACGGTCTGGGCCAGCACCTGAACTGCCCGGGCGCTGCCCGCGTGATCCTCACCGCACCTGGCAAGGGCGCGCTGAAGAACATCGTTCACGGCATCAACCATGGCGACATCAGCCCTGACGACAAGATCATCTCGGCGGCCTCCTGCACCACCAACGCCATTGTGCCGGTGCTGAAAGCTGTGAATGACAAGTTCGGCATCGTCAACGGCCACGTCGAAACCGTTCACTCGTTCACCAACGACCAGAACCTGATCGACAACTTCCACAAGGGCAGCCGTCGTGGCCGCGCCGCGCCGCTGAACATGGTAATCACCGAGACCGGTGCCGCCACCGCAGCCGCCAAGGCACTGCCAGTGCTCAAGGGCAAGCTGACCGGTAACGCGATCCGCGTTCCGACGCCAAACGTGTCGATGGCCATTCTCAACCTGAACCTTGAGAAAGCCACCACCCGCGAAGAGATCAACGAGTACCTGCGCCAGATGGCCATGCACTCGGATCTGCACAAGCAGATCGACTACGTCAACTCGCAGGAAGTGGTTTCCACCGACTTCGTTGGCTCGCGCCACGCAGGCGTGGTGGACGCAGAAGCGACCATCACCCAGGACAACCGCGTTGTTCTGTACGTGTGGTACGACAACGAGTTTGGCTACAGCTGCCAGGTCGTTCGCGTGATGGAAGACATGGCCGGTGTAAACCCGCCAGCGTTCCCGCGCTAAGCACTAGCGGTACCTGAAAACGCCCCGACTTTGGTCGGGGCGTTTTTGTTTGTGAGCCTTTTAGACTTTTCTTACCGAATAACTCTGTCTTGGAAACACTCTTGTAGGAAAAGGATTGTTTCTGATGGCGAAACTTCTTATTCGTTCTTTTGACCCTGCCGTGAGGGTCGCGTCGCTGTTAGCGTCCGTCGCATTATTTCTTAACACCCTTGCAAAAAATAAGGAGTTGAAATGAATGCACCCTTGCATCCTTCGTATACCAACGATGTTTCCCCAGAGTATCTGCGCAGTCTGGACAAACCTCATTTCACTGAGCAGCAAATTGCGCAATTCAATGAACAAGCCCGGGCGGTTGTTTGTGAGCAGCAGACTTATATCGACACTCATCCCGCTATCGCCATTTTCCGATGCGCCACAGAAGGCAGCCACACTCGTAACGGCGGGGTGATCGAGCAAGGGACAGGGCCGCTGGAATTCAACCTGGAAGATGGGCGGTCGGTGCGTGGAGCACGCAAAGGCGACTACGTCCTGTATGCCGATGGCAGTACGGCACAGATCATCACGGGCGCCGGCCAAGGCAACAATGATGTGGCGCTGGTCGGCAGCCTGCTCAGCAATGGCGACGAGATCATCAATACCCTGCAAGACGGCTTCTCGTTTATTGCGCGTGAAGGCGTGTCGATCGCCGAAGATTTTCTGCCATCTATTGCGGACTGAGCGATGAAGTCTGGCGGTACCCACTTGATTGATCGGGCAGCTGACGATCACAACCCAAGCTCGTAAACCTTCTGGGCTCGGCCGGAAGTCATGGAGAAGAAATTCAATGAGAGAAGGACATTTCATCGGTTTGGATGACCGAACCACCTGTGATGGCAAGGTTCTCGATGGTGACACCCGGCTCATGATGTATGGCATTGCCCACGCCCGCGATGGTGATCGAGTTACCTGCGGAAAAGACGGGAAGACCTATCGGATCGTCGGTGGCATCTCGCACATGATCAGTCATGGCAAGGCCATGGCTGGCACGCTGGATAGTTACAGTAATTGCCCATGTAAAGCCCGCTTGATCCCCTCGGTGCTCACGGCCACCTATCAAAGCAGGGAGGGCTCCGCGCAGCCGGCCACCAGGGTCGCAAGTTCATCGGCGACCCCGGTGGCTAACAGCTTTACAACCACGCGCCAGGCGATTGATCAGAAGCTGGCAGATAAAGTCCCTGGCCCGTTCGGCGACCTTGGTGGAAGCAAAGTCTGTAACCATCCAGATCAAATGGAAGAGTTGGCCAGCTATATTGCTGGCGAGATGAATCGGAACATCAGGCACCCATCTGTATTGAAAATGAAAGAACTAATTAGCTACGACGGTGAAGCGGCTGCCAAGAAGTTTTGGGAGCTGCCGTGGTATGCGAGGCTGGCGGGGCCACCGGATTTCAAAGCCATCGCCTGGGCGAAGAAGCTTGAGGCGATGGCGCTCTGGACGAAGCAGGTGGGGCAGAACATGGAGTGGGATCATAAGCCGAAACTTCGGGCGATGTACAACGGTGCGGTCAGGCACAAGCAAGGGGAATATGAATATTACTATGATATATGGTCGAATATTCACTATGGATACGTTGGTGTTTCGGGTGGACTTTCAGAAAGTGTCCTATTGGATGGCGCTGGAGCCGAGCAGATTGTATCGGACTCCGCGAGGAAGGTCGTTGATCTGTTAAACCCAAACGAGGAGAGAGAACTTCCCGGTCCTCGAGCTACAGCAAGCCCTTGGACGAAGCTGCGGTCTTGGGATGATGTAGCTGATAGAGTTTCAATAAGCATTGGTATTAAACTTTATATGCAGCACCCTCAAGGGCGGATCACTGCGATGATGATCATGGATGAAGTGCTTGCCATTGCGCCAGCTAAATGGGGGGAGGGGGTCCGTGTCCATGAGTGCAACTAAATACAAAAAATGGTATAGGCGTTGGGTTTGGGTTCCAGTTGTGTTTCTGGTGATCACTAACTGGGATATTGCATTGCCGACTGTGAATATTTACTATCCCGAAGATGCTAAGGGCGAACTTAAATATATATGGAATGTACAGGACCGGGTTTTCAAGGGGCGTATGCAGCCGGGAGGCGGTACGCGCGATTATGGTTTTCTTTTTCCAGATGAGAAGTTTTTCATGGAAATTTCCTGGTGGGACGATGGCACTCTTCGACACTGCGTTAACATTACACCCAAGTGGCCAAATACGCATATTTACCTGGATGCCAACGGTCACATTGATCGCAGCGAAGGCAGTGGCACAGATTCCCATCGACTAAAACAATGCATTACCGATCCCGCGCCCCCATGAACGACGCATGCGCAATAAGTCATTACACATGCACTATGTCTTGAAAGTCGAGGGTGTACTATTTTCAGGTAAACCAATAACCCCAGAGAAAATATCATGGACGATACGGGCGATAACAATAGCGGAGATTTTCAAGCAGCTATCGATGAGGCAACGGAAGAAGAGGAGGGAGTATGGAAAAAGGTAATGCAGGTGACTTCACACAGTCACGTCATGTTCTATATTTGCAACGCTAGCGCAGAGACCTTCAGGCTCACCGCTGCCAGTTGGGACGTCAATGGGCTTGATGAAAAGTATGTCATTAGGCCCTGGGACTACCTTTCGTTTGTGCTGCGCGAGGAGATTCCAGCTTTTGCCAGGGGAAAACTTTCAACGCAGGCAAAACACAGTTTTTCTTATCAAAGCGCGAACGAGGCATTCGAGTTTTCCACGAGCCTTAAAGTGGCAAAAGAATTTGATCCTTTTGCATTTACGCCGCAAACAATTCCTCAACGAACCCATGGCATAAAGTCGACCGGAAAGAGTTCGCTTAAATGCGCATCCCATATTACTCGAGCAATGGCTGACAGACCCTTTCACTATGGCGTTGTTATCATGTTGGGGGATAATTTTTAGGTTTTGGTGATGGACTACGCTAACGATTTTGAGGATTGGCTGGGTAAGCGTGGCGCCCTGATGACCTTCGCGAGCATGCTCGCTCCTACAGTTGTACCGCATAATAGGGGCGACTTTGTGGTGGGTCGTCAGGGGGTGGATTTGTTTAGTGGGCGCACGGGTTCGTTGCTGGTGTTGTGCGTTGCCTTGTCTGGCTGCGGCAGCGGCGACTCCATGGAGAGTATCAGCGGCCCGACCATGGGCAGTACGTATTCGATCAAGTACGTCCGTCACGCTGGTCTTCCTGCCCCGGAAAACGTTCGCGCCGAAGTCGAGAAGATCCTTTCTGAGGTCGACCGCCAAATGTCGACTTACCGCAGTGACTCCGACATCGAACGCTTCAACGCCTTGCCCGCGAACCACTGTCAGGCCATGCCCGCACCGATTCTCGAACTGGTCCGCGTCGGCGAGCAGTTGTCCCGGCAAAGCGAAGGTTCCTTCGATTTGACCGTGGAACCGCTGCTCAACCTCTGGGGGTTCGGCCCGCAAGCTCGCGAGGAAAAAGTCCCAGGTGCGCAAGCGCTGGCCGAGGTGCGGCAGCGGGTCGGTCATGCCCATCTGCGTATCGAGGGTGACCAGTTGTGCAAGGACGCTGCCGTCGAAGTCGACTTCAACAGCGTCGCTGCCGGTTACGCCGTCGACACCATTGCCGCAAAGCTTGATCAGTCCGGCATCCACGATTACCTCGTTGAAGTCACCGGAGAGCTCAAGGCGTCCGGCCGCAAGCCCGATGGAGCGCCGTGGCGCATCGCCCTGGAAGAACCACGGGATGACCGGCAAGTGGTGGAGCGCATCATTGCTGTCGACGGTTTCGGACTGTCAACATCTGGCGACTACCGTAATTATTTCGAACAGGACGGCCGGCGTTTTTCCCACACCTTCGATGCGCGCACCGGGGCGCCGGTCTCACATACCCTTGCCTCGGTCACGGTGATTCATCCTTCAGCCCTGATGGCCGATGGCTTATCGACGCTGTTGCTGATCCTCGGCCCGGAGCGAGGCTGGGACTACGCTGAAAAACATGATATCGGTGCATTCTTTGTCATTCGTGCCGATACAGGTTTCGTCACGCGCAGCAGTCACGCTTTTGCCCGCATGAGTGGCGAAAAAACCGAGTAATCGCGGCGATTAGGGCATTGAAATCTGGCGTTGTAGTGCAGGCAAAACTAGCCTACGACGCGACCAAGGGTTAATGTGCCCGGCGTTGACGCTTCTATAGACTGTGTCCGGGTTCTGCACTGACCCCAAATTGTTCCTTCACGCCGCAGATCGGCGTGATTTAGCCGCAGGTGCCGAGGGCGCCGCGGCCTGTTCTGAGGAGTACGCATGGCTGTCTACAACTACGACGTGGTGGTGTTGGGTTCCGGCCCGGCGGGGGAAGGCGCGGCAATGAATGCCGCCAAGGCGGGACGCAAGGTCGCGATGGTCGACAGCCGTCGGCAGGTCGGCGGCAACTGCACTCACTTGGGCACCATCCCGTCCAAGGCACTGCGTCACTCGGTGCGGCAGATCATGCAGTTCAACACCAATCCGATGTTCCGGGCCATTGGTGAGCCGCGCTGGTTCTCGTTTCCGGACGTTCTGAAAAGCGCCGAGAAAGTCATCTCCAAGCAAGTTGCTTCGCGCACCGGCTATTACGCCCGCAACCGGGTCGACGTGTTCTTCGGCACCGGCAGCTTCGCCGACGAGCAAACCATCGAAGTGGTCTGCGCCAATGGCGTGGTAGAGAAGCTGGTGGCCAAGCACATCATCATTGCCACCGGTTCGCGCCCGTATCGCCCGGCCGACATCGATTTCCACCATCCGCGTATCTACGATAGCGACACCATTCTCAGCCTCGGTCACACCCCGCGCAAACTCATCGTTTACGGCGCCGGCGTGATCGGTTGTGAATATGCCTCGATCTTCAGCGGCCTGGGTGTGCTGGTCGAGTTGGTGGACAACCGTGGTCAGTTGCTGAGCTTCCTCGACTCGGAAATTTCCCAGGCCCTGAGCTACCACTTCAGCAACAACAACATCACCGTCCGCCACAACGAAGAGTACGACCGCGTCGAAGGCGTGGACAACGGTGTGATCCTGCACCTGAAGTCCGGCAAGAAGATCAAGGCCGATGCCTTGCTCTGGTGCAACGGTCGTACCGGCAACACCGATCAGTTGGGACTGGAGAACATCGGCGTCAAGGTCAACAGTCGTGGTCAGATCGAAGTCGATGAGGCCTACCGCACCTGCGTGCCGAACATCTACGGTGCCGGCGATGTGATCGGCTGGCCGAGCCTGGCCAGTGCCGCCCATGACCAGGGTCGTTCGGCCGCTGGCAGCATCGTCGACAACGGCAGCTGGCGTTTCGTCAACGATGTGCCGACCGGGATCTACACCATTCCGGAGATCAGCTCGATCGGCAAGAACGAGCAGGAACTGACCCAGGCCAAAGTGCCGTATGAAGTGGGCAAGGCGTTCTTCAAGAGCATGGCGCGTGCGCAGATCGCCGGCGAGCCTCAGGGCATGCTGAAGATCCTGTTCCACCGGGAAACCCTTGAAGTGCTGGGCGTTCACTGCTTCGGTTATCAGGCGTCGGAAATCGTGCACATCGGTCAGGCGATCATGAACCAGCCGGGCGAACTGAACACGTTGAAGTACTTCGTCAACACCACGTTCAACTACCCGACCATGGCCGAAGCCTATCGGGTCGCCGCGTACGACGGCCTCAACCGGCTTTTTTGACGGGCTCCGGCCGGTGGCCTGAGCCGGCCGGGGAGACCGATTTCAGCAATTCTCGAGCGTGGCGCTGGCCAAACCGGGAAAGTCTGTAATCAGGCTGTCAACGCCGAAGTCGGCGAGTCTGCGCATCAGCGCAGGCTCGTTGACGGTCCATACCGACACATGCAGCCCCTGACGCTGCGCCTTCTGCAGGCGTTCCGGCGTGCACAGGGTCCAGTTCAACGCCAGAATTTCACAGCCGTAGCTTTGCGCGACCTTCAGCGGGTCGAGCCAGGCGTATTCGGCAACCAGCCCTCGTGAAACGTCCGGCACCAGGTCCAGCGCCGCTTTCAACACTTCCCGCGAACTTGAGGTGATGGTCACCTTGTCCATCACGCCATGGCGTTGCGCCATTTCGCGAATCGCCAGCACGGTGGTCGCCGCGCGGGTGCGTGACGCGCTTTTGACTTCCAGTTGCCAGTGGTCGAAGTCGCACTTCTCGAACAGTTCTTCCAGGGTCGGAATCGGGCAGGGTTTGATCCAGCCCGGGCCGCCCTTGCGCGCGTCGTAAGTGACCAGGTCAGCCGCCGGGTGCTCGGCGACCTTGCCGCGTCGGTCGGTGGTGCGCTTGAGGGTCGGGTCATGGATGACCATCAGTTCGCCGTCCCTGGACAGGTGCAGGTCCAGTTCGCAACGGCGCACGCCGTGCTTGAGGCACTCCTGAAAACTGGTCAGGGTGTTTTCCGGTGCTTCGCCCTTGGCGCCGCGATGGCCGTAGATGAGGGTCACGGTTGTTCCTTAAGTTAAATGCCTGATTCGTTGTGTTCGCGGGCCAGGCGTCGTTCCTGGGCCTGCTTGTGCAAGATGTGGCGTGCCAGCAGTTGGCGCTGGGCATCGGTCAGGTGTTCGAACTCGGTGCCGACGTCATAACCATCGCCCTTGCGGTCGCAATGGGTAACGCGAGCCCGCAGCAACAAACCCAGGGCTTGGGGCATCAATACCAGTTTGACCGACAGGTGAGCGCCGGTGTCGATAGGTGTTGGATGTTGAAATTCGATACCGCCCTCGGAGATGACGACAGGCTGCGGTTCGCCGATCTGGCCGAGCAAGGTGATGGCGATCACTTGGCTGAGCAAGTCGATGCGTTTATTCTGGGATTTGAGGAACGCTGCGGTGTTGCGGTCGCGTTCGCTGATCTGGCGCAACAGGTGTTGCGACTCGAATTCGCTCAGGTGCAGTTCGCTGAGCAGGTTGAAGAGCGGGGAAGCATCCTGCAACACTTCCTGTCCTGCGGCTTCGAGAGCGGACAGGGGCCGAATTTCCAGTGCGATCGTGTCCTCGATACGGTAGTATTCGCGGCGATCTTCTTCATCTAATGTCGACATGGCGAACCCATGGTAGCGGCGGTGGTCTGAGTGTAAAGCTGGTTTTCGACCCCCGCCACAAGGACGTTCCTTTTCCCTCCGAACAAGCCCCGACATGTTCAGACCTCTCTTCGTATTTATAGGCACGCGTTACACCCGTGCAAAGCGTCGCAATCACTTCGTGTCGTTCATTTCCCTGACTTCGATGATCGGGCTCGCCCTAGGCGTGGTCGTGATGATCGTGGTCTTGTCGGTCATGAACGGCTTCGATCATGAGATGCGCACCCGTGTGCTGGGCATGGTGCCCCACGCGACCATCGAGTCCGGCGAGCCGGTCAATGACTGGCAAAGCCTGGCCGCCAAGGTCAAGCAGAACCCGCAGGTGACGGCCGTTGCGCCGTTCACCCAGATGCAGGGCTTGCTGACCAACAACGGCAAGGTCTCGAAAGTCCTGCTCAACGCCATCGATCCGGCGCTGGAGCGCCAGGTGTCGATCATCGACCGCTTCATGCTGCAGGGCAAACTCGACGACCTGGTCCCGGGCGAATTCGGCATCGTCATCGGCGACAAGGCCGCCGCCAAGCTCGGTGCGGCCATCGGCGACAAGCTGACCTTTGTCGCCCCGGAAGTCACCGTGACCCCGGCCGGGATGTTCCCGCGCATGAAGCGCTTTACCGTGGTCGGCATCTTCCATGTCGGCGCCGGCGAGATCGACGGCTACCTGGGCGTTACCAACCTTCAGGACCTGGCGCGGCTGCATCGCTGGAAGCCGGACCAGGTGCAAGGCCTGCGCCTGAAGTTCGATGACCTGTTCCAGGCCCCGCGTACCGCGTGGAGCATCGCCCGGGAACTGGGTGAAGATCGCTACTACGCCCGTGACTGGACCCGCACCCACGGCAACCTGTATCAGGCGATCCGCATGGAAAAAGCCATGATAGGCCTGCTGTTGCTGCTGATCGTCGCCGTCGCTGCGTTCAACATCATTTCCACGCTGGTGATGGTGGTGAACGACAAGAAAGGCGACATCGCGATCCTGCGCACCCTGGGCGCCACGCCGGGCACGATCATGCGCACGTTCATGGTCCAGGGCACGGTCATCGGCGTGGTCGGTACGGCCATTGGTGCCGTGGTCGGAATCTTCGCCGCGCTGAACGTCAGCGCCGCGATCTCGGCGCTGGAAGGCCTGATCGGGCATAAATTCCTCAACGCCGACGTGTACTTCATCGATTACCTGCCGTCGCAGGTGCAGAGCCAGGACGTCTTGATGGTCTGCGGCGCCGCGCTGGTCCTGAGTTTCCTCGCCACCCTGTATCCAGCCTGGCGTGCCGCGCGCACCCAGCCTGCGCAGGCGCTACGTTATGAGTGAGTCACGCATGAGTGAAAAAGCAATCTTGAGCTGCCGCAACCTGGGCAAATCCTACGAGGAGGGCCCGGAGTCGGTGCAAGTGTTGGCCGGCCTGCAACTGGAGTTGCACCCGGGGGAGCGCGTGGCGATCGTCGGCACCTCGGGTTCGGGCAAAAGTACCTTGCTCAACCTGTTGGGCGGTCTCGATACGCCGACCCAGGGCAGCGTCTGGCTCGATGGTGAAGAACTTTCCGCCCTCAGCGAGAAAAATCGCGGCCTGTTGCGCAACCGCTCACTCGGTTTCGTCTACCAGTTCCACCACTTGCTGCCGGAATTCACCGCCCTGGAAAACGTCTGCATGCCGCTGCTGATCGGCAAGACCGCGATCCCGGAGGCGCGTCAACGGGCCACGGCATTGCTGGAGCGGGTAGGGCTGGGCCATCGCCTGGAGCACAAGCCGGCCGAATTGTCCGGTGGTGAACGTCAGCGCGTGGCCATTGCCCGTGCCCTGGTGAACAAACCTGGCCTGGTGATGCTCGACGAGCCGACCGGCAACCTCGACTCCCACACCGCCCAGGGCATTCAGGACTTGATGCTGGAGCTCAGCACCTCGATGCGTACGGCGTTTCTGGTGGTGACCCACGACATGAACCTGGCCCGCCAGATGGATCGCGTCCTGCACTTGCAGGAAGGTTGCCTCACGCCCATCTGATTGGCTGTAACCCGGCGTGCTGGAATGTGCGCCGGGTCTTTTATTTTTATACGGTGCCCCAGCGAATGTTCAGACCGTTATCGATCTTTATCGGCACGCGCTATACCCGCGCCAAGCGCCGCAATCGCTTTGTTTCCTTCATCTCGATGACCTCGATGATCGGCCTCGCCCTCGGCGTGCTGGCGATGATCGTGGTGTTGTCGGTGATGAACGGCTTCCAGCGCGAAATGAGCTCGCGCATCCTCGGCATGGTGCCGCACGCGACCATCGTCGGCGTCAACCCGATCAGTGACTGGCAGCCCGTTGCGGCGGCCGCGATGAAAAATCCGCAAGTGACAGCGGCCGTGCCGTTCACCGAAATGGAAGGCATGTTGTCCTACAAGGGCACGATGCAGCCGATCCAGGTCAGCGGCATCGATCCGGCGCTGGAAGGCCAGGTGTCGATCGTCGCCCAACACATTGTCCAGGGGCGTCTCGATGCCCTGAAACCGGGCGAGTTCGGCGTGGTGATCGGTGAGATCACGGCGCGTCGCTTCCGCTTGAATGTTGGTGACAAAATCACCCTGATCGTGCCGGAAGTCAGCACTGCACCGGGGGGCATTACCCCGCGCATGCAGCGTTTGAACGTGGTCGGTGTGTTCAAGGTCGGTGCCGAGCTTGATGGCTCGATGGCCTTGATCCACATGGCCGATGCCGCGCAGATGCAGCGCTGGGAACCGAATCAGGTGCAAAGCGTGCGTCTGGCGGTGAAGGATCTGTACGCTGCGCCGCAAGTGTCGAGCGATATCGCCACGGGCCTGGGCGCCGCCTACAAGGCTGACGACTGGACCCACACCCAGGGCAGCCTGTTCAGTGCGATGAAGATGGAAAAGACCATGATCGGCCTGTTGTTGCTGATGATTGTCGCGGTGGCGGCGTTCAATATCATCGCCACCCTGATCATGGTCGTGAACGACAAGGGCGCGGACATCGCGATCCTGCGCACCATCGGCGCCACGCCACGGCAGATCATGGCTATCTTCATGGTGCAGGGCACGGTGATCGGCATTGTCGGCACCTTGATCGGTGGCGTGCTCGGTGTGATTGCGGCGCTGAACGTCAGCGCGCTGGTGGGCTGGATCGAACGGGTCAGCGGGCAGCACATCTTCAGTTCCGATGTGTACTTCGTCAGCAACCTGCCGTCTGAGTTGCAAGGGGCGGACGTGGCGCTGATCTGCTCGGCGGGTTTCATCCTCAGCTTCCTGGCGACGGTGTACCCGGCCTGGCGCGCGGCGAAGATCGAACCGGCTCATGCGTTGCGCTATTCGTAAGCGCTGATACCGCGATCGCCGGCAGGCCGGCTCCCACAGGGGCCGGTGTTGTGCACAAATGTGTGATTCCATTGGGGAGCTGCGGAGCGGCGATCCGACTTGCCAGCGATGAGGCCGGCCCTACCGGCCTCATTCCCCCTTTGGCAACTCAATCACAAACCGCGTCCATCCATTCTCCGATTCGCAACGAATCTGCCCGCCATGGGCCCGCACGATCGACTGGGTAATCGCCAGCCCCAACCCCGCATGCTCGCTGCTGCCTTCATGACGCGCCGGATCGGCTCGGTAGAAACGGTCGAACAACCGTGGCAGCAGCTGCGCTGAAACTCCTTCGCCGCTGTTTTCCACAATGATGCTCAACTGCTTCGGTTGCTCGGCGATACGCAAGCGTACCTGGCCGTCGACCGGGGTAAACCGCAGGGCATTGTCCAGCAGATTCGACAGTGCCCGACGCAACATGCTGCGGTCGCCTTCTATTCGCCCATGGCCCTCGCGGCCAAGCGTAACCCTGGTGTCTTCCGCCAGCGGCGCGAAAAACTCCAGCAGCAGGTCCGCTTCTTCCGCCAGCTCCAGCGATTGGTGTGTGGGCACCAACAACCCGTGGTCCGCCTTGGCCAGGTACAGCATGTCGTTGACCAGTTGCGCCATCCATTGCAGTTCTTCCAGGTTACTGTGCAATGCTTCACGGTAGTCCTCGATGGGGCGAGGGCGGGTGAGGGTAACCTGGGTGTGGGTCAGCAAGTTCGACAGTGGTGTGCGCAGCTCATGGGCGATGTCGGCAGAGAAGGCTGAGAGCCGCTGAAAAGAGTCGTCGAGACGTCCGAGCATGGCGTTGAAGCTGTGGGCCATTTCCGCCAGTTCCGGCGGCATGTTTTCTTCCGGCAGACGTGAGCTCAGCGATTGCGCGGATACGCCACCGGCGATCGTGCTCATCCGTCGCAATGGCCGCAACCCCCTGCGCGCCGCCCAGGCACCGAGCAGCGCGGTGGCCAGGGCCGACAAGCCGACGGTCAGCCAGATCAAGTGCTGCATGCGTTGCAGAAAGTGCTGGTGATGGGTGATATCCAGCAACAGCGTCAGTTGTGGCGAGTTGGCCTGTTCCGGGTAGAGCGGTGCATTGAGGACGCGATACGCGGTGCCCTCGTGGCTCACCGTGAACAATCCCGGCTGGCGCGGTAACGCTTGCGGCAGCTGCGTCGAACTCTCATACCGGCGCTGGCCATCACTGCCGGTGATGCGCAGGGACAGATCGGCCTGGCGGCTGAGCTCGTCGGCTAATCTTGTTTCGCTGGTGCTCGAGTGCAGGTCCTGAAGGGCGCGGCGCACACCGATCAATTTGCCGTCCAGCAACTGCTGGTCCAACTCAACAAAGTGCGCCTCGCTGGCGCGACTGAACAACACCCCGGCGAACAACGACACCACGGCGGTGCACGCGGCAAACAGCAGCGCCAGGCGGCTGCTCAAGGACAGTCGGCGCATCAGGTTGGGCGCTCTTCAAGGACATAACCCATGCCGCGCACGGTGTGGATCAACTTGTTGGGGAATTCATCGTCGATCTTCAGGCGCAAACGGCGGATCGCCACTTCGATGACGTTGGTGTCACTGTCGAAATTCATGTCCCACACCTGGGACGCGATCAGTGACTTGGGCAGGACTTCACCCTGGCGGCGCAGGAGCATTTCCAGCAGAGCGAATTCCTTGGCGGTCAGGTCGATACGCTGGCCGCTGCGTTCAACCCGGCGGCGGATCAGGTCCAGGCGCAAGTCGGCCAGATGCAGGCTGGTCTCCTGTGGGGCAACGCTGCCACGACGCAACAGGCTGCGAACCCGGGCCAGCAGTTCGGAGAAGGCAAACGGCTTGACCAGATAGTCGTCGGCACCCAGTTCCAGGCCATGAACCCTGTCATCCACCGCGTCCCGCGCCGTCAGAAAAAGTACCGGGGTGTCGAGGCCGGCGCTGCGCACCGCCTGCAGAATCTGCCAGCCATCGCGACCGGGCAGCATCACGTCGAGGATCAGCAGGGCGTAATCGCCGCTGAGGGCCAATTGCTGGCCGGTGCTGCCGTCGGCTACCAGTTCCGTATTGAACCCGGCCTCGGTCAGGCCCTGGCGCAGGTATAGGCCGGTTTTGTGTTGGTCTTCGACGATCAGCAGTTTCATGGGCGACTCTATCAAGATGGTACGAACGCTTTATACCGTGGGTGGCCTTGATGCAGCTCAACCTTACAAAGTTGTAATCTGGCTGTCAGGTTACAGGCAGTGCCAGCAGTTTAGAGTTTTCCCCAAGCCGAGCCTTACCTTGTTGGAGTACGACGATGTTTTTTCGCAAATCCCTGATGCAAGTCGCTTGTTTGCTGGCGTTGAGCTCGCCGGTATGGGCCGGTCCGGCACCTGCCTACGATTTCGGTCAACCCGCGCCGGCGAACAAGGCGACCCGCAGCGTTGAGGTGGTGATGAGAGACATGTCCTTCAATCTGCAGTCCATTGACATCAAAGCCGGGGAAACCGTGCGCTTCGTGCTGGTGAATAAAGGCCAGTTACTGCACGAGTTCAACTTGGGGGACGCGGCGATGCATGCCCGCCACCAGCAGGAAATGTTGCAGATGCAGCAAAGCGGCATGCTGACACCTACCGGCATGAAGGAAATGGACCACAACACCATGGCCGCGATGGAGCACGCCTCGCAAGGGCATGCCATGAAGCATGACGACCCCAATAGCGTGTTGGTCGAACCGGGCAAGACCGCTGAGCTGACCTGGACCTTCAGCCGCGCCGGCAGCCTGGAATTTGCCTGCAACATTCCCGGGCATTACCAGGCTGGCATGGTCGGCAAAGTGTCTGTCAGTCAGTAAGCACTCAAAGGCTGGTAGAATCGGCTGATTCTTCAGACAGGTTTCCGCCATGCATCCCGCAGCCGAACACTCGCCGCTGGGCAAATCCAGCGAATACATCGCCACTTACACGCCGTCCCTGCTGTTCCCGATCCCGCGCACCGCGAAATGGGCCGAACTGGGCCTGACGGCGCAAACCCTGCCTTACAAGGGCGTGGACTTCTGGAACTGCTTTGAACTGTCCTGGCTGTTGCCGTCGGGCAAGCCGGTGGTGGCGATCGGCGAGTTCAGCATCCCGGCGGATTCGCCGAACATCATCGAGTCGAAGTCGTTCAAGCTGTACCTCAACTCGCTGAACCAGACCCCCTTTGCCGATACGGCGAGCCTGGAAGCGACGCTGGTCAAGGACTTGTCGGCTGCTGCCGGCAAGCCGGTGGGCGTGCGCATTCGCAGCCTCAAGGATGTCGAGGCTGAAGGTGTGGTGGCGTTGCCGGGGGTGTGCATCGATGAGCAGGATATCAGCGTCAGCAACTACGAGCATCCGCGCCCTGAGCTGCTGCGTTGTGATGAATCGCGCATTGTCGAAGAGAGCGTGCACAGCCACTTGCTCAAATCCAATTGCCCGGTGACCAGCCAGCCGGACTGGGGCAGCGTGGCGGTGGAGTATCGCGGCGCGGCGCTCGATCACGCGAGTCTGCTGGAGTACATCGTCAGCTTCCGCCAGCACTCGGATTTCCATGAGCAGTGTGTGGAGCGGATCTTTCTCGACCTGCAGCGGTTGCTCAAACCCGAGAAATTGACGGTGTATGCGCGTTATGTGCGCCGGGGCGGGCTGGATATCAATCCGTATCGCAGCACGGAAGAAGCGCAACTGCCGAACCATCGTCTGGCCCGCCAGTAACCCCCCCCTGTAGGTGTAGGAGCGAGCAGGCTCGCTCCTACAGTGCTTCTACCTGATTCAGATCCCCATGTTGGCCAAGGCCTGCCCGATGTTGCGCAGGGTGCCGGCGAGGGTCGGGTGTTCGAGCTCAAAGCGCTCCACGGCCAGGTTGACGCCGTCGGCGAGGCTGGAGTCCTGAGTCTTGGTTTCGAGCTCAAGCTTGAGTTCGATCTGTTGCATCAGTTCGTGCAGGTTCTCGCGCTCTGATTCGGACAGCGGAGGGTTCTGTTCCAATTGCTCGCGCAGGGCATTGAGCTGTTCTTGCAGTTCGCGGGCAGGCATGACGGTCTTCCTTTTATCGATAGGCACTGGCATAGACCGTAACGTTACGACAAAGGTCTATGGCTGACCTTTAGATTAATCCACTCGCGTACAAACTGCATGATCTCGGTCAGGGCTTTTCGCCCTTGAGTCGACGCAGGTTGATATCGGCCAGGCAGGTGTCGAGTTCACCAAGGTGATCGATCACCGAGTGCACGCCCAGGCCAAACAGTTGCATGGTCGCCCTGGCGCGTTTGCTGTCGCGCTCCTGGGGGCTCAACGCCTGCCATTGCTCGGGGGGCAGGCCGCACAGTGAGCCGCAGGATGCCAGGCCGATGGTCCATAGACCGGCATTGAGCGCCGATTGCAGCAATCGCGGCTCGCCACTGACCAGCACGCAGCCGTCCAGCCGTTCGACATTCAACGACATCAACGCTTGCCAGCAGGCGTTCGGTGCGGGCCATGGATTGAGTGATGCTGGATGTTGCGCAGGTTTCACCCATTGCGGCAGAGCGCAGGCCAAGGCATGGCTGACGGCGAGGGGGAGTTCATCGAGCCATGCGCAGGGAACTTGCTGGCGCTGCAGGCTGCTCAGGCTGTCCAGTGCTCCCGGTGTGACTTGCGCGTATTCGGCCAGAGGGCTGTCGTGGCGCTGTGCGCGTGCGCCGAAATCCACCAGGCAGCCACTGAGGCCAAACAATACGGCGGTCAGGCTGGGTGCGGTCTGGGGCAAGGCTTGGGCTTGTGGCATGTCAGCGTCCCTGAAATAGCCTCAACGCTAGCGGGGCACAGTGACAGTTGAGTTACAAAGATGCTAATCGGTCACATTTGGTGCCAATTTGTGCCAGTGTGGTCCGTTCATATGCCCGAAACGCTGTTTCCGTCTTATACTTGCCAGCTTGTTGTCCGGGCCAGGCGCCCGGGCCAGTACAGTCCAAGGAGTTTTTTCTATGCGCTGGAGCAATCATCTAGCCAAGATATGTGTGTGTGCCAGCGTGTTGCTGGTTCCGTTCACTGCCCAGGCAGCAACGGAAGAAGATCCTTGGGAAAGCGTCAACCGCCCGATCTTCGAGTTCAATGACTTCGTCGATACCTACGGCCTGAAGCCGTTGGCGCAAGGCTATGAGTTTGTCACCCCGCAGTTCCTCGAAGACGGCATTCACAACATGTTCCGCAACGTCGGTGATGTCACCAACCTTGCCAACAACCTGCTGCAGGTCAAACCGGCTGCTGCCGGTGTCGATACCGCGCGCCTGCTCTTCAACACCACGTTCGGCCTGCTGGGCTTCTTTGATGTCGGCACGAAGATGGGCCTGCAACGAAATGACGAAGATTTCGGCCAGACCCTTGGTTATTGGGGGCTAGGCAGTGGTCCCTACGTGATGCTGCCGTTGCTCGGTCCTAGCACCTTGCGTGACGCGCCATCGAAATACGTCGATGGTTATACCGGCCCGTATCGTTATATCAACGACGTGCCGGTGCGAAATTCGGTTTTCGGTCTGAACGTTGTCGACACCCGTGCCAGCCTGTTGTCGAGCGAGAAGCTGATCAGCGGCGACAAGTACACCTTCATCCGCAATGCGTACTTGCAGAACCGTGAGTTCAAGGTCAAGGACGGACAGGTTGAAGACGATTTCTGATTTCGGCCTGTAATACAGGAAAGGCGGCCATATGGCCGCCTTTTTGTTTTGCCGGGGCGAATGAAATCGCGCTTTTCACCGTAGTCCCGACGGGTTTTACCCATGGGTTTGATCCTTCCATTGGGTTACGGTTTTGATGGTTCTTATAACTCCCGGTGATTTGACAAGTGTTGACGTCAAGCGACCATCGGCGTGAGCTTGAAACGCTTCGCGGATGGGAGTACCGTCTGCGCCTTAGAAGGGCACCTCTGGTGTACATGTGAATAGGGCAAATGCTCGAAAGCGGTGCAGCAGAGAGGCTAGAAAGCGAATCCAGTAGTTCGAGCCGGGTAAAATGCCCCTCCTGCTACGCCAACCTAATTCTGGCGCCGTTTGCCCACATGCCAAAAACCAGTGCCACGCTGCTGATAATCGATGATGACGAAGTAGTGCGCGCGAGCCTCGCCGCCTATTTGGAAGACAGTGGTTTCAGCGTCTTGCAGGCCAGCAATGGCCAGCAGGGACTTCAGGTATTCGAGCAAGACAAGCCCGACTTGGTCATCTGCGATCTGCGCATGCCGCAGATGGGCGGACTCGAACTCATCCGTCAGGTCACCGAACGCTCGTCGCAAACGCCGGTGATCGTGGTATCGGGTGCCGGAGTGATGAACGACGCGGTCGAGGCCCTGCGCCTGGGCGCGGCCGACTACCTGATCAAGCCACTCGAAGATCTGGCCGTGCTTGAGCACTCGGTGCGCCGGGCCCTGGATCGTGCGCGCCTGCTGCTGGAGAACCAGCGCTACCGCGAGAAGCTGGAAAAGGCCAACCGCGAGCTCGAAGCCAGCCTCAATCTGCTCCAGGAAGACCAGAACGCCGGTCGCCAGGTGCAGATGAACATGCTGCCGGTCAGCCCCTGGACCATCGACGAGTTCAAGTTTGCTCACCAGATCATCCCGTCGCTGTACCTGTCGGGTGATTTCGTCGACTATTTTCGGGTCGACGAGCGCCGGGTTGCGTTCTACCTGGCGGATGTTTCCGGGCATGGCGCCTCTTCAGCCTTCGTCACCGTGCTGCTGAAGTTCATGACCACGCGCTTGCTGTTCGAATCCAGGCGCAGCGGCACCCTGCCGGAATTCAAGCCTTCAGAGGTTCTGGGTCATATCAACCGGGGCCTGATCAGCTGTAAGCTGGGTAAACACGTCACAATGGTCGGTGGAGTCATCGACGAGGAGACAGGTTTGTTGACCTATAGCATCGGCGGTCATCTGCCGTTGCCAGTGTTGTACACGCCAGACAGTGTTCGTTATCTGGAAGGGCGCGGTCTGCCAGTGGGACTCTTCAACGAAGCCACCTACGAAGATCACGTGCTGGAGCTGCCACCGACGTTCAGCCTGACGCTGATGTCTGATGGCATTCTGGACCTTTTGCCAGAACCGACACTCAAAGAGAAAGAGGCGGCGTTGCCCCAACGGGTCAAGGCTGCGGGCGGCACCCTGGATGGGCTGCGGCAGGTTTTTGGATTGGCCACGCTAGGGGAGATGCCGGATGATATCGCCCTGTTGGTGTTGAGCAGGAATCTTCAATGAGTACCGGTAGAATCCAGTTCGCCGAGCAGGACGGCACCTTCGTCCTGAAGTTCGTCGGTGAAGTTCGCCTGACCCTGTGTTCGGCGTTGGATGCGACTATTGAGCGGATCTTCACCGCGTTGAATTTCAACGCGATCGTGATCGACCTGACCGAAACCCGCAGCATCGACAGCACCACCCTTGGCTTGCTGGCCAAGTTGTCGATCCTGTCGCGGCAGAAGGTCGGCCTGTTGCCGACCGTCGTCACCACCCACGAAGACATCACCCGTCTGCTGCAGTCCATGGGCTTCGAGCAAGTGTTCAACATCGTTGACCAGCCCGTGCCGTGCCCTGAGTGCCTGGACGACCTTCCAGACCAGGATCAGTCGGAAGAAGTGGTGCGGATCAAGGTGCTCGAAGCGCACAAGATCCTCATGGGCCTGAACGACCACAATCGTGAAGCGTTTCATGACCTGGTGAATGCGCTGGAGCGTCACTGATCCTCTGAGAAAATGGGTGCCTGTCCGGACGCCTTCGCGGGCAAGCCCGCTCCCACAGGTTTGGCGTGCCCTACAAAATGTGAGTTCGACACGGACACTGTGGGAGCGGGCTTGCCCGCGAAGGCGGCAGCACAGTCACCGCTCATTTTCGCGAGATCAACCTGTCCTTCCAGACACAAAAAAGGGCGAACCCACCAGGGTTCGCCCTTTTTGCATTACACCAGCTCAGGTCACAGCTTGGCTTGCAGCAAAGCCTCGAGCTTTTCCTGATCCCGGGCAAACTGACGAATCCCCTCGGCCAGCTTTTCGGTCGCCATCGCATCCTCGTTGGACAACCAGCGGAACTGCGCTTCATTGAGGCTCAGGCGAGCTTCACCAGCATGTCCAGGAGCGAGCTTGCGCTCCAGCTTGCCCGTATCCGCCGCGAGCTTGTCGATCAGGTCCGGGCTGATGGTCAGGCGGTCGCAGCCGGCCAGTTGCTCGATCTGGCCGAGGTTGCGGAAGCTCGCGCCCATGACCACGGTCTTGTAGTCATTGGCCTTGTAGTAGTTGTAGATACGGGTCACCGACTGCACGCCCGGGTCATCCGCGCCGGTGTAGTCGTTTCCATTGGCTTTCTTGTACCAGTCGTAGATGCGCCCCACGAACGGCGAAATCAGGAACACCCCGGCATCGGCACAGGCGGCGGCCTGGGCGAAGGAGAACAGCAGGGTCAGGTTGGTCTGGATGCCTTCCTTTTCGAGGATCTCGGCAGCGCGGATGCCTTCCCAGGTCGAAGCGATCTTGATCAGTACGCGGTCACGGCCAATGCCGGCCTGTTCGTACAGCTCGATCAGTCGATGCGCACGGGTTAACACGGCATCAGTGTCGAATGACAGGCGTGCATCCACTTCGGTGGAAATACGCCCCGGAATCACCTTGAGGATCTCTTGGCCCACCGCCACGCCGAAACGGTCGCTGGCCAGGCCGACATCGCCCTTGCAGTCACTGACGCAAGCGTTCAACAGCTCGGCATAAGCGGGAATGGCCGCAGCCTTGAGCAGCAGCGACGGGTTGGTGGTGGCGTCCACGGGTTTGACGCGAGCGATAGCTTCGAAGTCGCCGGTGTCGGCAACCACGGTCGTCATTTGTTTAAGTTGTTCCAGCTTGGAAGTCATGGGCGTGCTCTGTCCTATGGGTCTGGTGACATTACCCGAGCGCTGACAGCCACTCAAGGGCGCGTACGTGTATCGATAGCCCCTGCGGCAACAACTTGAAAACGGCTGCTGGAAAGGAGGGGCCTGGTATTGATCAATAAGATGCCGAATCGCCCGGCAGGTTCAAAGCAACTGACCGTTGACGCTTGGGCAGCCCCTCCCGCCTTGCGCCTGTCTGCCCAGGCGCAGAGTTCATATCCGTCTGAAACGCCGGTTATTTCAACAGCGCTTGTGCGGCAGTTGCCGCTGGCTTGGGCTTGCCATCCGATGTCATCAAACCAAAGTTCTTCTCGCGGTCGTTGCTTCCTGAATCGGTGTTTTTCCATTCGTAAATCGAGGTCAGCGGTACGTCCAGCTTTTTGATGCCTGCAATAAATCCTGTGATCCTTGATGCCTGGCCAGTAGTTCCGCCGATGCGTGTGAGCGACGGCACGCCCCATTCGGAAATGACACCGGGTACATGGAAAGTATCCAGGATGTACGCCTGGGTCCGGCTGATTTCACTGTGCGACATCCCATAGGGGTGATACGAGACCGCAGTCAGGCACTGTGGATGATCGTTGACAATCCTGGTCAGCGCGACGCTCGACTTGGAGATTGCGGTCGGCGCCTTTGCAAATCCAAAACCGATCATTGGCGTCGAGTAATCGCGCTTGCTCAACGAGTTGCATACGGCACTCATGAAAGGGACAAACGTCTGCTCAAAATCGCCTGTGGGCCAATATTTCGACAAATCGGGTTCATTCCAGATTTCAATGGCCACAAGTTGACTGTGGTAGGTGTTTTCCAGATTGATGACGGAATGGGCGAACGACTCTCCAGCGCTGGCCAGATCCCGGCTGCCGCTGTTGGTGCTGTTGGTTAGAGCCACCGTAGAGCGAACGGTCATCAACACCGGCAGGTCAGCCGACCCGGCGGCAGCAAAGGCTTCCTTGATCCGGGTTTGATACGCAGGGTTTGCCAGGCTGTTGGTCCATACGCCAAAACGCACGAAACCGAAACCGGCCTCTTTGATCTGCCGGGCGTCGGTGGCGGTGAAGTTTTGAATCTTTACTTGAATACCTATTGTGCTGTTTTCTTCTTTCAGCGCCGGAAAAGTGTCACTGGCATAAGCCTGATTGAGTATGCCGGATACGAAAACAAACGAGGCGGTAAACAGTTTGAAATTTGTCATTGTCTTGTTGGACGTTCCTGAGGTAATACTGTAGTCCTGCAATGAATCAGACTGGAGGGGCAAGGCGGAGTTCATTCAATCCATAAGACCGATTTGCCTGTAGGTGAGGGTGAGTGAAGTGAAATGTTATTTTTTGTCTGGTAATTATCAGTAGCGGCGCCGTCGTTATTTTTAGTCCGGCTATTCTGCTTGGGCGTTATTTGTGAGTCGTGGTATCTAATACACTTGCATCAACAACATTGATCCATCTCTGAATGCGGGACCGACCTGTCGGTTCACTCATATCCCCGCGATAGATTGGCCAAATCGACACACTACGGGGAAAGTAGCCTTGTTCAGAAATATTCTTATCGTTTGCGTTGGCAATATTTGTCGAAGCCCCACTGCCGAACTGTTGCTGCGCAACGCACTGGAACCTTCACCTATCGTCGTGACCTCCGCGGGCTTGCACGCGCGGGCAGGCGAGTCTATGGAAAGCAACGCCCGCCAGTTGCTGGAAGAGCAAGGGCTCTGCGCTCAAGCGTTTCGGGCGCGCCAGATTACTTCAGCCATTGTCGATGAATCCGATCTTATCCTTGTCATGGAAAAGGGCCATGTAGCGGATGTACTGAAAGTTGCACCGCACGCGCGGGGCAAAGTGTTTCTTCTGGGCAAGTGGCAGAGTGAGCGAGAAATCAAGGATCCGTATCGTCAAGGAAAAGCTGCTTTTGTCCATGCCCATGCATTGATTAAAGATGCCGTGTGCTCATGGGCACAGCGCCTCGGATGATGGATGAATTCCAGATTAGTGATAATGGTAAAAGAATAGACATTATGCAGTTACCGTCAGTACTCAGTACCCGGGCAAAAGATAGAGACGAGATTGATCTTCTCGGTCTGCTAGGCACGTTGATTGATCATAAATGGTTGATAGGCGCCATCACCGGAGCGTTCATGGTGAGCGGTGTCGCGTATTCGGTATTAGCCCCTCCGGTGTATCTGGCTAATGCGTTAGTGCAGGTCGAACCGAAAAAGAACGACATGCTGGGCTTCTCCGATATCAGCAGCATGCTCGGTGGGCAATCCCCGGCAGCTACCGAGATCGGCATTATCAAGTCCCGGGCGATCATCGGCAAAACAGTCGATGATCTGCACCTGGATATTCAGATAACACCCAATACATTCCCTGTGGTCGGTGGTTTCCTGGCCAGGCGCTACAAGGGAGCTACCGCTGACAGTGTGGCGCCTGCGCGTTTCGGCATGGACAGCTATGCATGGGGCGGCGAGCGTCTTGAAATCGTAAAGCTCAACCTGCCTGACGAACTGCTGGGTAAAAAACTCAAGCTGGTTGCCGCAGAACAGCAACGATTCAAACTGTTCAATGACGACGGTGTCTTGCTGGTGGATGGCGCCGCGGGAGAAGAAATCGCACAAAACGGGGTGACTGTTTGCGTCGCGACCCTGACGGCGAATCCGGGTACTGAATTCGAGGTCGTTCGCAATCCTCGAATCGTCACTATCCAGAATTACCAGGACGTCATTGAAGTCTCCGAGCAGGGCAAGGAGTCGGGCATCATCAACCTGGCCCTGGCCAGCACCGACTCCGCCCTGGCGGTCAAGATTCTGAACAAGGTGTCAGCGCTCTATGTGCAGCAGAACGTGCAACGCACCTCTGCCGAAGCAGCCCAGAGTCTTGATTTCCTGCAGGCGCAACTGCCGCAAGTCAAGCAAGACCTGGCCAAGGCCAGCAATGCGCTGAACAGCTATCAAACCGGCGGCAACACGGTAAATATCTCCCTCGAGACCAAGTCGGTGCTGGAACAGATTGTGGTCCTGGATACCCGTATCTCCGATTTGAAACTGCAGCAGGCGGAGATGGATCGCAAGTTCACCAGGGAGCACCCGACCTATCGTGCCTTGATGGCGCAAATGGCGGATTTGAACAGTCAGCGACGCGGTCTGGAGAAAAAGGTCCAGGGTCTTCCGGCTACCCAACAAGAGCTTTTGAACCTGACTCGGGATGTGGAGGTCGCCACGCAGATCTATACCCAACTGCTGAATAAATCCCAGGAACTGGACATTGTCCGGGCCGGTGCGGTGGGTAATGCACGGTTGATCGATACCGCAGATGTCGACAGGACAAACCCGGTCAAGCCACGCAAAGCCTTGATTGTCCTGATTGCGACTTTTCTCGGTGCATTCGTCGGTGTCGCTTTAGTACTGCTGCGCAAATCGCTCAGTAGAGGCATTGAGGGCCCCGAAGCCATTGAACAGCTCGGCCTGCCGGTCTATGCGTCCATTCCGTACAGCTCGCTGCAACAGGAAGAAGACAACAAGAAGCCCCGGGCGAACGATGACAAGAATCGCCAGGCGTTTCTGTTGGCGCAGAGCAACCCGACGGATTTGTCCATCGAGTCGATACGCAGCCTGCGAACCTGTCTGCATTTTGCCGGACTGGATGCAACCAACAACCGCATCATGATTTCCGGCCCGAGCCCGGAGGTCGGCAAAACTTTCGTTTCCTCGAACCTTGCCGCCGTCATTGCGCAAGGCGGGCAGAAAGTCGTGCTGGTCGACGCCGATATGCGTAAAGGTCATCTGCACAAAACCCTGGCAACGCCGGTCAGCAATGGCTTGTCGGACCTGCTGGCCAAGCGCTGCAGTGTCGAGCAGGCGATCCATAAACTCGAAGTCGAAAATCTGCACTTCATCAGTCGTGGGCAGGTGCCGCCCAACCCGTCAGAGCTGTTGATGCATGCCAATTTCAGAGAACTCATGACGCAGTTGAGTCAGATGTACGACGTGGTAATCATCGATACACCGCCGCTACTCGCTGTCACTGACGCCGCGATCGTTGGGCGTGAAGCAGCCATTAACTTGATCGTGACTCGCTTTGGTGTGAACCCTGCCAAGGAGATCGAATTGACTATTCGCCGCTTTGCGCAGAACGGAATCGAGTTGAAGGGCGCCATTTTCAACGGCGTCGAGAAGCGCGCGTCCAGTTATTACGGTAATGGCAGTTACGCCTATTACAACTACGAATACGCCTCTGACAAGTCCTGATGAAAGTGTGGCCGAGAGCGGGTTGGCGCAAGCCGGCCGCTCTCGGCTTCGTCTTGCTTACCGCTAAACATGGAGAAGGGTGGGTTGTGAAGAAAATTCTACACGTGGCGGAAACGATAAAGGGTGGTGTTGCGACAGTCATTCGTTCGATATCGACACCTCCAGAGGGTCAAGACCGGCAATATGAACTGGTTTATTTGGTGCCGTTCGATCAGAAGCAAGAGTTGCACGGAATCGATGAACGCAACATCCGTACCTTTTCAAGGAACAACCGGGGGGTGCTGTCGCTCTTGCGATTTGCCTGGCAACTCATCCGCGTCATCTTCAAGGAAAAGCCTGATGTCGTGCACTTGCACAGCACTTTCTCCGGAGTGATAGGCCGATGCGTCTGTGTGCTGATGCGACCTTGGCGAACACCCAAAATCGTTTACTGCCCCCATGCCTTCTCGTTTCTGATGGAGAGCTCTCCAGCCAAGCAAAAAGCCTATTCGCTGATTGAGCGGCTTTTGCAGAAAGTCACCGACGTCATTATTTGCGTCAGCCAGTACGAACTGGATCAAGCCGCGGCTTTTGGTATTGATCGTCACCGCATGAAGCTGATTTACAACGGCATTCATTACAAAAAAGATGAGCTCAAGCCTGACACCGATTCGGACATACGTCTTTTGTTCGTAGGGCGACTGGATTATCAGAAGGGCTTTGACGTCTTGCTCAAGGCTTTTTCAACAGTCGAGCGAAATGACCTGCGGCTCACGGTGGTGGGCAGTGCGGTCAATTCGGACCCGGTTGAATGCCCGGCCATCGATTCCGTGGAGTACTTGCCCTGGGTGACTCCGAGTGAAGTGAACGATCTCTATAAAAAGGCCGATGCCTTGATTGTTCCGAGTCGCTGGGAAGGCTTTGCCATGGTTCCCCTGGAAGGCATGGCCATGGGGTTGCCGGTGATTGCCAGCGACTGCACATCACTCCCTGAACTGGTCAAGCACGACACCACAGGCTACATATTCGGCACTGGTGATCACCAGGCGTTGGCCGGGATATTGAACGGCATCAAGAAACAGAGGTTGCTGGATCTCGGTATCGAAGGTCGCAAGATGGTGCGCGAGCGCTTCAGCGCAATGCTGATGATCCAGCAAACCTATGACGTGTATTCCGCTAAAACTCTTTAAGTGAAATCAAGACGATGAACGTAACTATTTTGCACGGCTACAGTGCGTCCAATTCGGGTGATGGCCTTCTTGTGGATTTGGCGATCGCCCTGGTGCATCGTAACTTTGGCCCGGAAACCACGATCAACGTCGTTGCGTCAGACCCTGAATCATTCAGTTATCTTCCCTATGAACGCTATGACGCGCCGGTTATGGCAGCGAAGGGATTGGGCAGGGTAAAACAAGCGGTTTTCCTCAATCAGTCCTATGCAGGTCTCGCGCAGCTCTTGAGCAAGAGTGATCTGATTGTGGGAGTGGGCGGTGGCTATATGCGTTCCAAAAGCGCGTTCGAGCACATCAAGTTGAAGCTCGGACACGCCAAGCAACTGGAAACGGCGATCCTGAGCAAGGTGCCGTCAGTTTATCTTCCCCAAAGCATCGGCCCTTTCCACGGTGAGAGCAGTGACATCGTCAAGCACTACGCCAGCGCCGATGCGGTGTTTGTCCGCGACAACAGGTCCTCGGCCATTTTCGAGTCCAACGAAAACGTTTATCGCGCGCCGGACCTCGCCGTCCAGGCGCTGGCGAGCAAAATACTGGCCCAGCCCAAGTTCACTCGTTGTGCGTCATCGCCCGCCGTGGTCTGCGTTGTTTTACGCAAGCCGCCGCAGTGGAGCAAAGAGAAGAAAGCCAGCTACGTGGCCAATTTGCAGCTGTTGTTGAGAAGACTGCGGGACAAGTGCAAGGTGGTCTGCGCGGTACAAAGCGCAGTGCGTGGCAACGATGATGGGGCGTTTTACCGGGAACTCGGTATTACCGAAGACCTGCTGCCTTTGAAGGCGACACTTGCCAAGTATCAGCCTGACCTGGTCATTTCCGTAAGGTTGCATGGAGCCATCGAGTCATTGCTGTCCGGCGTGCCTGCTTTCCATATCAGTTACGAGCGTAAAGGCTTCGGTGCTTATCAGGATATGGGCGTGGAAGACTGGGTCATCAATGGTGGCGATATCAATGTCGACGCCATCATCGATACGGTCTTCGCCCCGAATGCGTTATCCCGTTTCGGTAAGAAACTCACGGACACCTGTAAGGAAATCGAAGGCAAAACCATGCAGATGGACAATATCATCAAAGGTATTGTTCGATGATATTTCGCCTGTTGCTTCGGGGCGGTGCATTAGGCGCAAAGTTTTTGCTGGTGTTGGCCATCACCCATTATCTGGGTTATGACGCATTGGGTTTTTACGGTGTCGTCGTGGCTGCCTCGCTGATCGCCTCGAAGTTCTACAGCGTCGGCTTCAGTTCTGAAATCAATCGACTGATCAGTGTCGGCGGCAGTTCGCGGCTTGTCGTCGATAAAGTACTGCTCTTGTACCTGGCGGTCGGTGTGCTGCTGTCGACGCTGACGGTCGCGCTGTACTCGCTGGTCAGCCATGTCGAGGCGGGAACTGCGTTGATCGCATGCGTCACGCTGTTACTGCTGACCGAGCATCTGTCCTTCGAAATCAACTCGTTCGTGTTCTCGGCGCAGAAAGCCAACTGGGGCGCGATGCTGTTCTTCTTCAAGACCGGTCTATGGGCGCTGGTTGCCGTAGCCGGACTCATGCTGGGCGTGGTCGCCGACATCGCCAGTGTTCTGTGGTTGTGGGTAGCCACGAACATCCTGGTGATCGTCGCCGGGTACCTGATCGTCATTAACGTGCACAAGGGGCGCCCGGTCAGTACGGTCACCACGGCTTCCGTATGGAAAGCCGGGCTGCCGTTTTATCTGGGCGCAGGACTGATTGCATTAAGTCAGTACGCGGAACGTTTTCTGATTCTGGACCTGGAGCCCTACGCGAGCCTTGGCAAGTATGTGTACTCCTGGTCGGCCGCGAACACTTTGCAGGCGCTGTCATACGCTGTCGTTGCGGTGGTTGGCATTCCTGTCCTGGCCAAGCGTTACAAGGATAATCAACAGGCGCTGACGGTCCGGCAACTCTTCCTCAATCAGTGGGTGCTGCGCTCTCTGGTGGTTTCCTGCGTCGTTGCCGTGTTGATTTACGCCTTCTTCAATATCTTGCTCGACTACGTGGCGGTGGACGTTCCGCGCCCGGATAACAAGATCTTGAGCGTTCTGATTTTCTCCTTCGCCCTGCGCGCCATCGGCGACATCGTCTGGGGCGGGCTGATTGCCTCGAAGAACAGTCGGGTGTCGTTAATCAGTGCGGCGGTTTGCCTGGCGGTTTCACTGCCGGTCAGTTACGTGCTGATTAAACACTATTCAATTTACGGCGCAGCCTGGGGCAATGTCTTCTCGATTGCCGTGCAGTTGGCCGTTATTGCGTTGTTGAGCAGATTTATCCGGGCGAAGGGGCGCGTGTAATGGCTTTATCTTTACCTTCCATTGAGTTTCGCGCAAGCAAGCTGGACTCGTCGCTGTCATTCCTGATTTTGTTCTGTGGCCTTTTCCTGTCCATTGCAATGCCGCTGCTGATGCATCGCGACCCGGGTCCGGATGCAATGACACTGTGGTCATCCTACGCCCGTGCCGACAATTGCAATTTCTGGAATCCGTTTTCGCCAGACCGCTCTTCTTATGAGTGCTCCGCCTACCTGCTGCGTCCCACGGGCATTAACCTGACCAATGCATGGGCCTACGGGATGCTGTGCAACCTGTTCCTGACCGCTATCCCGATCTTCATTTTCAGAAGAATACCGATAACGATTTTTCTTACCCTGTGTCTCTGGGGTGTGGTCAGGTCTTTTTTTCTCGATAACCTGACCAAGGAAATCATTGTCTCGGTGGCAGTGATCGCCATTCTGTTTTTTTCATTTTCGAAGCGCTACAGGGCCGGATTTTTTCTCTCCGCGCTGTTCTATGGCGTGCTGATTCGACCTTACTGGATCTTGTTCTCGCTGGTCTGGGTGGGCGTGACCATCATGAAGAAGCATGTTTCGCGCTGGAGCTTTTTCCTGATGCTGTTCATGTTTTACCTGGCCATTGCCACAGCGATTCAGTTGCTCGTCGGTTATTCGGTTTCGTCCATCCGAGCCAGCAACAATGAACAACGCACCTTGGGCGAGGAGGGGTCGAAGTCATTGATTGTGTCGTGGATAAACGGCGGCGACTTCGTTTCACAAGCGATTGACTCAATGAGCATCTTTTTCCGGCTGTCGTTCCCTGTAGAGCTGATCCTTCTGTCCGGCCTGGGGCAGATAATCTTTGTCGTGCTGATGATGATGACCTCGGTGCTGATGTTCAAAATGATCACATCGAGTCACTACAACGGCTCAGTCATAGAACCGAAAGTCAAAGAGCTGATCGCAATACCCCTTTCGTTTTTGTTGGTGCAGGGCCTGTTCGAACCCGACTTCGGCTCCTTTGCCCGTCATTTTTCCATGGTGGTACCCGTTCTGTTTGTGGGGCTGGGATTGCAGCTGCGCTCAAGAAAACCTGAGTTGGTTGAAAACAGAATTTTGAACTGAGGTTTGTGTTCCATGCAAAGCAAGAAGAAGTCGCTGGAAATAGAAACGTTACGAGGCCTGGCGTGTCTTCTGCTGGTGCTTTATCACGTCATCGGGCCATTTGGCGGCGGGCTGAAAATCGACCTGGGATCGCCTTATCGGGTTATCGCCGACTCTATGGTCTACGTGCGGATGCCGTTGTTCACGTTTATCTCGGGCTACATCTATTCCATCTACAAAATCAGGGGTAATGATTTTTCCGCCTACTTCACTGGCAAAGTGAGACGGCTGATCCTGCCGCTGTTTTTTGTCGGGATTCCGTTTTCGCTGCTGCAGGCGGTCGGGCCGGGGGTCAACAAGGATCTCAGTGTGGTCGACGCCTTGTTGTCGTTCTACGTGCCGGTCAACCATTTCTGGTTCTTGCAGGCTGTATTCATCATTTTCATGTTTGTCGGGTTCCTGCAGTGGCGCGGTTTACTGCGCACGCCTTTGCACCTTTACCTGTTGTTTGCATTTTCGGCGGTCGTGTTTTTGTTGCCTCCTTTTGCGGTCGATGCGTTCGGCATCAACGGTGCCATCTATCTGCTGCCGTTTTTTGTGACCGGGATGATTTGCCAGGAAAACGTCAGTGCCTTGAAGCGTTCGCTCAAAGGTATTGGCCCGGTTGTATTCGTCCTGATTTCGATAGCCTTGCTCTACATTGCCACTGTGGACCGCGAGCTGATCGTCGATCGCCGAAGCCTTGTCGGCCTGCTGGTGGGGTGTATTTCCTGTGTTGCCTTGCTGTCGAGTGACATGCGCTCAAGATTTCTGATCTGGCTTGGGGGGTACTCCTACGCGATATTCCTGTTTCACGTGTTGTTTGCTGCCACGTCACGGTTCGCCCTGGGTCGATTGGGTGTCACGGATCAAAGCGCTCTGGTCTTTGCCGGGTTGTTCAGCGGCCTGTTGGGGCCGGTGCTGTTGGCGAATGTGTTCAGTCGATTCAGCGTGACCTCTGTCCTCTTCCTGGGCGAGCGCGCGGTCAGCAAAAAGCCCCGGGAACCAGGCCTGAAACACATGCCTGAGGCTGGCTGAAACATGGCCTATATCGATGAGATGCGTGAGGTAGCGGTGCCGGCGCTCGAAGTGCAAGCCGCGCACCAGCGGCTGGCGCAATGGGGTGGGCACAAGGACAAGGTCCTGGCGATCTCGGTGATCGGCGACAGCTACAGCGCCGGGCAGGATTTTTATCTCAATCAGCTCACTCAACGATTGGCCAGAGAATTCGGTTTCGCCGGGCCTGGTTATGTCGGGTTCAATCACGGCGCCGCCCTCGGCGGTACCAACATCAAGTACACCCGCAGCAGTGAAAAATACTTCGGCGGTGACTGGGATGTTTCCTCGCTTGGCCAGGCGAGTCCGGACAGTCGCACCATCACCGGGCACGCGGGTGCCTATCTCGAGGTCGATTCCAACGAAACAGCGGCCATCGATACTTCCATTTCCCAGGCCCGGTTGCTCTACCTTGGAAACGGCAAAGCCAATGAACTGCGTTATCGCTGGGGCTCTTCGGATCCGTGGCACTCGTTGACGCTTGCCGGCCAGGGTGTTCAGGCAGTGCAGCTGGCCGACGTGCCGGCCGGTGCTGCCTGGGCGCTCAGGCTGGAAGTGGTCGAGGGGGCGCCAACGCTGTTCGGGCTGTGGATGAGCAATGACCGTGGCGGGATCAGGGTCTCCAAGCTCGCCGCCTCCGGTGCTGCGTCCGCCGATTTTTATAAAAGCGACGGTCAGTGGCAGGCCCAGTGGAAAGCAGTCGTTGCGAAGATACCGGCAGACGCTTACCTGATTATGCTGGGCGGCAATGATCAGGGGTTCGGGGTAAAGCCCAAGGACTATCTGGAGCGCATGAAAGGCTTGGCGCGGATGATTCGCGAGGTTCATCCGATGGCGAGCATCAATGTGATCATGCGGCAGGACACCACGCGTTCGAGTGCCTATCCGATGTCGGATTATGCGCAGGTCCTGGAGCCGTGGGCGCGCTCGCAGAACATTGCCTATGCGAGCCTGCAATGCACGTTCGGCCCGGACTTCAAGCGCTACGCCAGCAACGGGCCGACTCCGATGATCGGCCCCGATAACATTCACCCGATACCGGCTTCCGGCGGTCGGCTGATCGCGGATTTTTTCTATCGCTTGATCGTTGATGGGGCTCCCGGGCCCCGGGGTGAATGCGGTGCCGCGCTGAAGTAGTCATTCACCGCTCAAGGCGGGCGTTCTCGAAGTGTTGCAGATGGTTCAGTAGTTCTGCGGTTTTCAGCGGCATCAGCTCGGGATCCCGGCGCGATTCAATGTTGAGGACGATAGCCGGGACGCCACGCAGGGAGCGCACCCGGAAACGCCAATCGTTGAAGATCACTTTGAGGCCGTCGCGCTCGTCGACATCCAGCGCCTTGTGGGCGTAGAGGCTTTTCAAGTGGGCCAGAAGCGGACGCGGGTCTTCGATGTGGCGATGGATGTCGCCCGAAGAAGGGAACACGCCAATGCGCTCTACCAGCAGGGATGTGCCCGCGCCGGGAAGGGTAGAGGAGGGCAACGACGGGTTTTTCGACTGCCACGCCACCACTCCGGAGTTGCCCGCATTCAGTTCGATCTCAACCGAGCTTTGTACTGTGTTCATAGTGTTTTGCCGGAATGATGGAAGTTGACGACGGCTCCGGAGCGGGAGCGTTGAGTGCGCCAGGCCCTTTGGTTAGTGGCCCTTGAGATACAGCTGCTCATAACAGAAGTTGGTCGCGTCGATGTAGCCTTCTGCGCTGCCGCAATCAAAGCGCAGGCCATCGAATTTGTAGGCCAGTACGCAGCCATTTTGCGCCTGCTTCATGAGCGCGTCGGTGATCTGGATTTCGCCGCCCTTGCCAGGCTGGGTATCGGCGATCAGATCAAAGATGTCGGGGGTCAGAATGTACCGGCCAATGATCGCCATATTGGATGGCGCGTCTTCGGGGGCAGGTTTTTCAACCATGCTGTTGACCCGGTAGATGCCGTCGGAAATCTGTTCGCCGGCGATCACCCCGTATTTGTGAGTCTGGTCGCGGGGCACTTCCTGGATGGCCACGATCGAGCAGCGGAATTTTTTGTAGAGCTCGATCATTTGCGCCAGCACGCCGTCGCCTTGCAGGTTCAGGCACAAGTCATCGGCCAGTACCACGGCAAAGGGTTCGTCACCGATCAAGGGGCGACCGCTGAGGATGGCGTGGCCCAGGCCTTTCATTTCGACCTGACGGGTGTAGGCGAATGTGCAGGTTTCTATCAGCTCCCGGGTGCTGGCCAGAAACTTTTCTTTCTCGGTACCGCGAATCTGGTGTTCGAGTTCATAACTGATATCGAAGTGGTCTTCCAATGCACGTTTGCCCCGACCGGTGACAATCGCCATGTGCTGCAGACCTGCGTCCCGAGCCTCTTCAACGGCGTATTGAATCAATGGCTTGTTGACGATCGGCAGCATTTCCTTGGGCATTGCTTTGGTAGCAGGCAGGAAACGCGTGCCGTAGCCAGCGGCGGGGAACAAGCATTTACGAATCATGGTTATATCCTGGTAAGTCGTTTTCCACAGTCAGCCGCAGACGCTATCAACGTTGGCTGTGAGTTTCGATGTGTTGCTGAACAATATGTCTTAATACATGAGGTGTGTTGTTAATAGCAATTATAAGGCTGTGTAAAACAGGCTCAATGTTATTAGTTGTCTGGTGGGATGGTATTTAGTTAGTTTTAGTCGGGGTGTTGTCGTGGAGTTGGGGTTTTTAAAGTGTTACTAAGTAAGTAGCGCTGACTCGTGCCCGGAAAAGAATATCGGGCTGCATGGGATGTGATTAAACGGCTGGACGCAATTGCATCTGCGGCCTGCGTTTGCGCGTGTTTTATCTGCAGTCACGCGATATTTGGCACTTCCAATACCCGACTATGGACCGCTCTATGAAAATTCTGGTAACAGGTGGAACCGGTTATATCGGTTCGCACACAACACTTGCACTGCTTGAGGCGGGCTATGAAGTGGTTGTGCTGGACAACCTGTGCAACAGCTCTGAAGCCGCGTTGCATGCAGTGGAAGCCATCTGCGCAAAGTCCGCATTATTGATTCGTGGAGATGTGTGCGACCGGGCATTGCTCGACCGGATATTCCAGGAACATGCCATTGATGCGGTCCTGCATTTTGCCGGGCTCAAGGCGGTGGGCGAGAGCGTGCGCAAGCCCCTTGAATACTACCAGGCCAACGTTTGCGGCAGCATCACCCTGTGTCAGGCGATGGCCGCGGCCGGTGTGTTCCGTCTGGTATTCAGTTCCTCGGCCACGGTTTACGGCGCGCCGGAACACATGCCGATCCGCGAGGATTTTCCTACGGGCACTCCCACCAACCCTTATGGGCAATCCAAGCTGATCATCGAAAACGTATTGCATGATTTGTGCGCTGCTCAGCCGCGCTGGAGCGTTGCGCTGTTGCGTTATTTCAATCCGGTCGGCGCTCACGCCAGTGGGCTCATGGGTGAGGATCCCCGGGGCATTCCGAATAACCTGGTGCCCTACATCAGTCAGGTAGCCGTAGGCAGCCTGAATGAGCTGTCGATTTTTGGTGACGATTACCCCACGGTCGATGGCACCGGCGTGCGCGATTACATTCACGTCGTGGACCTGGCGGACGGGCATCTCAAAGCACTGCAGACGATCTCTGGCGGCAGCGGAATCAATGTCTGGAACCTGGGTACGGGTGACGGCTACAGCGTTCGGCAAGTCGTGCACGCGTTCGAGCAGGCATCCGGTCGCCCGGTGCCTTATCGAGTGGAGCCGCGACGCGCGGGCGACATTGCCGAGTGTTGGGCCGATCCCTCCAAGGCTGCGCAGGAACTGGGCTGGACGGCCACTCGAAATCTGCAGGAGATGATGGCCGACACCTGGCGCTGGCAATCCAGTCATCCCAAGGGCTACCTCGAGTAAGGTTTCCTGGCGAGCCGGGGATCATCGATTACCACTCAACTGTTATCTCTGGCGACGATGTTAAAGAACGTCGGGAAAATTGACTGTTCATGTGTCCGGCAACCCCGTAGATATGAACATTGCGGTTCGACATGTGGCAGTCATGCGGTGTTGGCGACGAATTCGAACACCTTGCGGCTTGATCATGTTCTGCAATTAACTGAACGCCTGGTATCAATCCGAAACGTCGAGCACCAGGGAGGAATTTGATATGAAAAGAATGCTGGTAATAGCCCTTTTGTCCATGACAAGCAGTTGGGCAATCGCCGTAGAAGCACCGCTGACCCTGGATACGAAAGTCCTGGGTGACGTGACCGCTGCACAAGCCGCAATGGCGACTACTGCATTGGTTGCGACGGCGGTTGCAGCGTCCAACAGTGGTGGCAGTTCCAACGGCGGAACCACTGGCACTACCGGAACCACTGGCACTACCGGGACCACCGGTACAAGTAACTGAGAAAACCTGCAGCTGTAATACAAGATTGCCCGGTTAATGCCGGGTGATCTTGTTTTGCTTTGCCCCTGACTAGCGTGCTGTTATGAATCGTAGTTTTCCTTTTTTAATGCTGGCAAGTATTGCTTTGCAAGGTTGCATGTTTTCTCCAGGTCAACATCTGAGCAGCAGTGATATCACTCGCGAAGGTACCAGCGAAAGCAGTCGGGTCGAGCTTATCCCGATTACCCCCAAGCTCATCGCCATGGAAAGAGCCACCCCCGTACGTGATTCTCTGCCACCGGAGCTATTGGTGGAGCCCGCCGAATACCTGATCGGGAATAACGATGTCTTGTACATCACGGTATGGGACCACCCCGAACTCACGGCCCCGTCGGGGGCGCAGCAACAAATCGATGCCAACGGCCGCCTGGTTCGCTCCGATGGCACGCTTTACTACCCCTACATCAAAGAAATCCAGGCCGCCGGAAAGACCATCCAGCAACTGCGCTCCGATATCGCCGAGAAGTTGTCGACGTTCATTTCGGACCCGCAAGTGGATGTCGCGGTCCTGCGTTTTGCCAGCCAGAAAATCGTGGTCTCGGGTGCCGTGTTGAAGGCTGGTCCGCAGCCGATATCCACCAACCCGCTCAGCGTCGTCGAGGCCCTGGGGTCGGCCGGCATCGATCCGCTCAATGCCGATCTGTCCGGGCTGCTGTTGACGCGAAACGGGCGGGTTTATCCGCTGAACCTCGATGCGCTCAATCAACAGGATTCGGCGTTGCAGAAGGTCTACCTGCGCGGCGGTGATCAGCTGTACCTGCCCTACAACGACAACAAAAAGATTTATGTGATGGGGGAGGTCAATCAGCCACGTGCGTTGACGTTCAAGACCCGCACCATGAACCTGTCCGACGTCATCGGTTCGGTCGGCGGGTTAAACCAGAACACTTCCAACGGTAACGCGGTGTACGTCATCAGGGGCGTTGAAAACCTCGATGTCGAACCGGCCAGGATCTATCAGCTGCAAGCCGAATCGCCTTCCGCCATGGCCCTGGCCACGCACTTCGATGTGCACCCCAAGGACATCGTTTACGTCGGCCCTGCCAACGTCACTCGCTGGAACCGCTTCATCAGCCAATTGGTGCCATCGGCTTCGATTCTGGGCATAGGCGCTGCCGCGCAAAACAACCTCAGTGAAGCCAACAACCGATAAGGCCCGTGCCGACTGTGAGAACGTTGAAAGTTAGCGTCTGCTTGATGGCGGCGTCGCTGTTGTGTGGCTGTAATCCCCTGATGACCGCCTCGTTGACCAACCTGAAAGCGGCGTTCAGCGGGCCCGATGAGCTGCAGGTGACGCCGGCCCAGGTGGCGGCGGTGCAGTTTCCCCAACTCAAGCTCAGCACGCCCTCCGGCGAGGGGGTGCTGGCGATGGTGCGCCAGCGCGGCGACCTGCAGTACTGGGTCGCGTCCGGCAAGCAGGTGCTGTTGCTGCGCGACGGGCTTGCGGTACGCAGTGTCGGACTCGGTGTCGATGGCGACCTCGACGGGACGCGCTTTGACGCCGTCTCGCCGTTCCGCCAAGGACTGCATCGGCTGCCCGACGGGTACAGCAGTCGACGCTGGATCGATCTTTATCAAGGCTACGAAGTGGGTGTCGAGTTGAGCAGTCGCTTCAATCGCCAGCCCATGGAAACCATCAGGATTCTGGACAAGGAATACGCCGTGCTGCGTGTCGACGAGCATATTGATGCACCGGCTATTGGGCTGCATGCGACCAATCATTATTGGGTCGATCCGGATAACGGTTGGATTCTGCAGAGTGAGCAGCAGCTGACGAAGCAACTGCGGGTGAAGATCGTTCAGTTGACGTCTGAGCGTGGGGTTGTTCGTTGAAGCTCGCCAGGATTTTATCGACGTGCGTACTGCTGACGGCGGGCAGCGTGAGTGTGGCGGCGGTGTCCGTCACTGGCGATGTTCGCCACCCGGGGCAGGTCGACTTGCAACCCGGCGCCCGCGTACTGGACGTGATTCGTTCCGCGCAACCCAACCCTGAAGGTTACTGGCTGGCGGCCGCCTGGTTGCGCCAGTCGCTGCTCGAGGAGCAGACCCGGCTGAAAGCCGGGGTCTTGTTCGATTTGAAGGTGCTGCAACGTACCGCCTTGCTCTTCGAGCAGACCGGGCGGGCGGCATTGGCGTCGCGCCTGTACGAGCAAGTCAGCCGTTTGCCGGTCACTGGCCGGCAGGTTGCCGTCCTCGACCCGGTCGCGGTCGAGGTCGGGTTCGCCCGCAACTTCCGTCTCGATGACCGCGACAGCCTGGTCTATCCGCAACGCCCCACGGTGGTTGAAGTGCTGGGCGCTGTGGCCGTGCCGTGCCGGCTCGAGCACCGCGCCATGCAGCAGGCCAGTGACTACCTGCAAGGGTGTGCACCGCTTGCCGATGCCGAAACCGATTACCTCTGGCTCATTCAACCCGACGGTGTCACTCGCCGGGTCGGCATTGCGCCGTGGAATCGCGAGGGCGGGCAGGTGCCTGCCGCCGGCAGCAAAATTCTGGTGCCGGTCAGAACCGATGATCTGAATCCGCCCCTACCTGAACTGAATCAGCAGCTGGCTGAATTTTTTGCCACGCAACTGGCTGAGGTGGTTCCTTGAGTTTACGTTTTGCAGCTGTGTTGTTAATACCCTGTGGCCTGGCGTATGCAGAGCCACGCATAACCCAAAATGATTTCGGCGGTGTAGGCCTGTTGCAGACTCCGACGGCCCGCATGGCACCCGCCGGCGAGTTGAGTGTGAATGCCAACCGCACCAGTCCATATAGCCGCTACAGCGTTTCGTTACAGCCCTTTGAGTGGCTTGAAGGTTCATTCCGCTACACCGCGATCACCAACCGCAGATATGGCCCCGAGTCGTTGAGTGGCGATCAGAGTTATAAAGACAAGGCCGTGGACGTCAAGTTGCGGCTGTGGCAGGAAAGCCACTGGGCACCCGAGCTGGCCCTGGGCTTTCGCGACGTTGGTGGTACCGGTCTGTTCTCCAGTGAATACCTGGTTGCCAACAAGCGATACAACGACTTCGATTTCAGCGCCGGCGTTGCCTGGGGCTACCTGGGCAACCGCGGCGATTTCGATAACCCGTTAGGCGGGATCGATGACCGCTTCGATACCCGGCCTGAGGGCGATGGCACCGGTGACGTCAATACCAATGCGTATTTTCGTGGACGCCCCTCGTTGTTTGGTGGTGTGAGCTACCAGACACCTTGGGAGCCCCTCAGCCTGAAACTCGAATACGAAGGCAACGATTACAAGGACGAGCCCAAGGACAACCACATCAAGCAAGACTCGCCGATCAATCTCGGTGCGGTGTTCAAGCTGACCGACTCGGTGGATCTCAGCGCTGCCTGGGAACGCGGCAACACCGCCATGTTCGGCATTACCTTGCACACCAACTTCGTCAGCCGCAAGGCACCGGCCAAAACCTTCGACCCGCCGGCGGAGCGCCTGCCCGCGTACGCGCCGGTCACCGCACCGGACCAGGTCAATTGGGCCGACGTATCCCGACGCTTGCAGAAAAATGCGGGCTACGACGTCGAGCGTGTGGCCCAACGCGGTTCCGAGCTACTGGTGTACGGCGAGCAGACCAATTACTTCCATTCGGCAAAAGCGGTCGGTCGCGCCAGCCGAATCCTGGATAACAGCGTCAATGACGACATCGACTGGTTTACCCTGGTCAACAAGCGTTACGACATGCCCCTGGAAGAAATCAGCGTGCCTCGTGAGACCTTCCGCGAAGTGGTCAACAATGAGGAACCGCTGAAAAGTCTGCATCGCACCACCGAGGTCAACGCGGCGATGCCGCACAGGGAAACAACGCTCTATACCCAGACAAGGGATCCACTCAAATATGGTGTCGGCCTGGGCTACAAACAGAACGTCGGCGGCCCGGATGGTCTGCTCTATCAGATAAGCGCCGATGCGGATGCCGAGTATCGCTTCACGCGCAACACCTGGTGGAGCGGTTTGCTCAGCGTCAATCTGCTGAACAACTACGATAATTTTACCTACGACGCACCGAGTGGGTTGCCGCGGGTTCGAACGGATCTGCGCCAGTATATGACCACCTCTGACGTCACCATGCCGACGTTCCAGTTCAACCACGCCAGGCAACTGGACCAAGACTGGTATGGCATGGTCTACGGTGGTTACCTGGAGTCGATGTTCGCCGGTGTCGGCGGTGAAGCGCTATTCCGTCCGCAGGGGCAGCGCTGGTCCGTCGGCGCGGACCTGAACTACGTTCGCCAGCGTGACTTCGACCAGGGCTTTGGCCTGCGCGATTACTCGACTGTCACCGGTCACATCACCGGTTACACCGACTTGCCTTTCGACGCCCAGGCCGCCGTCAGCGTCGGACGCTACCTGGCGAAGGACTGGGGCGCCACGGTCGACCTGTCTCGGGAATTCGCCAACGGCGTGCGCTTCGGTGCCTGGGCCACGATGACCAGCGCCACCAGCGAGGAATACGGCGAGGGCAGTTTCGACAAGGGTATCTACGTGTCCATTCCGTTCGACGAGATGATGAGTGTGTCGACCATGCGTCGCGCCAACATCGTCTGGTCGCCATTGACCCGCGACGGTGGTGCACGACTTGGTCGCAGTTACTCGCTGCACGCCATGACCGATAGCCGCGACAGTGATCTGTTCTACCGTAACTTCGACAAGATTACTGAGTAAATCCTTGGCGCCGGCTTGCAGGCGATGCGTTCTTGAGGTTTGCGTTGGACGTTCGGACGTCATCGCTGGCAAGCCAGCTCCTACAAATTCGGTGTCGTGTGATGGAGCCGGTCTCTGTGGGAGCCGGCTTGCTGGCGATGGACTCAAGCGCGCCGCGTTTAACCAGCTTGCACGCGTTATCGTTAACGACCATCGCCAGCAGGCTGGCTCCTACAGCATCGCGCGCCCCCACCAAAAAAAACGTGCCATCCCTCTGCTGACATGACGGATGGTGGGGCGTTGGTGGCTCTCGGAAATTAATGATCACCCACGAAAAAGGGGACTTGCGTCCCCTTGTCGTGTTGCCGGTGTTGCGTGGAAAACCGTTAATAGATGTCTTTTGACAGCAAGGTAAACGGGGTTTTCACGAGGATCTTCAGATCCAGCCACAGTGACCAGTTGTTGATGTACTTAAGGTCGATCTCGACACGCTTCTGCATCTTGTCAATGGTGTCGGTCTCGCCACGGCAACCATTGATTTGAGCCAGGCCGGTAATGCCCGGTTTGATTCGATGGCGAGCCATATAGGCAAGAATCTTCCCGGAGTAGTAGTCATTGTGGGCAACGGCATGGGGACGTGGTCCCACCAGTGCCATGTGGCCTTGCAATACGTTGAACAACTGCGGCAACTCATCGATCGAGGTGCGGCGGATAAAACGCCCGACCGGCGTGATTCGCGAATCGTTGCGGCTGGCCTGCTTCACCTCGAGGTCGTCGTGCACACGCATCGAGCGGAACTTCCAGACCTGAATGACCTTGCCGTTCCAGCCATGTCGGTCCTGCTTAAAGAATACCGGCCCATGGGAAGTCAGCTTGACGGCCAGGCCAATCAGCAACAGCAGCGGGCTCAGTACGACAATGGCCATGAGCGCCACGCTTTTATCGAGCAGGCTTTTGCTCAATGCGGCGGTGGGTTGGCTGGTCAACGGGCTTTCGTTCAGATAGATCGCCGGCAGGCCATTCACGTCCCGGACCGAATGATTGAGCAGCGTCAGGCTGTTCAGGTCAGGAACCCAGACCACGTCCACATTGGCATCCAGCAGATCGACGTACATCGCTTCGATCCTGCTCGCTTCATTGAGCGGAAGCGTGATGTACAGGCGGCGGATTTCATGGGTCTTGATCAGCTCCAGGAGCTCATCCTGCGAGCCGACGACAGGTGGCGCGCTCGCTTCCAGCAAAGGTGTGGCGTCGGAACTCACCAGGCCTACCAATGGAAAGTGCTCGAGGGTACGCAGCTTGCCGGCCAATCCCAACGCCAACTCGCCAGTCCCCACAATCAGGGTTCTGCGCTCACTTTGCAGTGAACGTTGGTAGTACCTGGAAAAACCATGCAACGGGACATACAACAGCGCCTGGCCGATGTAGCCGCAGATTGCCCATACCAGAATGATCTGGCGAGAAAACAGTTCATTGGCCTTGCAGAGGAAGGCAACGATGGCCAGCGCTGCCAGGGTCATTGACCAGCCCATCAGTAGCCTGAGCAAACCTTCCAGATAATTGTCTTTCTTTGCATAGACGCCACACCAGGTATAGGCGGGCACCGATGCAAGTACAGTCAGTGTTGCACACACTCGGTAATAGAACTCTACAGTGCCCGTCTGGTTGTAAACCAATAGAAGTAACAAGGCGACAGCAACGCCTTGACCCAGTACCCACTGGCCCCAGAAGGTCAATCCTTTGAACGAGGTATTTCGATTGATACGAAGATTGTTATCCATGCGTTATCCCCAAAGTACGTCCATTCACGTGCCGCCCACGCTAGAGCCAGGTTGATATTCAACGTTATTGTTTTTGTAGGATGGCAATGCATTGACGATCGAAACGCCAAGGGACGGCGCTATTGTCAGTCAATAGATTAAGTTATTGATGTGCGGGCTGTCTGACGACTTATAACGAGGAGGAGTTTGGTTTGGTGATATATAAGGTGGTGGGTGTTAGAAATGGTCGGTAAATGTAACTTTGTTGGTGTGGTTGTATAAGAGGAGGGGCGGGGGCTATAGGCCGGGGTGCGTTATAATTATTGTTGTAGTGCACTACCAGTGAGGCTAATTACTTGCTCAGTTCAAGCTTTTTCCGCGTGTGATCTTCTGTATCAGGCAGTAGCCGCGATTCCTGACGGCGCGGAACAAGCGTTCGCCATTGCTGGCGCTCTTGAACTTCTCCTGTAGTCGGCTCAGGCACATCTCGAGACCCCGATAATGTTCAGGTTCCCGGCCGATGCTGCGGATCAGATCATCTTTGCTGACCACGCGATCATCGTGATGCAGCATGGTCTGCAGCAGTGTCGACTCCAGGCCGGTCAACTCGACCTTGATGTCATGCTTGATCAGCGCGCCGCTGCTTTTGCTCAGCCGCCAGGTTTCGGTCAATGGCGCAGGCGGTGCGGCCGAATAGGAGACGTCATCCCTGATGCTCTCCTTGGCTTTATCTGTGATAGCGGCAGTGTTATTAGGCCTGGCGTTAAACTGTGCGGATTGCCACTCGGTCTTGAACGTCGACACTATGCGCTGTGTGTCATGCTTGACAGCGGGTGGGGCAACTCTGTCCCCATGGGGGAAAATAAACTCCATTAGTTTCTGGGGTGGGGCGGGAGGGGCGGAGTTCTCGACAAACATTTTCGCCTGTGAAGTGCCCAGCGAGTTGTAGCGTTTGCTGGACAGTAATGTCTCCAGCTCCAGTTGTAGTGCGGGGCAATGAGTTACTACGACAAAATATTTTCTGGGGAGGTTCGTGCTGCTATCCATGTCTCTCTCCTGAATTGTGCACCTGGGTTGTGGGTTTAAAGGTTATCGATTGGGGAGTAGTGGCTCCCCTGGAAGTAATCAAAGGGCAGCGCTCGCGCCAGTACATGGCTGGCAGCCTTTTCGACGCGATCCGCGATAAACGATACTTTGGTGGTGTGAGCCTGCTGGGTCATGCGTTCGTAGAGTCGATTGAAAAGTTCGGGGTTGTCGGTGAGTTTAAGGCTCAAATCCAGCGTTGAAATGGAGATCTTTATGTAGTCGAAGAGATTCAGAGTGGTCAGGATCTCGCTACTTTCATCGTAGATATTGAAGCCGTCGAAAGCGATTTCGATGCCGTGATCCTTCAATTGATACAGATTGCACAGGATTTTCTTTTTATCCGTGAAACTGACTGCCGGCAATGGCAGTTCGTTTAGTGCGATAACCAGAGTCTGCCCGAAGGCCTGCAAGGTTTCGTTGCACTGGATCAACTCTTTTGACAGTGCGCAGTCGATCAGGGCTGACTGTTCCAGACAAACAAACCGACGGCTCGGATACTGGTTTTCACTGATGGTGCGGCTGTTTTTCAGCGAGAGGGCCACCCGCCGGGTCTGCATCAGTGCCTGGCTGTAGATGCCGCGCAGCTGAGGTGTTTGCGGGGCGAAAGATGCAAGCGCCGAGAGGACCTGATTGTCGTCGAATTTAATCCTGATTTCGCTGCCAAAAGGGCGGTCGTCGCGTGTGAGAATCAGCTGCCGAGACAGATAATAATTCGCGCGCTCGTATTGGGGCGCGCGCCCGGTTGCGTTCAAAATGCAATAACTCCCTTGCACGTAAATCATCAGGCGGTAAAGATCAGGCCCCTGATTAAGCGATATCCATGTCCACGAATGCTCTGAATGGCGTTGGTGCCATACGTGCCTTTTATTTTGCCGCGAAGACGGCTGATTGACTTTTCCAAGGCTCTTGGGTCATAAAAATTTACATTGAGACCCATGACTCTGGCGATTTCGTCATGGCTCAGTATATGGTTTTTTGTTAGAGCAAAAGCCTCGAGAATGCTCATTTCTGCAAACGATATATCCAGTTTTTTATAGCCCCCGACAAGGCACATGCGAGTGGGGTCTAGCAGCAGATTGTTTTCTTTTAGCCATTCCGGGCTGTTGAAAAGCTCGGCCAACACCTCGGCATTTTCGCCAGGGGTAGCGTTGAGTTTGATGCAGTGATCGGCCCCCGCGAGATAGTACTTCATCTTGTTGTAGGTGCCTGGGCCGGTGAAGACGGCAAATATTTCCAGCGCCAGATCGTCGCTGCGAATACCCTCAATCAAGGCAATGCTTTGATCAAGCGCCTGGGGTCTGTCAATGACAATAAACACCGCACGGTACAATCCGTGAGGCTTGTCTTCATTGATCGAATTGCTGTAGCAGGTGGTATCTATGGGCAAGTCATTGCCCAGGTGGCTGGTAACTAACTCCCTGAAATTCTCGGCTGACAAATGGGTCGGCCCAATGGTGAGAATCCCTGTCTGCTCCTGTGCGTGGTGGTGGCGTGAAGTGTAATTCCCTGTAAGCATCATGCTTTGACTCGGCTGGGTGCTGACGTTTGGATTTTAAAGCACCAATTCTCGTTTGTGACTGACAATTGGTAACATTTCGTTGAGATTTTAAGTCCCGGGCAAGTTTTTTAACATTACCGATACGTCGGATGTGATCGTTTGCTCTCCTGCGGCAGATGTGCTGAGTAATCCAGTTCAATATCGCGCGCAAATCGGCCATGGCGTTGTGCTATCTCTTGTCGCCATGTCCCGATTTTCCGGAGCAATTCGCCGTGTATGAGACTAAGGTGCCGGCTTCGATAAATTTCTGATCCGGCGTCATGTAATTCTGAATGTTACTGCTAGAAACTGGCCCCTGCGCCTGAATGTTCTTCCGTTATTAACTGATATATAACTCGCAAGCGTTAAGGCATAGTGGGCGACATTTGATAACAGGCTGTTTTAATGCGCGGTTCAATGAGTTTTAATTTCTCGTTTGCGTGGCTGATTTCAATAAAACTGCAGAATTCGCGCAATGTCAGGCGATGATCCCGGGCGCATTGCGTTCGGGATCGGCCAATAGCGGTGGGTTGTTCTTTAGATTGATCGGGTAGAGCGGGATGACGCGGCCTGGCAGGGAAAAACCAGCGCCAGGCTGCACGGCGACGGCCTGGTGTTCAGTCAATATTTACCGCCCCTCGAGCAACTGCGCCGCCTGATCCAGCAAAACCAAAGGCTCTTTGGCCTTGTGAATATCCACCGACAATAACTGGCGAAACTTGCGCGCCCCCGGAAACCCGGTGCCCAGCCCCAGTACATGGCGAGTGATATGGTGCATCGAACCGCCCGCATCGATATGCGCGGCGATATAGGGTCGCAGTTGCGCCAGCGCCTCGGCGCGGCTGATCACCGGCGCCGTGCTGCCAAACAGTTGCTGATCGACCTCGGCCATCACATACGGGTTGTGATACGCCTCGCGACCGAGCATCACACCGTCGAAGGTCTGCAGATGTTCGTGGCAAGCCTCCAGCGTCTTGATTCCGCCGTTGAGAATGATCTCCAGCTCCGGAAAATCCGCCTTCAACCGCGCCGCCACGTCATAGCGCAGGGGTGGAATGTCACGGTTTTCCTTCGGCGACAACCCTTCCAGAATCGCAATCCGCGCATGCACGGTAAAACTGGTGCAGCCGGCATCACGCACCGTGCCGACGAAATCGCACAGTTCCTCGTAACTGTCCCGGCCGTTGATACCGATACGGTGCTTGACCGTCACCGGAATCGATACCGCATCACGCATGGCCTTCACACAATCGGCCACCAACTGCGGATGCCCCATCAGGCACGCGCCGATCATATTGTTCTGCACCCGATCACTCGGGCAGCCGACATTCAGGTTCACCTCGTCGTAACCGTGCTCCTGGGCCATGCGCGCGCACGCGGCCAGGTCCAGCGGAACACTGCCACCGAGCTGCAACGCCAGCGGATGCTCAGCCTCGTTGTGACGCAGGAAACGATCGTGATCGCCGTTGAGCAAGGCACCGGTGGTGACCATTTCGGTGTAGAGCAGGGCGTTCTTCGACAGCAGGCGCAGGAAGAAGCGGCAGTGGCGGTCGGTCCAATCCATCATCGGGGCGACGGAGAAGCGACGGGAAAGCGGGGCAGGTGTAGCGGTGGTTACGGACATGGGGGATCTGGAATCGGTGAGGCTGGGAGGTGGGGGAGTTTATCAGGATTGAGAGGGTGGGGGCGCGAGCCCCGATACGATTGATCGGTAGCGGGGGCTGTTTAAATCAGCGGGAAAGTGTAGGAGCTTTCACTCAACTCACGTCCCCATCGCCCATATTGTTCCCCATCCGTCATCCCGATAGCCTCTTGCCGTCGCTGCAAATTCAGCGACAAGGGTGTGGAAGCCCTTCACAAGATCTAGGCGCGCAGGCGCCACCTGAATTTAGGCAGGCGCTTTTTTCATGTCTGCTGTTAAATTATGGCGGCTGTGCGCGGGGCACTTTCGGGTGCGCCGGGTTCCTGGATCCCCGGTCTTCCACACCTGCGCACAGCTGCCACCCCATCATGTGGAAGTGATGCTGGCAGTTCCTTGGTCAATTCCAGGAACCAACACAATGAAAAAAATCACTCCCGATCCTCCGATAGCCTCTAGCGATTGTGAATCGCTAAATCTCGAACAGCTTTCCGAAACCAGTCAGCGTGCTGTCAGCAAACGACTTCGCAACCCTAATCATGCTGATCCTGTCTGCCATGTCTTTACCATCGTCCCCAATGTCGACATTGAAACCCTGCTCTGTCACGCCTGCGAAACGCTCGCGTCGTTGAACGTCCTGACTACCGATCTGGCCTGTAAGCTGGAAGGGTCGCCGCGTAGTCTGGCGTTGGCGATTCAGCAGATGGCGGTGGTGGGGGAGTTGTTGGTGAATCGGGCGTTGGATAGTGTTGATCCGCCTGCTGGTATATGAAAGGGTAAGGGGAGCAAACTGAGCGGTGGACGGTTCTGGATCCCACTCAGGTACCAGCGCAATCCAGTAGCCAAGAGTTCTGCCCCCCTTTTGTCCTGTTGAATATGATCGGAGCAATGATCATGGAATACGACGAAAAATTGATTGAAGACACCGTGCTTGCCCTATTGGCAACCTTCAGTTTCGACAGCGGTCATGCCTGGAAAGGGTTCGACTTCGAGACCATGAGCCGATTGCATGAGCATGGATTCATTACTAATCCAGTGAACAAGAACAAATCGATTTGGTTGACGGAGGAAGGTCTGGAGCGAGGTCGGCAGCTTGCTGACCGGTTGTTTGGGGTGAGAGCTCCAGGCGAGCAGGCCGATGCACGCCGGTCAGTCGGCAAGGAATAAGCAATCGAACATAGGTCATCAAGTGAATGGCGTGCGGTTACCGGGACAGCGAATTCTTTTTCAAGAAGATCAAGAGCGTCTTTCCCGGTAATCCGTGAAGATTATTTGTTATCTGGCTTTTAACGGTGTCCATTAAGCTCAAATCGACACCTGGTGACCGACTCCGCCACTTAGCCAACGGTGTCGGCGATCTCGCACGCTCCGTCCACTTCAGCTGAGCTCTGGCCAGCGTTCCCTGATTTGATCAGCTTAATGGTGCGCAACACCTCCGTGACCAGAGCGACCGGGTCAGACAAGCAATCCATTTTGCTTGAAACGTTGTCCCGGTAAAGGTAGGAGTACCAGTTGAATGCTTTCCAATCCCGGCGCAGTAGGTGCGGTGGTAGTTGTGGAGTTGGCGTGCTCAGCTTATCAGCGCTTGCCATCTTCCCGTCAACGACCGGCACCACGCCGTAATGGAGCGCATCCGTTGCAACCTCTATTCGTAGCAGCATGCCCTCGACACCAATGTCAAAAAACTGTCCGACGTTCTTCAACCTCAGCTGCGTGGGCATAAACCAATGTCTGCAATTCGCCTCGCTACTGTCATGCCCACTAAAACCACTAGGCGAAGATACGGGGGCATAAAACTCGGACAATGCACGTTGCACGGCCTGAAAGAAGCCGAACAAGATAACCCCCTTGGCATGTGGTAGTGCTTGGGCAATGGCTTCGGCCACCGCCAGATTGTCCGAAGTGGTAAGAAGATCAATCACCGCATTTCGTGTGGTTTGTGTCATAGCCCGCCCCGTGATTTTCTGGACCAAATTCTTGTACTGAATAACCGCGTGCTGAAGTGCTGGCGACTCTTTTGAAGTGGTGATGCACTGCTCAAGCCAGTCGAGGATGTGCTCCTGGTACGACAATCGATGGTAACTGACGTCGCAATGACTACTTGCGTGAGCCTCCGTACCTTTCTTTGTCAGGTACCACAGTTGCCATTTCTTGCCTGAGGCCTTGCCGATATCGTCATAGCGCTTCAGCTGCTGGTCCCCGTCCAGGGCATCAATCTTGTTTTCAATCAAGATGAGGTGATCCCGCAGGTGAATCACGATATCAACACGGCCATACCCAGAGAACGTCTGCTCTTTGTGTACCCGAGCTTCGGAAAGAGAGCATTCGTGCTCGAAACCCATCGTCGACAAGAAGAGTTTGAGGAAATGCCCACCTTTACCGTGTCGGCCTTCAGGGTTCAGTAGTTCAGCGATCATCGCCGAGTGGGTGTTGACTTCGACCCGCTCGATTCTGGTGATGGCAAAGAGATTGAAAAGCTCGCCGCTCGCTGCGAGTTTCGCTTTGGCCTCCCGGACGATGCCGCCAGCCTGGCCCAGCAGCAACTGCTCTTTTTCCATAATCATTCACACTCCATTGCAATGGGGGATGGTGCGGTTGGGGTTTTTCAAACGCCGCATTCTACGGGGTTGCATGGCGACACGGTGTTCGTAATGGCGTAGATAGAATGCGACTGTCGATTGGCGGCGGCGGGATGCAAAATGATCTGTAGCGCCTGGTCAGCTTGGGTGCACGTTTCCACGTTGAAATTAATAGATCTGTCCCCCTTTTTCCGGTCCCCCTTTTTTTCCTTTTTTTTGTTTTTTTTTATTTTCAGAAGGAAGCAATGAAATTATCAAAAAGGCGTAGTCAGTGAGCCCAAAGCTCTGTCTAGGTCTATATTTTTCAGTCCCCCTGCAGGGTGTCGGAGAAAATGAAATCTGGAGTCAGTCGCAAAACCCAACATCTGGACAGCTTTGCGCGCGTGTGCACCGAACACAACGATGCGATTGTATTTACGTGCCTCGATATCTAGTCGCAACCATTCAGCGCAATAGCCGCGTACCGCAGCAGGAGGGGCTAAATCTCGCGGTTTACTTACGCCATCTTGGATCTTCTTTCCCGGGAAGCACTGGACAGTGTTCGTGATGTTGTAGTTTTGCCTTGTTCGGTTCGCTCTGTGAAATGCAGCCTCTAGGCGCACACCGACGGAACCAATCTTAGTGCTGACCACTGGTTTCCCTTTCTCCCATTCTTCAACACCAGGCGCTTGGAAGATGAGCAGGACTTGCGCATGGTTTTCTTCCATGGACAGGGGGGCCGTGCGCATTTTCTGAAAAAGCGTAGGAAGATGATCTGCGTTACGGTAGGGGCAGTGGGCGCAATGACATCCATATTGGGTGGGCATGTTGGGTGTAGCTCGAAGTAAGTACCAGATGAGGTGCATAGCACCCCGGCCAGATTTGGTGGATTCATTCTGGAGTGATTGTATGCCACCTTTCCGGATGCGGGTTTTTGCAATGGAGGTGGGAGAAGGCAAATCCAAGCATGCTGCCCAATCCCCTCATCGGTGGTCCGAAGTAGGTCGTCACGGGCCGTATGGCGAACCACACAACCTTGAGTTGACGCCTATAAAGCGGCCAGTTGTCCGACGGACGAGCTCGCGATAATGATGGCACCCGGCTATCCTCTCGCTATCATTTTTCCCCGACCCGCCCGTCATCCTGCCCGCTGGAGTACCCCATGCCAAATCTCGGTGAAACCCGAATCAACACCACCACTGCAGGCGATCAGGAAGATCCCAATGTCTTCGGCTTGATCGACGGCGGTTATGTCATCGCCTGGAGGGGCAATGGTATTGGGGATACGTTCGGAGTCTTCACCCAGCGCTATGACGCCAGCGGCGCCAAGGTGGGGGGCGAGACGCTGGTCAACACCACGGTTGCGGGTGACCAGAGCCAACCCTCGGTGGTTGGGTTGCTTGGCGGTGGTTATGTGGTGACCTGGAACGGCCTCAATGCCGGGGGGGCGGAGTGCATCTTTACCCAGCAGTACAACGCCAGCGGCGCCAAGGTGGGCGGCGAAATTGTTGTCAATACAACCACGGCCGGCCTGCGCGATTCCCCGGAAATTACCGGGCTGGCTGACGGTGGTTATGTGGTGGCATGGGAAGCCCAGGGGGCTGATGGCAGCTTCGACTCCTACCTGCAGCGCTTCAATGCCAGCGGGGCCAAGGTGGGTGGAGAAGTCTTCATCAATACCTCCATCGCAGGGCCTCAGGATTTTCCGCAGATTTTTGGCTTCCCCGATGGTGGCTACCTGGTCACATGGGAGGGTGAGGGCCCGGGAGATGACTATGGCATCTTCGCCCAGCGCTTTAACTCCGCTGGCGCCAAAGTCGGTGTGCAAACGCTGATCAACACAGGGTCAGTGGATATCCAGAGCGAGCATATGGTCGCTGTCCAGGCCAATGGCAATTACCTGGTCATCTGGGAGTCTTACCCTTTTAGTGGTGGCGTTCAGGGCACTAAAGACGTAATTGCCCAGCTGTATAACTCCGCCGGCGCCGAGATCGGTGCGCAGACCCGGCTCAACACCACGATCACCGGTGATCAGGGCGAGCCTCACGTCTCGGCCATGTTCGATGGCGGCTACCTGGTCACATGGGTGGGTAACGGACCAGGTGATGTCTACGGTGTCTACACCCAGCGTCTTAATGCCAGTGGTGCTCTGGTCGGCGGGGAAACCCTGGTCAACACGACCACAGCAGGCGATCAGGTCATCACGCGGGTGACCACCTTGGCTGACGGCGGTTATGTGGTGGTGTGGGAGTCCATCGGCCAGGACGCGGCCGGTTCCGCCGGAACCTACTTCCAGCGCTACGATGCCAGCGGCAAAAAACTCACCGGCCTGACGGGCGATGCCGCGGCCAACGTGCTGACCTGGGCGGGTGTTGGCAGCGTAGTCATCGATGCCGGTGCTGGTAACGACACGCTCACGGGCGGCAGTGCAAACGATCATCTCAACGGCGATGCCGGCAACGACGTACTCAATGGTGGTGCAGGCGCCGACAGGATGACCGGCGGCGACGGCTCTGATACCTACTTCGTCGATAACCTGCGCGATGTCGTGATTGAAACCAATGCCGTTGCCGCGACTGGTGGCATCGATACGGTCAACAGTACCCTGACGATCCACGTCCTCGGGGCCAATGTGGAAAACCTGCGTCTGCTGGCCACCACTGCCGCCAACGGTACCGGCAATGCGTTGAACAACACGATCTTTGCCGGTGCCGGCAACAACGTTCTCAACGGTGGCGCGGGCATCGATACGGCGTCCTATGCCTTTGCCTCGGGTGCGGTGACGGCCAACCTGGCCCTGACCGCCGCCCAGGCTACCGGCGGCTCGGGCAGCGATACGCTGCTGGCCTTCGAAAACCTGACCGGCAGTAACTTCAACGACACCCTGACTGGCAATGCCGCCGCCAACGTCCTCAGCGGGGGCGCAGGTAATGATGTCCTCAATGGTGCTGCTGGCGCAGACTTGTTGGTGGGGGGCGACGGCTCGGACAGTTACGTTATCGATAACGTCGGCGATGTGGTCAGCGAAACCAATGCGGTGGTCACCAGCGGTGGAACCGATACGGTCAGTAGTTCTCTGGCGGCCTATACCCTGGGCGCCAACGTGGAAAACCTGCGCCTGCTGGCAACCACTGCCGCCAACGGTACCGGCAATGCATTGAACAACACGCTCTATGCCGGTGCCGGTAACAACATCCTCAACGGCGGCGATGGCATCGATACCGCGTCCTACGCCTTTGCCGCCAGCGCGGTGGTGGCCAGTCTGGCGGTCACCACCGCCCAGGCCACCGGTGGCTCAGGCAGCGATACTTTGTTGGCTTTCGAAAACCTGACCGGCAGCAACTTCAACGACACCCTGACCGGCAATGCCGCCGCCAACACCCTCAGTGGGGGCGTGGGCATTGATGTCCTCAATGGCGGTGCCGGCAATGACATTCTCGATGGTGGCGCCGGTGCAGACAGGTTGGTGGGTGGCGACGGTTCGGACACTTACGTTGTCGAAAACGTCGCTGATGTGGTCAGTGAAACCAATGCGCTCGCCATCACCGGCGGCACCGATACGGTCAATACCACCCTGGCCAGCTATACCCTGGGCGCCAACGTGGAAAACCTGCGCCTGATGGCAACCACTGCCGCCAACGGTACTGGCAATGCATTGAGCAACACGCTCTTTGCCGGCGCCGGCAACAACATTCTCAATGGCGGCGACGGCATCGATACCGCGTCCTATGCCTTTGCCACCAGTACGGTGACGGCCAACCTGGCGCTGACCACCATCCAGGCCACCGGCGGCTCAGGCAGCGATACGCTGCTGGCCTTCGAAAACCTGACCGGTAGCAACTTCAACGACACCCTGACCGGCAATGCGGCCGCCAACACCCTCAGAGGGGGCATCGGCAACGATGTGCTTTCCGGTGGCGCCGGTAACGACCTGCTGATCGGCGGGGTGGGTGTTGACCGGCTCAACGGCGGTGTCGGAGCCGATCGCTTCGACTTCGATTTCTTGAGCGAAATGGGCCTGGGCACATTGCGCGATGTGGTGGGGGATTTCAAAACCAGCGAGGGTGACAAGATCGACCTGTCGACCCTGGACGCCAATGTCGCCACTGCCGTCAATGATGCTTTCAGCTTCATCGGGGCGAACGCCTTCAGCAGTAATGCGACCGGGCAGGTGCGTTTCGCTGGCGGCATCCTGTTTGGCAGCACCGATGCCGACACGGCTGCGGAGTTCGAGATTTCCCTGATCGGTGTGCCGACACTGGTTAGCGCGGACATTATTGCCTGATAAAGCGCTGCCGGGGCTCTATGGAGCCCCGGCGTGTTACTGCACCGCAGAGAAAGGCCAGTCGCGTGAAGCAAGGGCTGCACGCAACCGGAGTTCCATCGCAAGCGTGTTTTCAACGACCTTGATAGATTTGCACCCAGCTCAAATTAGTGGGCGTTGGCGGCGGGACCGGTCCTGCGACCGGAGAATGGTGGCCGAAGATCGCCGTGTTGGCCCACACTTTGTTGTTCTCGGCGCAGATACGTACTCCGGCGGCGAAACCGGCAATGTCCTTGCCGCAGGTGGAGATATAGACGGCGCCTGGTGCCTGTCCGGCCTGTATGTTGCCTTGCACGGAGGCCAGGAAGGTTTCCGCGTTGAGGGAAATCGCCGGGCCGGCATCCCCGATAACGTTGTTGTTACCGTGCGCCAGTACGACGATGACTGCACCCCCCGGGATGTTCAGGTTCATGTTCCTGACTGCTGCCCAGTCATGGCGTGCGGTTACCGCAGGCCAGGCGGGGTTGAGCGTGGTGTTTACGATGTCTGCATCGGTACTCATTTCAAAGACAATGGTCATGATCCATTCCTCATCAAGCGAAACTTGAATTTGGCAAAACCGTCACTGCACGTGGCTGCTCAGAGTCTGGCCGCCAGTGCCGTATCGAAGCGTGCCTTGATACGCGCCACGATCGCACCGCCGTCGAGCGTCTCCGGCAGCGCTGCAAGCGCCGGCTGGGCCTCATTCACCGCTGGCCCTGCCAGCAGGCTGATGACCTGGAGCTTTTTGTCGATGGCTTCAAGACGAGTGTTCAGCGTGTCGCTGATGCCCGTGAACTTGGCCAGCATGGTCAGATAGTTGTCGGTGGAGGGGTCCAGCTTGTCGACCTCCTTGTCGACTTTCAGTAGCTGGTTGCGCATGGATTGCTTCTGGTTCTCGTACGCCTGCAGATCGTTCAACTTGGTCACGGCTTTGCCTTCCTTGATGGAGAAGCGCACGTCGAAGAGGAACAGCGTCTGGACAATCGACTCGTCGCTGAGGAAGTCTTTGCGGTGGTAGGAGTTCTCCATCACGGTAATGAACAAGGTCATGCCGGGCGCCAGCAGTTTTTCATCGGTCTTGACCGTAATGCTGGTTTCGGTTTTCGAGCCGACACTGGTCAACAGTCCTTGTATGGCGTCAAACGCTGCATTGGCGATCAGCAGGTCCAGGTTCGTCATCGCCTGAATGGCAGCGGTGACTTCTGCCGTCGGAGTGTCCTTTTTCGCGCCATCGGGCAACTTCCCTCCGAAGATGGCCTTGCGGCACGAGTCGATCATCACGTTAACCGAGGCCAGCGACCATTCGCTCACCGTGGTCAGGTGCTGGTAGCTGCTCGAAATCATTGAGGCGTCGTCGTTGTATTTACTGTAATGCGCCTTGATCTTGTCGTTCAAAGCAGCCGTTTGCGTGGTCAGGCTCTTGTCGAGATCCGTACGCATCTGATCAACATAGGCCTGGAATTTGGCGTTCTGTTTTTGCTGTTCTTCAATCGTGTTTGACTGTCCCATGTCTGGCTCCAAGTGTTAGGTGGTATCGACCTTTCTTGTGCGCAATCACTATTTCCGTTTCCTTGGCGCATTGAAAAAGGCGACAACCAGAACATGAGCCTCGACGGCGCGTGACTCAACGCATTCAAATTGCGCGGCAGGCAAAATTTCCGGAATCTGCTTGCGCAGCGTTCAAGTGTCAGGAGAGTCGATGGCGGCCAGGAAGTTTTCCAGGTGTATGAGCGCCGCATCAGGGAGAGTGGACAGATGTTTTCGCACGTTTTGACGCAGTGGGGGCTGTACATTGCGGTGCATGTCCATTGTGCCGCGACCCAGCAGCAGCCAATCGGTGGAGACGTCCAGGAGTTCGCAGAGCGCGATTATGTTTTCCACCGTTATCCTGCCGTTCTTTCTCCAACGGCATACGGCACTTTCTGTGACGTCCAGTGCAACGGCGACGGCGTACAGTTTTGACAGGTTTCGTTGTTCCATCGCCTCACAGATTCGTACTCCGAGTGTCGATTGCATAATGTCATCCATTGAACGGGAAACTGGAAACCTGACTTTATGCATTGGAGCGTTTGACGCTGTGATCGCCCGCTCAATTGTGGGTGTGGGCATCAACAATAGGGGAGGGCACGATTAAAAATCGACGGGTTGCATAAGACCGCTCCTTGTCAGTAGTTGGTTTTTCTACGGGAGCAGAAAATCTACGCCGTTCGGGATCAGCGATGGCTCATTCAGCTATCGCCAAAAACCAGAATCAGATGCTTCTGACTCTGTTTCGGCATTTGAATGTAGGACGTTTCCACGCTTTAGGCATTGGAGTGGGTTTTGGGGGGCTGTTTCAGTATTTGTGGTGGTTGGGCTGGCGCTATCGCCAGCAGGCTGGCTCCCACAGGGGGAGGGGGGTGGTGGCTGGGATTTGGGGTTGGCCTCGGGGTTATCGGGGCGTTCTATTATTCGGGGTGGGGTATGGCTTGCGCTGTGAAGCGCATCTGCTCCGTAGAATTGACAACCTGTCTAATAGCTACACCTATGACACACCTATCGCGAACGCGAGTTGATAGCCAAGGCCAGGTTGCCTGTCGAGGTGCTCTGTCGCTATCCGCGGTTTTTATCGAGCCCCGCTTGTGCGGGGCTTGTGCCTGAATTACTTGATCTCATCCTGATCCACGGTCACCTCTTTCCAACTGTCATCGGGATCAAAGCTCTTCATCGACAGCGCCAACTTCTCACTCTCGGGCCCCAGGTCCTTCTCGAATACCTGCCCTTCATGACTGATCATGAAGCTCATCACTCCCGTATCGTCGTACTTTGCTGGCCAGGCAATCAAGGCAAAGCCCCGGATCATCTTGTCGCCAACGAGGTAGCTGTAGGCGCCACCAGGTGCCGAAGGCCCCTGGCTTTCAAGGATGCGGAAGTAGTAGCCATGCCAGGCTTCGCCGGCGATGGTTTCGCCGAACAAGGGACCCAGGGGGCTGATCTGACCGCTATCGTCGTCCGGCCAATACAGCCCGTCGTGCTTGCCGGGGGCGCTGTAGATGTTTTGCGCATACTCCAGTGCGCCGTCACCGTCACGATCCATGGATGCATATTCCATTTGCGCGTCGTGATAACTCAGCGCCGATTGCACGGCGTCGATTTCGTTGCGGCCGATTCGACGAGCACGGACTTCGGCACTGCCGGACTTCATGTCGAAGCGCCAACCGGTGGCGGTTTTTACCATGGGTATGGGCAGTGTCCAATTGTCGTTGCCGACCGCCAGCATGGCCTTGCCGTCGCTGGTTTTTTCAATTTGGTGTCGCTCCTGGTATTGCTTGAGAAACGCCTCCACATCTTTGCGCTCGGTGCCGTCGCGAGGGATGAAACTGCGCCATTCCTTGCCCAGCAACTGAGTCAGGCGTTCGTGATCGGCGTGGTCGGTGCCCAGTGCTTCGACGAAGGCTTCAGCGGCCTTTTCTGGTGTTGGAAATTCCTGCTGCGCCATGGCGATGCACGACCAGGCCAGACCGGCAGTTATCGCCAGGGCACTGAGGCGCAAGCCCATGCGTGCCTTTACTCGAGGATTGTTATTCAACGACGGCCCCCTCTTGAACCTGAACGCGCTGGCGGATTGGATGGCCGACTGACCTGATGGCCAGCTGATCGCGAAGCGCTGGGGCGCTGAGCGGATGCCTGGCTGGCCCGGCCACGACTGGCTTGTGCGTTGACTTGAGAAGGTTTGCGTGCCCCGGCGAATGCGTTGTTGCGCGTACCGCTCTTGTTGGCGGCCGTCGCAGTTGGGCGTTTTTGCGTAGTCTGGCGCGCCTGTGCCTTGCCCTGTGCGCGTTGATTGGTCTGAGCGGTCTGCCGGCGGGGTTGCTGAGCTTCCCGGGTGTTTCTGGCTGTGCCCTGGCTTCTGTCGGTCGCGTTCGGTCTGTTGGTGCCTGCTTGCTGGCGATTGTTTGCCGCCGTTCTGGTCTGGGCTTCGCGCGCCCGATCACGGGCTTGTTGGTTGCTAGTGGCAGGGCGTTCGATGCCGGCCCTGTCCATCGAGGTGCGGGCATTTTCCCTGGCCTGGTTGCGCTGAGCACTCTCGCGCGCCTGGGCTCGTTGAGCGTTGTCGCCTCTATAGGCCTGGCGCTGATTGGCCCCGTCCAGTTGCCGGCCGTACTGCTCGCGGCTGCGATTGTCGCGATAGGGTACGCCGTTGCGGTGGGTGGAGTTGTGCTGCCACTTGTTCGAATTGTTGGTGATGCGGTTGTTGCCGTTGATGTTGTTGTAGCGGTCGACGTCGATTTCTACGTCGTTGTCGCCCCAGTCACACTCACCCCACAACGCACCGACGATTGCCACGCCGGTACCAAACGCCAGTCCGGCCATCAATGCCTGACCGGGGTAGTACGCAGGCGGCGGTGGATAGTACGCAGGCGGCGACGCCGGATAAGGCCAGGTGCCGTAGGTGGTGGTTGGATTATAAGTAGGGACGTATACGACTTGCGGATCAGCGGGCTCAATGATGATGGTGGAACTGCTGGCCGGTGCTGGCGCCGCGGGAGCGGATTCCTGCGCCGGTGCTGGCTCCGGTGTCGGGGGTGCGATGTTCTGGATAGTCACGTTCTGATACTGGTTGCTCTGCAGGTTGCCTGCTGCCTGCGCCTGATGACGCAAGCGTTGCACAGCGCCCATGACATCGTCGGGCTGGGCCAGGAAGGCATCACCTACCCGTTGTACCCAGACGGGATCCTGCCCCAGGGTAGCCAGAACCTGCGGGAAGGCGACCAGCGCCTGCACACTGGGGTCCCAGGGTTTGGTCGCTACCTGCCTGACGGCATCATCACCCTTGGCGTCGGGATTTCCCCTGGACCAGAACACCGCCTCGGCGACTTCCCCGGGATAAGTGCTGGCCATCAGCACCTGGGCCAGCAGCGGGTCCGGGTAAAGTGCAATGGGAGCCAGCATCTGATCCAGCTGTTCCTGGGTAAATACGGGATCTTTTGCCGGGACAGGTGCCGATGCCGACGCGGGTAGGGGGGCCGGGGCCGGTGTGGTACCGGGAGTGACTGCGGGTGGGGTTGCGGCCGCAACCACTGGCTGTGCCAGGCAGTTGGATCCGCTCAAAAAAAGGACAGCTGACAACACGTAATTAAATGGAATGCGCATTGCAGCTCCATGTGGTCAGGCACGTTTGAAATGAGTGGATCAGTGCCAGGGAAGTTAAAGCAGCCCTGGGCTTCGATGCCGTTCACTAATAGTAGCAAACAATTTTTTTTTGCCAGTTTTAAACGCGCAATCAAACCGCGCGGGTAACACGGGACCCGGTGGAGTAAATCTCGCTCGCTTTAAAGAAGTGCCTGAATGCGGCCGATAATGGAAGAATGGAATCGTTTTGATATCATTTGAGGCGCGGGCCTCAGTCAGGACTAGGTATCAAAACTGCTCCGAAGCCCATTGAGCCGGCTCTCTAATAATAAAATTTCTTCATTCACCAAGGGATGGACTGTATGAATCACGTTTTTACGTTGGTGTGGAATGCAGCAATGGGTTGCTGGAACGTTACCCATGAACACAGTAAACGCCGTCGTAAAAACACCCGCCGAGTTCGCAAACTGGCGCTTTCATCCCTGTTGTTACCTTTGCTGTTCAGCTCTACCGCCCAGGCTACCTGCAGTACCGCCGGCTCGACCGTGACCTGTACCGGGGTGCCGTCGTTGCCGTTGTTTCTCAACAACTTTTCCAGCGCCACCACCGGCCTGACGGTCAACATCAACAGCGGGGCGCAGATGAATGCGACGCTCGGCGGCCACGTGCTGGACCTGACCGGGGTCAACATCTCCCTCAATAACTCCGGCACGATCGACCCGGCGCTGCTTGGCCTGGTGTCGGTGTTGAGTGGCGGCGCGTTCATTGGCACCGGGGCGACCAGTACGGTTAGCGTGCTCAACAATGCCAGCGGGATTATCCGCGGCACCGGCATGCTGCTCGGGCTTAATCTGACCAGCATCGATGGCCTGGGCATTGCGGTGAACAACGCCGCTGCCGGTACCACCAGCCTGACCAACAATGGCACCATCACCTCGACCGGGCTGTCGATAGGTGGCATCACCCTGGCCGACACTCCGGTGGTCGGCGTCTACGGCGGCTCGCAGGTCAACATGACTAACAGCAGCACCGGCGTCATCAATGGCCGGATTGCTTTCGAGACGTCAGCGGCAGGCAACACCTTTACCAACGCCGGGGCCATTACCGGCGGCGTGTCATTGGGGGCGGGCAGCACCAACACCTTCACCGCCATGACCGGTTCCACAGTCAACGTCGGCGATGGTGTCCAGGTCAGCGTCGGCCTCGGTGGCCTGATCGGCCTCAACCTGACCTTCGCCCCGACCGGGACTGTCGACGGTGGTGCTGGCGGCGTCAACAGTCTGATCCTGCAAAACCCTATCGGCGTCGGCGGCGGCACCACAGGTACCGGCACGGCATCGAGCGCCACCTACGTCAACTTCAGCAACCTGACCATCAACAGCGGCACCTGGACCTTGCAGGGGCCCTTGGTCAGCGGCGCGACCACGCTCAATGGCGGTGTCGCCCAATTCAACAACAACGCCACCTTCGGTTCCGGTGTACTGACCTCCAACGGCGGGATCCTTCAGGCGAGCAACGCCGGGTTGAACGTCAGCAACCTGATTGCGCTCGGCGCCGGTGGCGTGACCGTGCAAGGTAGCAACGCTACGACCTTGAGCGGCGTGATATCCGGCAGCGGTGGCCTGACCAAGATCGGCGCCGGCCAGTTGAACCTCAGCGCCGCCAACACCTATCTGGGCAATACCACCTTTAGCGGCGGCACCGTGCAGCTGGGCAACAACCAGGCGCTGAGCACCGGTACCCTCTACGTTGTCGGCGCGACGACTCTGTCGGCGCCGGGCATCATCACCTTGAACAACGCCATCAACCTCAACGCCAACCTCACCACCGGTGGCGCCAATGCACTGACCCTGGGCGGTGTGCTCAGCGGCGGCAACGGTTTGATCAAGACCGGCGCTTCGAGCCTGACCCTCAATGGCGCCAATACCTTCACAGGCACCACGGCGCTCAATGCCGGCACGCTGATCGTCGGTTCCGATTCCGCGCTGGGTACCGGCTCGTTGAACGCGTCGAACGGCACAACGCTGGATGCCAACACGGCGGCTGACCTGGCCAACAACGTCAACCTCGGTGGCAACCTGACCCTGGGCGGCACTAACGCGCTGACCCTCGACGGCATGGTTGCGGGCATCGGCGGCTTGATAAAGAACGGCGCCGCCGACCTGACCCTCGATGGTGCCAACGTTTACCTGGGCAACACCACGCTCAATACCGGAAAATTAACGGTCGGCAGCAACACTGCGCTGGGTTCCGGCACGCTGAACGCAGCGGACAACACCACGCTGGATGCCAACAAGGCTGTAAGCCTGAATAACGCGGTGGCCCTGAACGGCGCGTTGAACGTCGGCGGAACTGCCGACCTTATCTTGACCGGCCTGGTCAGCGGTGCCGGCAGCCTGGTGAAAAACGGCGCCGCCAATCTGATTCTCAACGGGGCCAACAATTACCTCGACGGCACCACACTGAACGCGGGTACGCTGACCGTAGTCAACAGTTTGGCATTGGGCAGTGGTGCATTGACCGTCGGCGGCGCCGCGACCGTGGACAGCGAATCGCCGTCGGTCGCGCTGAACAACGCCATCGCCCTCAACGCTGCGCTCACTGTCGGCGGCACCCAGAACCTGACTCTCACCGGGGCCACCAGCGGCACCGGGCCGTTGATCAAGAACGGCGCAGCCAAGCTGACGCTCAACGGCAACAACACCTTCAGCGGCGGCACCACCCTCAACGCTGGCACCCTGACCCTGGGCAATGCCAACAGCATGGGCAGTGGTGCGTTGATCGTCGGGGGCGCCGCGACGCTGGACAACGGCGCCGCGTTCGGTAACGGCAACGCGATCACCCTCAACGCCGGATTATCCGTCGCGGGCAACAACGACCTGAGCCTCAATGGCGTGATCGATGGTGCCGGCAGCCTGACCAAGAACGGTCTGGCGGACCTGACCCTGGCCGGCAACAATAGCTTCACCGGCGCACTGAACATCGTCTCCGGCAGCGTCACCACGCTTAATACCCAGGCATTGGGCAACACCGCCGGGGTAAACATCAGTGCCGGTGCCGGGCTCAACCTTGGCAGCGATGCCAGTGCGGCCGCGTTGGCCGGCAGCGGCAGTGTGCAGCTTACCGGCAGCAACACCCTGACGGTGGGCGGCGTGAGCAGCACCAGCACCTTCGATGGCGATCTCGGCGGCAGCGGTGGCGTGACCAAGGTCGGCACCGGCACCCTGTATCTGACCGGGATCAACGGCGTCACTGGGAACACCACGATCAACGGTGGCACCCTCGATCTCAGCGGGTCGTTGGGCAGTGCGCAGATCAACGTCAATACCGGCGCATCCTTCACCGGTACCGGCGCGGCGCTCGGCACATTGAATATCAACAACGGCGGGCACCTGGCGCTGTCATCGGGCAATACTATGTCCGCTGGCGAGTTGGTACTGGGGGCTGGCAGCAACGTTGATATGTCGCTCGCTTCACCTTCCACCACTTCGTTGATGAACGTCGGTGGCAACCTCACTCTCAACGGTAACCTCAACGTCACCGATGCCGGCGGCTTTGGCGTCGGTGTGTACCGTATGTTCAACTACACCGGTGCCCTGACCAATCTGGGCCTCGATGTCGCCAGCGTGCCGGTTGGTTACGGGCTCGGCGATCTGGTGGTGCAGACCTCGATTGCCAACCAGGTCAACCTGCAAGTCTCGGCACCGAACGTCACCATCCGCTACTGGGACGGCAGCCAGACCATTCCCAACGGTACCGTGGATGGCGGCAGCGGTACCTGGAGCGCGGGCGGCACCAATTGGACCAATGCCAACGGTCTACTCAACCAGACCTGGGCCAGCGACTTCGCGGTGTTCCAGGGCAGCGCTGGCACGGTAGCGGTGAACGGCACGCAAGTGTTCACCGGCCTGCAATTCATCACCGACGGCTACAACCTGGTCAATGGCACGGCGGGGCAACTGACGGCTATCAACGGCACTGGCGGCACCACGGCAGTACGGGTCGACCCTGGCGTGACCGGCACGGTCGGCGTGAATATCGATGGCAGCGGCATTCTCCACAAACTCGACAGCGGTACCCTGGTGCTCAACGGTGCCAACACCTACACCGGCGGTACGCAACTGGATGGCGGCAAGATTGTCGTCGGCAGCAACACGGCGCTGGGCAGCGGTGTGCTGACGGCCAATGCCGGTACGCAACTGGACAGCAACAGCGCGGTGACCCTTGGCAATGCCGCGACGCTCAACGGTTACCTCACCGTGCTCGGCAGCAATGCACTGACCCTCAATGGCGGAATTGGCGGCACTGGTGGTTTGATCAAAAACGGCGCGGCGAACCTGACCCTCGGCGGCAACAATACCTTCCTCGGAGACGTGGCGTTGAATGCCGGTGGACTGACTTTGGCGTCGGACGCTGCGCTGGGCGCGGCCTCGCTGAACGCGGCGGGCGGCACCAACCTCGACGCCGCTACGGCGGTGGCCGTGAGCAACGCGGTCAATCTGGCCGGCAACCTGAGCGTGGGCGGCACGGCCGACCTGACCTTGAACGGTGCAGTCAACGGTGCCGGCAGCCTGACGAAAAACGGTGCGGGCGACCTGGCCATGAACGGTAGCAACAATTTCCTCGGCGGCGTTGCCCTGAATGCGGGCACCCTGACCGTCGGCAGCAACAGCGCCATCGGTCTGGGCAACCTCACTGTGGCCGGCGCGTCGACGCTGGACAGCAACAGTGCGCTGAATCTGGGCAACAACCTGTTGCTCAATGCCAGCCTCAGCAACGGTGGCAGCAATGACCTGACCCTGGGCGGGGTGCTCAGTGGCGCCGGCGCGCTGGTCAAAGACGGCGGGGCCAATCTGACCCTCAATGGTATCAACACCTATCAAGGCGGCACTGCCTTGAATGCCGGTACCCTGACCCTGGGTTCTGGTGCCGCGCTGGGCTCAGGAACATTGACCGCCGCTGGTAATGCAACGCTCGATACCGTTGCGCCTATGGTGCTGGCCAATAACATCAGCATCGACGCCAACCTGAATCTCGCCGGTGCTCACGACCTGACGCTGGGCGGCGTTATTGATGGGGCTGGTACGTTGAGCAAAAACGGTCTGGCCGACCTGACACTGGCTGGCAACAATACGTTCAGCGGCACCGTCGATGTGTTGAGCGGCAGTCTCATCACCCTTGGCAGCACCGCACTGGGCAACAATGCCAGCGTCCAGCTTGCCAGCGGCGCGGTGCTGAATCTCGGCGCCTCGACAAGTCTGGCCAGCATGACCGGCAGCGGCGCAGCAATCATTGGTACCGGCGACTCGCTGAGCATCGGTGGCAGCAACCTGGGCAGTACGTTTGATGGCGCCATTGTCGGCACTGGCGAACTGAACAAACTCGGTACAGGTACGCTGACGCTGTCCGGTCTCAACAGCCTGACCGGTGACACCACCGTCGAGGCAGGCACGTTGCGGGTCAACGGATCGCTTGGCAGCAGCCATTTGCAGGTCAACAGCGGCGCTACCCTGAGCGGTAACGGCAGTCTCGGTGGTGCAGTGACGGTGGCAGACGGCGGGCATCTCGCCCTGGCAACGGGCAACACGTTGTCGGCAGGCTCATTGGCGTTGGGCGCCGACAGTCAGCTGGATGTCGCTCTGGCCGCGCCATCGAACACCTCGTTGCTCAACGTCGGCGGCAACCTGACCCTCGACGGCAAGCTCAATATCAGTGACGCCGGCGGTTTCGGTACCGGCGTGTACCGTTTGATCAATTACACCGGCAATTTGACGGATCAGGGGCTCGACGTCGCCAGTGCGCCGCTCGGTTCCAGCCTCGGCGACCTGGCGGTGCAGACCGGGGTTGCCAATCAGATCAACCTGGTGTCGGCGCCGAACGACAGCATTCGTTTCTGGGACGGCAGCCAGACCGCGGGCAACGGTTCGGTGGATGGCGGCACAGGCACCTGGACGGCCGCGGGCACCAACTGGACCAGCCTCAATGGCACGATTAATCGCACCTGGGCCGGTGACTTCGCGGTGTTCCAGGGCAGCGCCGGCACGGTGACGGTGGACGGCACGCAGCTGTTCAGCGGTCTGCAATTTGTCACCGACGGCTACAATCTGATCGATGGCGCGGCGGGGCAACTGACGGCCGTCAACGGCAGCAGTGGCACCACGGCAGTGCGGGTCGATCCGGGCGTAACCGCCACGGTCGGTGTGGATATCAATGGCAGCGGCACCCTCGACAAACTCGACAGCGGCACCCTGGTGCTCACCGGTGCCAACACCTACAGCGGCGGCACGCAACTGCATGGCGGCAAGATTGTCGTCGGCAGCAACACGGCGCTGGGCAGCGGTGTGCTGACGGCCAGTGCCAGTACGCAACTGGACAGCAACAGCGCGCTTGCCCTGGGCAACGGGATCAGTCTCGATGGCGACCTGACCGTGGGTGGCAGCCATGCGCTGACCCTCAACGGTGCGATTGGCGGTACCGGCGGCTTGATCAAAACCGGCGCGGCGGACCTGACCCTTGGCGGCAACAACGCCTTCCTCGGGGATGTGGCGCTGAATGCCGGTGGGCTGATTCTGGCGTCGAACCCGGCGTTGGGCGCCGGCACACTGAACGCGGCGGGCGGCACCCGTCTCGACGCCAGTACGGCAGTGACCGTGAACAACGCGGTCAACCTGGCTGGCAACCTCGGCGTGGGCGGCACGGCCGACCTGACCTTGAACGGTGTAGTCAACGGTGCCGGCAGCCTGACGAAAAACGGCGCGGCCAATCTGACCCTCGATGGCCTCAACACCTATCAAGGCGGCACGGCCCTGAATGCCGGCACCCTGACCCTGGGTTCTGACGGTGCACTGGGCTCAGGTGCATTGACTGTCGCGGGTAACGCAACGCTCGATTCCGTTGCGCCGCTGGTGGTGGCCAATAACGTCAGCGTCGACGCCAACCTGAACCTCGCTGGTACTCACGACCTGACGCTGGCTGGCGTGATGAGTGGGGCCGGCGAACTGAACAAGCTCGGTACAGGTACGCTGACGCTGAACGGTAGCAACAGCCTGACCGGTGACACCACCGTCGAGGCAGGCACGTTGCGGGTCAACGGATCGCTTGGCAGCAGCCATTTGCAGGTGAACAGCGGCGCTACCCTGAGCGGTAACGGCAGTCTCGGTGGTGCAGTAACGGTGGCAGACGGCGGGCATCTCGCCCTGGCCACGGGCAACACGTTGTCGGCAGGCTCATTGGCGTTGGGCGCCGACAGTCAGCTGGATGTCGCGCTGGCCGCGCCATCGAACACCTCGTTGCTCAACGTCGGCGGCAACCTGACCCTCGACGGCAAGCTCAATATCAGTGACGCCGGCGGTTTCGGTACCGGCGTGTACCGTTTGATCAATTACACCGGCAATTTGACGGATCAGGGGCTCGACGTCGCTAGTGCGCCGCTCGGTTCCAGCCTCGGCGACCTGGCGGTGCAGACCGGGGTTGCCAATCAGATCAACCTGGTGTCGGCGCCGAACGACAGCATTCGTTTCTGGGACGGCAGCCAGACCGCGGGCAACGGTTCGGTGGATGGCGGCACAGGCACCTGGACGGCCGCGGGCACCAACTGGACCAGCCTCAATGGCACGATCAATCGCACCTGGGCCGGTGATTTCGCTGTGTTCCAGGGCAGCGCCGGCACGGTGACGGTGGACGGCACGCAGCTGTTCAGCGGTCTGCAATTCGTCACCGACGGCTACAACCTGATCGATGGCGCGGCGGGGCAACTGACGGCCGTCAACGGCAGCAGTGGCACCACGGCAGTGCGGGTCGATCCGGGCGTAACCGCCACGGTCGGTGTGGATATCAATGGCAGCGGCACTCTCGACAAACTCGACAGCGGCACCCTGGTGCTCACCGGTGCCAACACCTACAGCGGCGGCACGCAACTGCATGGCGGCCAGATCGTCGTCGGCAGCAATACGGCGCTGGGCAACGGTGTGCTGACAGCCAGTGCCGGTACGCAACTGGACAGCAACAGCGCGATCGCCCTGGGCAACGCAATCAGCCTTGATGGCGACCTGACCGTGGGTGGCAGCCATGCGCTGACCCTCAACGGTGCGATTGGCGGCAGCGGCGGCTTGATCAAAACCGGCGCGGCGGACCTGACGCTCGGCGGTACCAATACCTTGACGGGTGACATCGAGGTGCGGGGCGGTAGCCTGAGCGCGACAAGTTCCACGGCGCTGGGCAACAGCGCCGCGGTGAACATTGGCGGCGGCACCCGACTCAACCTCGGCGCGTCCATCAGTGTCGCCAGCCTCACAGGCAACGGCACGGCGCTGATCGGGGCCGGAAACACCCTGAGCGTCGGCGGCAGTAACCAGACCAGCACATTCGCCGGTGTCTTCGATGGCTTGGGTCATCTGAATAAACAGGGCTCGGGTACTTTAACCCTCAGCGGCGCCAATTCCCTGCGCGGCGACAGCAGCATCAATGGCGGCACACTGAAGGTCATCGGCTCGCTCGATAGCGCCAATGTCGCGGTCAATAATGGCGGCACGCTCACAGGTAGCGGCAGCCTCACCGGTGCGGTCGCAGTCGCCGATGGTGGTCACCTGGTCGGCACCACGGGCAACACCTTGACGATGGACTCACTGGTGATGTCGGGTAACTCCAGCGTCGACGCCGGCCTTGGTAACCTGGGGTCTGCTGGCGCGAACCCGCTGTTCAGTGTCGGCACTGACCTGACCCTGGATGGCAAACTGAACATCACTGATGCCGGCGGCTTCGGTAGCGGCGTATATCGCCTCTTCAACTACGGTGGCAGCCTGACCGATAACGGCCTGCAGATCGGCAGCACGCCGATCGGGTTGACGCAGCAATTGCGTGTACAGACTGCCGTCGGCCATCAGATCAATCTGCTGGTCAGCGCTGCGGACACCCATGTGCAGTTCTGGAACGGCAGCCACCTGGCCGGCAACGGTACCATCAATGGCGGCGACGGCTCCTGGAGCCGTGGCACGAGCAACTGGACCGATGTCGACGGTATCGCCAATAACGCCTGGGCTGACAGCTTCGCTGTGTTCCAGGGGGCGGCGGGCACCGTCACGGTCAATGGTGCACAAAGCGCCACTGGCATGCAGTTTGTCACCGATGGCTACAGCCTGGTCAATGGCACCGCAGGATCGCTCACGGCCGTCAACGGTGCCACGGGCAACATGGCGGTTCGGGTCGATCCGAATGCCACTGCAACCATCGGCGTCGCCATCAACGGTAGCGGCGCGCTGGGCAAATATGACCAGGGCACGCTGGTACTCAATGCTGCGAACAGCTACACCGGGGGCACTCAACTGCACGGCGGTACCCTGGTGCTGGGCAATGGCAGCGCCTTGGGCACGGGCACTCTGACCGCGGCCGATGGCACTACCCTGGACAACAGCACCGAGATCGCCTTGAACAACGCCGTGGAACTGAACGGCAGCCTGACCCTCGCCGGTAGTCATGATCTCGCGCTTGCTGGTGTCATCAGCGGCGACGGTGACCTGATCAAGCAGGGCAGCAGCGACCTGGTCCTGAGCGCTGATAACGTGTTCAGTGGCGCGTTGAATATTCTCGGCGGCAACCTGGCACTGGAGGGCGCCAACGCGTTGGGCAGGGCGACCCTGAACATTGCTGACGCGGCCTCGGTCAGCCTGGGCGGGCAAACCACCCTCAGTGCCTTGAGCGGCACGGGTGATTTGAGCCTCGCCGCTGGCAGTCAACTCACTGTCGGTAGCGATAACGCCCCCAGCACCTATGACGGCAACTTGTCCGGCCCGGGCAGCCTGATCAAGACCGGGCTTGGAAAACTGGTACTCAATGGTCGTTCAATTGTCGGCGGTGGCACCTTCGTCGAAGCCGGCAGCCTGATCATCGGCGGTGCTGCCGGCAGTACTGCAAGCCTGGCCAGTAATGTCCAGGTCGACAGCGGCGGCATGCTCGGTGGGCATGGCAACATCTTCGGCAACGTCAACCTTGCCAATGGCGCGATACTCAATCCGGGTAACTCGATCGGTACGCTGCGTGTCAACGGCGACCTGAGTCTGAATGCCGGCTCGACTCTGGTGATCGAAGCCAACCCTGACGGCAGTTCCGACAAAGTGCTCTCTACCGGGACCGTCAGCCTCAACGGCGCCCACCTCAGCGTGCTCGCCGGTGCGGGCACCTGGGCGCCAAGCAGCCGCTACGGGATCATTCAGGCCGCCGCGCTCAATGGCACCTTTGCCGATGTCACCAGCAACCTGGCGTTCCTGACGCCGCAAGTGGCGTATTCCACCACCGGGGCGGAGCTGGTATTGCAGCGTAACGACGTCAGCTTCGCTTCCTTGGGCGAAACCGGTAACCAACGCGCCGCCGCCGCGGCGGTCGAAGCCACCGGGGGCACTCTGGGCAATGCTGTTGCGGGTTTGAGTGCAGCACAGGCCAGGGCCGCCTACGACAGTCTGTCGGGCGAAATACATGCCAGCACCCACGGCGCGATGTTCGACGATAGCCGTTACGTGCGTGAAACTATCAGCCAGCGTCTGCGAGCGGCGCAGGACAAGTCGTCCGCCGAGGGCGTGCTGCACCGCGATGCCGAGTCGGACATCACGTTCTGGGTTCAGGGTTACGGTGGCTGGGGCGACAACAGTGGCAACAGCAATGCCGCCAGCATTGACCACAACAGCACTGGGACTTTGCTCGGCGTCGATATGCCAGTAGGCGATGCCTGGCGGGTCGGTGTGGCTGCAGGCTACGGCTCCAACGATCTGGATGTTAATGCGCGCAACGCCTCAAGCGACATCGACAGCACCTCGCTGACGCTGTACGCCGCCGGCCAGTGGGACGCTATCAATCTGCGCGTTGGAGCCTCGCACGCGTGGAACGATATCGACAGCCGCCGACATGTCAACTTTGACGGGGTGGCCGATTACGATAAGGCCAGCTATGAGGCCAAGACCACGCAGGTCTTCGGTGAACTGGGGTACGACGTCAAGGTTTCTGACTTCATCCTGGAACCCTTCGTCGGGTTGGCCCGTGTGAACGTCGACAGCGACAGCTTCGGCGAGCATGGCGGAGTCAGTGCGCTGCAGGGCGCCAGTCAGGACGACAGCGTGACCTACAGCACCCTGGGCATGCATGCCTCGACACCTTTGGCGACGGTTGCCGGGGTGCCGCTGGCCCTGCAAGGCACCCTTGGCTGGCAGCATGCATTCGACGATCTCGATCCCTCGCGCCAGATGGCATTTGCCGGTGGCCAAGGCTTTACCGTCCAGGGTGCGCCGTTGGCACAGGACACTGGCGTCGCCCAACTCGGGCTGCAGGCGCTGGTCGCCCCAAGTACCACGGTAAGCCTGGGCTACTCCGGGCAGTTTGGCGATGGCTACAAGGACAGTGGAGTCCGCCTGGGCCTGAACGTCAGTTTCTGACGCCAACGCCGCTGCGCACGAACTGCGCAGCGGCGTCGATGGCATGGGCCATGTGCAGGGTTGGTAGTGGGCCAAAAGAGAAGGCACTCCTCGTGGAGTGCCTTTTCTTTTGATGTACCAAAAGCCATGTGCGCTATTTCAGGTTCTGAATCTTGAAAATGGCGGTCGCTCGTGCAAGCACCTCATTGTCGCCATTGGTGAGTTGGCCTGTCGTGAAGAACAGGTCTTTTGTCGCATGATCCACTCGCCCCCAACCGAAAATGCGCCCCGGTAATGCCGGGCGGAAAAATTGGGTCTTTGCTTCAATCGTCACAGCCACCTGATTGGTGGACAAGTCGGCGTAGACCGCTGGCCCCATAGTGTCATCCAGCATTGCCTTGAGCATGCCACCGGAAATGTTGCCCATCAGGTTAGTCAACTCGAGGCCGGCCTGGAACTCGATGTAGGCTTTGCGTTCCTGTTTATCGTAGGAAATGAATGTCCAACCCAGCAGATTTGAGGCATTGGGTAGCGGAAGTTCACCATTGACGACTTTCCAGAAGACGGAATCGGGGCTCATGTTGACTTACCTCTCTGTGTGCGGGCGGTTATGCGTACTAAAGGGACAACAGTGCAAAGGAGAAGCCCAGTAGCATGAGAAGCACAACCAGGGAACCGCTGCGAATCGGAGTAGGGGCCCGGGTTTTTCTTCGTACATCAATAGCAACGGCTATCGGTGGAATGGCCGCGACCAGGCAGAACAGCTGAAACACGAATAGCTGTTCAAGTTCCAGTCGTTCAAGTTGGCCGTTATGGGAAAACATCAAATACAGCAGTAGAAAACCGGCAATGGTCAAGGCCAGCCATGCCCATCCAGTGACTTTGATCAATGCCAGAAGCAGTAACTGCATGCGCGGCTCTACCTCACTCCAGGGGCGGGCCACGGCGATACTGTGGTAGGGCATGAAATCGGAACGCCGCAAGTAAGCGAGTGAAAAGGCGGCGACAATCAGAAAAGCCACGGCATAGCTTGCGAGTGCAAGCCAAGAGAAGATGTTCATCTCCAGGATTCCATTCTGTATGGCAGGGCACTGCGTGGCTTGAACCGTCCTGGCCAAGGTTAATGAATGTCAACAAAGCAGGCAGCACGCATACCGTTCACTCTTTGAAAAGACTGTCGGGTATGCATGGGATTTAAACTAGTTGTTTAAGTTGGCGGCTGTCTACTGTCAGAACTAACAGAGTGGCTATCCATACAGCGCTTTAATGGCTTGAGCCGGTTTGCCAGAATGGGTGCCTTACTGGCGCGAAGTGGACTTTTCTCTTGAGGCTACTGTATCGCTGCCACAGTTGATGTATGAAGAAGACTTCAACCAGCGCTGATCCGGGTAATAGGAAAACAGCAACTGTCCGTCTTTCATCGAGTCGATCAGCTTGTGCGCGATCGCGGGGCGCACTGCCGGGCAGCCCAGGCTTCTGCCGATTCTGCCGTTGGCGCGGGCCAGCACGGGGCTGACATAGGGGGCGCCATGTATGACGATGGCACGGTCGAAGGCGTTATCGTTGAAGCCTGGCTCCAGGCCTTCCATGCGCAGCGAGTAGCCGTTCTGCCCGCGATAGCTTTGTTGTGTGCGGAACAGGCCGAGGCTGGTGGCGAAACTTTCATTCTGGTTGGAGAACTGGGTCGCCATGTTTTCGCCGCTGTTGCGACCATGGGCAACCAGTTCGTGAAACAGTAACTTGCGCTTTTTAAGATCGAACACCCACAGGCGTTGTTCGGTCGACGGCATGGAATAATCGATGACTGCCAGTCTTTGTGCCGGGGCCGCACCTTGAGCGCGACTGCATTGGGTTGCACGAACGGCAAGGGCGATCACTCGGGAATTGGCGCCTGGGGCTGCTTTGGCTAGAGCAGCTTCCAGTGAATCGGCGTAGGCTGACGGTACTGACAGCCACGTCAGTATCAGGGCAAATAGAAGGCCAGAGCGGATTAGCGCCATAGTCGGGTCTCATCATGATAATTTCGAGTCTAGCAGCGAGCGCAATGCTAGCCGTTTAAAACGGGGGATTAAGGATTATCCATGGTGCAATTAACAAGGTTATTCGTCATAAGCCGCATATTTTTTATGGGCTTTCTGATCAGCGGTACAGCGTTTGGGCAAGATTCGCCGATAGAGCCGGTATCTGCAGCGAACAGCCCAATCTACGTCGCAGCGCCCGATGATGCGGTCGGCCAAGCGATTCAGGCGACGCTGGAGCCGCTGCGCTCGGCATTTCCTCCGGTGCTCACGTCCCGGCGTCATCAGCGCCTGGATGTCAGTCGCGTGGTGCTGGATTTTTACATGCACCGCAATTATCGCGCAGCCTGGACAGACGATGGTGACGTGGCGCAATTACTGCGAAGTCTTGATGACACCCGCATCGATGGCCTGAGCCCGGCGGACTTTCGCGTGACCGAATTGGCCCAGGCCCACGAGTCACTGGTGGCTGCAATGCCATCGACGGCGCAGCGGGCAATGTTCGATATGGCGGCGACCCGGACGTTCATCACCGCGTTGCTGCAACTGCGCCGGGGCAAAGTCGATCCGTCGCGTCTGGACATTCACTGGAACTACGACCCTGCCGGTATTGATCCGCGCGAGGACATGAACAACCTGTTCGCCGCCCTCGATGCCCATGACGTGGCGCGGGCGTTCGCGGATGCGTCGCCGCAACAGGCGATCTACAAAAATTTGCGCGATGGCCTGGCGCAACTGCGCAAGGTTCGTGACGCTGGTGGTTGGCCGAAGGTCAGTGAAGGGCAGTCGCTCAAGCCTGGTATGGACGGGGTGGCGGTCGCGCAACTGCGCGCGCGCCTGGTGGCGGGCGGCTACCTGGCCCCGAACCAGGTGAAAAAAGCCGGCTACGACGACAAGGTCATCGCGGCGGTGAAGAGGTATCAGACCGAACAATACCTGGGGGCCGATGGCGTGGCCGGCGCGACGACATTGGCGGCGCTGAACGTGCCTGTCGAGGCGCGGATCGATCAGGTGCGGGTCAATATGGAGCGCGCTCGCTGGTTGCTATACAAGCTCCAGGGCACCTTCGTCATCGTTGATATCGCCGGCTACAAGGTCGCGATGTACCGGGATGGACTGCCAATCTGGCGTTCGCGGGTGCAGGTAGGCAAACCGGTGCGCAGCACGCCGGTATTCCAGGCCGAGATCACTTACATCACCTTCAACCCGACCTGGACCGTGCCGCCGACGATCCTCAAGCAGGACGTGATACCCAAGATCCAGAATGATCCGGGCTACCTGGCCGCCAACCGGATTCGCGTCATTGACCGCGAAGGCAATGTGCTCAATCCGTCGAGCGTCGACTGGAGCAATCCCCGGGGCATCAGCCTGCGCCAGGACGCCGGTCCCGACAGTTCGCTGGGCCAGGTGGTGATCCGCTTCCCTAATGATTATGCGATTTACTTGCACGACACACCCCATCGCGAGTTGTTTTCCAAAACAGTCCGGGCAACCAGTTCGGGCTGCATCCGGGTCGAAAACCCGTTGCAATTGGTGGAGCTGTTGTTCAACGATCCGGTGCGCTGGAACAGTGAAGGCATTCAAAAGCAATTGGCCAACGGCCGGACCGAGAACATTCGACTGCCGGTGAAAGTGCCGGTGCTGTTGGCCTATTGGACAGTGGATTTGAGCAACGAGGGGCGAGTGACATTCAAGCCGGATATCTACGACTACGACGCCCGCGTGCTCAAAGGGTTGAATGTGCCTGTGAAGTTGCCCCCACTGGATCTGCGTCAGGCGCAAGCCGCCATGGCGGTGACGGGGCAGAACCCGCAGTAAGGTCAATCGGTGCGGAGGTGATTGCGACGATCGAGGAGGGGCGACCACCCGGCAAGCGCTCGCCAATCATCCCGGATAACCCCATAAACTGCGCCCACCGAATTTGTGGGTTTGGGTCGTTGCCCGGGCCTTGTCCTCACAGGAAAAATGCCTTTGTGCCGACCGGGCGCGACAGCATGGATTTGTTCATCGAACGGGCGGATGCGGCTCTGTATCAGGCCAAGCACTTGGGGCGAAACCGTGCGGCAACCTTGTTGATGGACGGTGGCGTCGAGACGCTGATGCGTTCCGATCGTTGAAAGCTTCGAGCACCGCGTGTTTCATCGGTGTACAGCGTGTGTCGCCAGTCGTCCGTCGTCCCTGGGGCACCAACGCAACCACCCAAAGGCGCAGGTGTCACACCAGAAGACATTCGGCCCTCTGGAGCGCCCGCCCATGAAGAATCTGCGAATCGCGACGTTCAACGTCAACGGCATGCGCGCCCGATTGCCAAACCTGTTGGCCTGGCTTGAACGCGAGAAACCGGACATCGCCTGTCTGCAGGAGCTCAAGTCGGTCGACAGTGCATTTCCCGCCACCGAACTTGAAGCTGCCGGCTACGGCGCCATCTGGCACGGTCAAGCGTCGTGGAATGGTGTGGCAATTCTGGCGCGGGATGCGCAACCGCTGGAGAGTCGCCGCGGTCTGCCGGGCGGTGCCGACGATACCCACAGCCGCTATCTGGAGGCTGCCGTGCACGGCATCCTGGTGGGCTGCCTGTACTTGCCCAACGGTAATCCGCAACCGGGGCCGAAGTTCGATTACAAGCTGGCTTGGTTCGAGCGCCTGATCAGTTATGCGCAAACCCTTCAGGGCAGCGAGCATCCGGTGGTGCTAGCCGGTGACTACAACGTGGTGCCCACCGACCTTGACATCTACAACCCGCGCTCCTGGCTCAAGGATGCGTTACTGCAACCGCAGAGTCGCGCGTGTTATCAGCGTCTGCTGGACCAGGGCTGGACCGATTCCCTGCGTCATCTGTACCCCGAGGACCGGCTGTACACGTTCTGGGATTATTTCCGCCAGCACTGGCAGAAAAATTCCGGCTTGCGCATCGATCATCTGCTGCTCAATCCGGCCTTGAGTCCGTATCTGCAAGATGCCGGCGTGGATGCCTGGGTGCGCAACGAACCCCACGCGAGCGATCATGCGCCGACCTGGATTCAACTGGCTTCACGCAAGCGGCGTTGAAGTTTGCGGGCGGGCGATTGGCTAAATCAATTGTCGGCAATGCCGGCTCATCCTTTATACATAGCGCCCATTGGCGCAGTGATCCGCAGCTGCCGTGCAAAAGGATTGAGCAATGAGCGAGCCACGCCTGACAAACACCGCTTTGTATCTGCAACGTCTGGGCTTCGATGCCCCGCCGGCACCGACCCTGGAAAACCTGAGCCGTCTGCAACTGCGCCACACCGGCGCGTTCCCCTTTGAAAACCTCTCCACACTGTCCGGCGAACCGGTACTGATCGACCTGCCGTCCATTGAGCAAAAGGTCCTGCACGACGGCCGCGGTGGTTATTGCTATGAACTCAACAAGCTGTTTTTGGCCTTGCTCCAGGAGCTGGGTTTCGACGCCCGTGCCATCAGCGGCCGGGTGGTCATGGGCCAGCCGGAAGGGGCGTGGACAGCTCGCACCCATCGCCTGAGTCTGCTCACCATCGATGATGTGCGCTACATCACCGACGTCGGTTTCGGTGGCATGGTGCCTACCGCTCCATTGTTGCTGGATTCTCGTGGCGAACAACTGACCCCGCACGAGCCCTATCGCATTGAACAGCACGTCGACGGCTATACCCTGAGCGCCAATGTCGACGGCGAGTGGCGAGCGATGTACATCTTCGACCTGCAACGCCAGGAAGACATCGATTTCACGGTCGGCAACTGGTACGTCTCGACGCACCCGGGGTCATCATTCGCCCAACGGCTGATGGTGGCGCGCACAGGGGAGGGTTGGCGGCGCACGCTCAATAACGGCAGCTTCGCGATTCATCGTATCGGCGAGGACAGTGAGCGCCGGCAGGTGGCGGATGTATCGGAGTTAATTGAACTGCTGGAGCGCGAATTCGGCATTCGCGTGCCGGAGCATGCGCAGTTGAAGTGCACGCTAGAGCGGTTGATCGACTTAACAGACGGTTAATAGTGCGTGCGCCACCCCTCATCGGCTTTTCAGCACGCTAAGGGTTCTGCCAATCAAGGGCGAACTTCTGGCTCCATCACCCGCTGAATTTCGCGCAAGGCCTCGGACAGTTTCTGCTCCAGGCCCTTCAATTCTGCCGTGGTGATGCCTTTTTTCAGCTGCCCGGCCTTGCCGTCACCGAGCAGCGCCCGGCGCAGCGTGTGGTTGATCACAGTCTGATAGCCATGGCCCTCGCTTTCCGCCAGCGCCCGGGCCGCCTCAATAACGACGTCATCGAGCATGATGGTAATTCGGGTCTTGCCTTTGCTTGAGGCCACTGGCCCGCGCTTTGCATTGTTGAAGTCGTATTGGTCTTTCATCGGTCATGCCTCCAGATACTGACGGCGCTCGCTTTTGGTGGCGATGCGCGCGGAAATAATTCGAACGAAATTCGGATCCCTGTAGGTGTACGCGACAACCAGCAACCGACCTTTTGCATCCAGTCCCATGGTGATCCACCGCTGTTCTTCGTGGTGATTGTCTTGAACCGTCAGGGCGCGTTCGTCATGGAACACTGGTTCGGTTTCGGCGAGGCTGATGCCCTGATGCTTAAGTTTGTTGGCCGCGTTCTTTGCCTTGTGATACTGAATTTCGAATGGCTTCATTATGCATACTTTATATGTATAAGAAAAGGGGGGGCGACGCAACCGATGGTCGCCAGGAACTGAAAAGACTAGTGGGCATGGACGAACGAGCGCGCGGGGATATATTTCAAGGTTTTTGGAAGGGGCCTAAGCCGTTGCAAAGGAGCGAAATGGCCGATCATCCATTTCGTGACTGGTAAGTTGTATACAACTCTATAGACATTTGTCCTATGTCTTGCATACAGTGTGCGCATAACAAAAACCAGGGAACCCCCTACCATGAAAACGCCCCATGTTTCACACCAACGGCCCGAAGACGAAAATCTTGGGATCGGCGCGAATATGGCTTACGGCCTGCAACATGTTCTGACCATGTACGGTGGCATCGTTGCGGTGCCGTTGATCATTGGTCAGGCAGCCGGGCTGTCGCCGGCGGACATCGGCTTGTTGATTGCTGCTTCACTGTTTGCAGGGGGGTTGGCGACGCTGTTGCAAACCCTTGGTTTACCGTTTTTTGGCTGTCAATTGCCGCTGGTACAGGGCGTTTCCTTCTCTGGCGTCGCGACCATGGTGGCGATTGTCAGCAGTGGCGGGGAGGGCGGATTTCAGTCGATTCTGGGGGCGGTGATTGCGGCGTCCCTGATCGGGTTGCTGATCACGCCGGTATTCTCGCGTATCACCAAGTTCTTTCCGCCCCTGGTCACCGGTATTGTCATCACCACCATCGGCTTGACGCTGATGCCGGTGGCGGCACGCTGGGCCATGGGCGGCAACAGTCATTCCCCGGAGTTCGGCAGCGTGGCGAACATCGGCCTGGCAGCAGTCACCCTGGTGCTGGTGCTGTTTCTCAGCAAAATCGGCAGTGCGACTATCTCGCGTCTGTCGATCCTGCTGGCCATGGTCATCGGTACGATCATTGCGGTGTTCCTGGGCATGGCCGATTTCTCGTCGGTCAGCGAAGGTCCGATGTTTGGCTTTCCGACACCGTTCCACTTCGGCATGCCGACCTTCCACTTTGCGGCGATCCTGTCGATGTGCATCGTGGTGATGGTGACGCTGGTGGAAACGTCCGCAGACATCCTGGCGGTTGGTGAGATCATCGACACCAAGGTCGACTCCAAACGCCTGGGTAATGGCCTGCGCGCCGACATGCTGTCGAGCATGATCGCGCCGATTTTCGGCTCCTTCACCCAGAGCGCCTTTGCCCAGAACGTCGGACTGGTGGCGGTCACCGGCATCAAAAGTCGTTATGTAGTAGCCACTGGCGGTCTGTTCCTGGTGATCCTCGGCCTGCTGCCCTTCATGGGTCGGGTCATTGCCGCCGTGCCGACGTCGGTGCTGGGGGGTGCTGGCATCGTGCTGTTTGGTACCGTGGCGGCCAGTGGCATTCGTACGCTGTCCAAGGTCGACTACCGCAACAACGTCAACCTGATCATCGTTGCGACTTCTATCGGTTTTGGCATGATCCCGATCGCCGCGCCGAGCTTCTATGACCACTTCCCAAGCTGGTTCTCGACGATTTTCCATTCGGGCATCAGCTCGTCGGCGATCATGGCCATTGTGCTGAACCTGACCTTCAACCACCTTACCGCCGGCAATTCGGATCAGCAGTCGGTGTTCGCGGCAGGTACCGAGCGGGTTCTGCGTTATCAGGACCTGGCGGCGTTGCGTGAAGGTGATTACTTCAGCGACGGCAAACTGCATGACTGCGACGGCAAGGAGATTCCGGTGGTGGAACTGGAGCATGGGTCTGTGGAGCCTCGTTCGTTACATGCAAAAAGTAGCGAGCATGTCTGAAAAGAGGTTGCGGCCAGGTTTCTAGCGAGTTGAAAAGGCGTCCTTCGGGGCGCCTTTTTTGTTGCCAGTCGCTGTCATCAAATGTGAACTCATTGACGCCATATGAAAAGCGCTCTCCCGGTGCGTGGCGATACTGGTTTGCTCGTCGAAGGCGAGCCTTGAAACGAACCTGTTTCGCCAGTTGGCCGATGTCTCCGTGCCTTGCGGAAGGGCTTTGTTGCATCTCAGTAAAAAAATTATAGAGAGCGCAGAATGAAGTTCAGTTTTATAGATGACAGCAAACGCAGCCGCCGGCGTGTGCTGCGTGATGCCTTTACCCTGGCTTTGGCGGCCTCGCCATTGGCAAGCCTTGTCAAAGCCGCCGACACACCCCGCACTGCTGATGACACCGCCGAAGACGTGACCTTCGCGGCTGGCCCGCGGCCGCTGGTGCAATACCCGCAAAAACGTCCTTTGACGCTGGTGACCACGCGTCCGCCCCACCTTGAGACGCCATTCGCTGTTTTCAACGAAGGGCCAATCACGCCCAATGATGCGTTTTTCGTGCGTTATCACCTTGCCGATTTCCCCACCAGCATTGATCCGGACAGCTACCGTCTGACAATCAAGGGCTCGGTCGACACGCCGCTGTCGCTTTCCCTTGCAGAGCTCAAGGCCCTCGCCGAGCCGGTGGAAGTCGTGGCCGTCAATCAGTGTTCAGGCAACAGCCGGGGTTTCTCGATGCCGCGGGTATTCGGCGCTCAGTTGGGTAATGGCTCAATGGGCAATGCCCGCTGGGTGGGCGTGCCGCTCAAGGCAGTCCTGGAAAAGGCCGGCGTGAAAGCCGACGCCAGACAAGTGACCTTCCGTGGCCTCGACAAGCCAGTGCTGCCCAGCACGCCTGAGTTCATCAAAGCGCTGGACATCAGCCATGCCATGGACGGTGAGCCGATGATCGCCTGGTCCATGAACGGAACTGATCTGCCATTCCTCAACGGTTACCCGATCCGTCTGGTGGTACCCGGTTATTTCGGTACTTACTGGGTCAAGCACTTGAGTGAGATCGAAGTCGTCGACCATACCTTCGACGGTTTCTTCATGGCTAAAGGTTACCGCCTTCCAGACAACGAGTGTTTCTGCATCGCCCCCGGTACTACGGCGGCGCAAACCCGGCCGATTTCCAAATTGCCGGTGCGCAGTTTCATCACCAGCGTTAAACATGGCGACGTGTTGCCGCTGAAAAAAAGCGTGCTGCTCAAGGGCATTGCGTTCGATGGTGGTGCTGGCGTCAACAAGGTGGAGGTTTCGATCGACGGGGGCAAAAGCTGGCGCGAAGCCACGCTGGGGCAGGACCTTGGCCGTTTCTCCTTCCGCGAGTGGACATTACCGGTCACCTTCACCAGCAAGGGCGCCACACAGCTGATGGTGCGAGCCGCTAACAGTGCGGGCGAGATGCAACCTGTGAAAGCTGACTGGAACCCCAGTGGCTACCGTCGCCATGTCGTAGAAACCAGCCACGTGACCGTTGCCTGAGGGGGCCAGCATGAAAAGCATGAAACCCATGATGACCTTGCTGTGCGCGGCGCAGTTTTGTCTGGCTACCATGGCGAGCGCAGCGCCATTGTCGATCACCTTGCCGCCGGAAACCGCAGCGTTCAAGCCCAGCGCACTGCCTGGTTATCAATTGGCGCAGCAAAAATGTTCCATCTGCCATTCTGCCGATTACATCGCCTTCCAGCCTCCCGGCTTGAGCCTGGCGCAGTGGACGGCAGAGGCTGGCAAGATGCAGCACGTTTATGGCGCTCCGATCAGCGATCAGGACGTGAGCATGATTGGCGCCTACCTCGCGGTGACCTACGGTAGTGCCAAGGCGAGCGATGCCGAGGTGCAGGCGGCTTCGAACCCGGTGGCGGCCCAGCCCCCGGCGGTGCCTGCCGCGAAAGCCGATCCCATGGCCCTGCTGCAGAACAATGCCTGTTTGTCCTGTCATGCGATCGATCACAAGGTTGTAGGCCCGGCCTATCACGATGTGGCGGCCAGGTATGCCAATGATCCGCAGGCGTTGACCAAGGTTACGTCGAGCATTCAGCACGGGGGTAGCGGCAAATGGGGGGACATCCCGATGCCGCCTTTTGCACAGCTGAGCGCGGAGGATCTGCAAACCCTGACAACATTCATTCTCAGCCGGTAAGCCGTCCGGGCATGGCCTGCGGGCCGAGTCGGGGAGTGCGGTAGCGTTGTGACATGGAGGGGAGCTGCGTTTCAGCGGGCTCCCTTTTATTGAATCGACCTTCACTTCGAAGGCCGTTGAATTGGCAGGAGCCAGGCGGTACGCCTGAAACGAAAAAACCCGCCAGAAGGCGGGTTTTTTTATTTCAGAGAATCATCTCTGAACTGTGTCTGGCTCCACGACCTGGACTCGAACCAGGGACCCAGTGATTAACAGTCACTTGCTCTACCAACTGAGCTATCGCGGAATGGCGCCTATGTTACTGATTCAAAAAGAGAAGTCAAGCATCGGATAGCAAATTGACGGATTCGTCGGGACGGACGGTGGATTTGCAGCGATGGCGGTTACCAGAATCGGCTCAGGGGTCTACCATGACCGCCCGGAAGTGGTGACACGCGCTGCCGGCCATTCGCCGAAAAGGTACGCGCCATGAATCAATCCGTTCTCACGCCTCAACACAACGAGGTGTGCTTATGAGCATCGCTCAGATCAGCCTGCCCAAAGGCGTCGGCCCTCACGCCGAGAAATTGTTCGACGCAATCACCCAGGCCGGCTCGGCTGAGGAATTGAATCGCGCCGGTGGCAAGGCCGAAGGTTTTGTCCTGGGGCTGGAAAGCACCAAGGCGATCAAGAGTCAGATCGCCGAATCGCTCTATGTCGCCTATGACGATGCCGCCAGTCAGCGTGCCACCGAGTTGGCCTAACCGCCGAAGGTGAGGGTGCCGACCATCAGTTTGGCATACAGCATCGTAGCGCCCAGTTGCACCAGCCACAGGGCCAGGCCACCGAGGAACACCCCGGTGGCTACTTGTATCACCAGATTGTTGCCGCGTCTGGCCGGGGTGCGAGGGACGAAATGGTCCAGATCATCCAGGTCATCGCGGTCAGCGCGCAGGTCATCGTTTTTCATGTGGGTTCTCGTGAAATATCTCGGTGTATAAAAATCTGTGGGAGAGAGCCCTGTGGCGAGGGGACTTGCCTGTGGCGAGGGGGCTTGCCTGTGGCGAGGGGGCTTGCCCCCGTTGGGCTGCGAAGCAGCCCCCCCAAATATCTGTTAGCACCAAAGATATTGTGAGTGCTGCGCACTCAAACGGGGCCAAGCCCCCTCGCCACAGGGTTCTCTGACACATTCGATAGGTGCAGTTTAGAGTTCTCGGGCTCGCCATTGAGAATTATCTGAGCCAAATAAAAACGGGAAGCACCTTCGCTTCCCGTTTTTCGTTTCAGGGCGAAATCAGATCACCTGAACAATCGCATCCGTCACAACCTTGATGTTGCTCTGGTTCAGCGCGGCCACGCAGATGCGGCCGGTGTCCAGGGCGTAGATGCCGAACTCACTGCGCAGCCGGGTCACTTGCTCAACCGTCAGGCCGGAGTAGGAGAACATGCCGCGCTGGCGACCCACGAAGCTGAAGTCGCGCTGCGGAGCATTTTGCGCCAGCAGATCGACCATCTGCGTGCGCATGCCGCGAATGCGCAGGCGCATTTCGGCCAGTTCGGCTTCCCACTGGGCGCGCAGTTGCGGGCTGTTCAACACAGCGGCGACGATGCTTGCACCGTGGGTCGGCGGGTTGGAGTAGTTGGTGCGGATCACGCGCTTGACTTGCGACAGCACGCGCGCGCTTTCTTCTTTCGATTCGCTGACGATCGACAGGGCGCCAACGCGCTCGCCGTACAACGAGAACGACTTGGAGAACGAGCTGGAGACGAAGAAGGTCAGGCCCGATTCAGCGAACAGGCGTACAGCGGCGGCGTCTTCGTCGATGCCATCGCCAAAGCCCTGGTAGGCCATGTCGAGGAACGGCACGTGACCTTTGGCTTTAACCACGTCCAGCACGTTGTTCCAGTCCGCCGGGCTCAAGTCCACGCCGGTCGGGTTGTGGCAGCAAGCGTGCAGCACAACGATCGAGCCGTTTGGCAATGCGTTCAGGTCTTCCAGCAGGCCGGCACGGTTCACGTCGTGGGTCGCGGCGTCGTAGTAGCGGTAGTTCTGCACCGGGAAGCCGGCGGTTTCGAACAGTGCGCGGTGGTTTTCCCAGCTTGGGTCGCTGATTGCCACGACGGCGTTCGGCAGCAGCTGCTTGAGGAAGTCGGCACCGATTTTCAGCGCGCCAGTGCCACCAACGGCTTGGGTGGTGATCACACGGCCTGCTGCGATCAGCGGCGAATCATTGCCGAACAGCAGTTTTTGCACGGCCTGGTCATAGGCGGCAATACCGTCGATGGGCAGGTAGCCGCGGGAAGCGTGTTGAGCGACGCGAATCGTTTCGGCTTCGACAACGGCGCGCAGGAGTGGAATTTTCCCCTCCTCGTTGCAATAAACACCGACTCCCAGATTGACCTTGTTGGTACGGGTATCGGCGTTGAATGCTTCGTTGAGGCCCAGGATTGGATCGCGTGGTGCCATTTCGACAGCGGAGAACAGGCTCATTATTGCGGCGGCTCTGAATGGAGAGTGGAGGGACGTGTCGCGCTCCAGCCGAATGCACTAGAGCGGTGCACAAACGGGGAGCTAGTATAGAGGCCATCAGTGTTCAATGGCGACAGGCGAATCAGGTTTTCCGGTATGTTTTTTCCATTATTTTTCGACCGCCAGTCGCTTGGTCGAGGCCAAGGCTTCACGGGATGTAAGACGTTTGCCTTGAAAGCGCCGGCAATCGGCTCCACATTGAGCGCAATCCAGTTTTTTCCTCGGGCGACAGCGGTCGTTTGCGGTCTTTCTCGTTCGTGTCGGCGTCACCGGCAAGAGTGATCCAGAGGTACTTCATGTCTGAATTCCAGCTTGTCACCCGTTTCGAGCCCGCCGGCGATCAACCGGAGGCCATCCGCCTGATGGTCGAGGGGATCGATGCCGGGCTGTCGCACCAGACGCTGCTTGGGGTGACCGGGTCGGGCAAGACCTTCAGTATCGCCAACGTGATCGCCCAGGTGCAGCGCCCGACCCTGGTGCTGGCGCCGAACAAGACCCTGGCGGCGCAGCTGTACGGTGAGTTCAAGGCGTTCTTCCCGAACAATGCGGTGGAATACTTCGTCTCCTACTACGACTACTACCAGCCCGAAGCCTATGTGCCGTCCTCGGACACCTTCATCGAGAAGGACGCCTCGATCAACGATCACATCGAGCAGATGCGGTTGTCGGCGACCAAGGCGCTGCTGGAGCGCAAGGACGCGATCATCGTCACCACGGTGTCGTGCATCTACGGCCTGGGCAGCCCGGAAACCTATCTGAAGATGGTGCTGCACGTGGATCGCGGCGACAAACTCGATCAGCGTGAATTGCTGCGCCGTCTCGCCGACCTGCAATACACCCGCAACGACATGGATTTCGCCCGTGCGACTTTCCGCGTGCGTGGCGATGTGATTGATATCCACCCGGCGGAATCGGATTTCGAAGCGATCCGCATCGAACTGTTCGACGATGAAGTGGAGAGCCTGTCGGCGTTCGATCCGCTGACCGGCGAAGTCATCCGCAAATTACCGCGCTTTACCTTCTACCCGAAAAGCCACTACGTGACGCCCCGGGAAACCCTGATGGGCGCCGTCGAGGGGATCAAGGTCGAGTTGCAGGAGCGCCTGGAATACTTGCGTTCCAACAACAAACTGGTGGAGGCCCAACGCCTGGAGCAGCGCACCCGTTTCGACCTGGAGATGATCCTTGAGCTGGGTTACTGCAACGGCATCGAAAACTACTCGCGCTACCTGTCCGGCCGCGAAGCCGGTGCGCCGCCGCCGACGCTCTTCGACTATTTGCCGGCTGACGCCTTGCTGGTGATCGACGAGTCCCACGTCAGCGTGCCGCAGGTCGGCGCGATGTACAAAGGCGACCGCTCCCGTAAAGAAACGCTGGTGGAATATGGCTTCCGCCTGCCGTCGGCGCTGGACAACCGGCCGATGCGGTTCGACGAGTGGGAAAGCATCAGCCCGCAGACGATTTTTGTCTCGGCGACGCCGGGCAACTACGAAGCCGAACACGCCGGGCGCGTCATTGACATGGTGGTGCGTCCGACCGGGCTGGTGGACCCGCAAATCGAAATCCGCCCGGCACTGACCCAGGTCGACGACTTGCTGTCGGAAATCACCAAGCGCGTCGCTCTGGAAGAGCGAGTACTGGTCACTACGCTGACCAAGCGCATGGCCGAGGACTTGACCGACTACCTGGCCGACCACGGCGTGCGGGTGCGCTACCTGCACTCGGATATCGACACTGTGGAACGTGTAGAAATCATCCGCGATTTGCGCCTCGGTACCTTCGATGTGCTGGTGGGGATCAACCTGCTGCGTGAAGGCCTGGACATGCCGGAAGTGTCTCTGGTGGCGATCCTCGATGCCGACAAGGAAGGCTTCCTGCGTTCCGAGCGCTCGTTGATCCAGACCATCGGCCGGGCGGCCCGCAACCTCAACGGCCGGGCGATTCTGTATGCGGACCGCATCACCGGTTCCATGGAGCGCGCGATCGGCGAAACCGAGCGCCGTCGCGACAAGCAGATCGCGTTCAACCTGGCCAACGGCATCACGCCCAAAGGTGTATTCAAGGACGTGGCCGACATCATGGAAGGCGCCACCGTGCCGGGCTCGCGCAGCAAGAAGCGCAAAGGCATGGCCAAGGCCGCCGAGGAAAACGCCCGTTACGAAGCCGAACTGCGTTCACCGGGCGAGATCGCCAAGCGCATCAAGGCGCTGGAAGAGAAGATGTACCAACTGGCACGCGACCTGGAATTCGAAGCGGCGGCGCAGATGCGCGACGAGATTGCCAAGTTGCGTGAGCGGCTGATTGCCGTTTGATTGGTAGCGTCTGAACTGGCCTCATCGCGAGTAGGCTCGCTCCCACAGTTGATTGGGTCGTCTCGACGGACGCGGCCCAATGTGGGAGCGAGCCTGCTCGCGATGGGATCAGTAGTCTCAGTGCAGCAGTTGGTCAGTGCGCCTCACCAACCTTGATACCGACCGGCAACTTCCTGGTCAGCAACACCGCCAGCATGCTGATCCCCAGCGCTATCCCGAGAAAATGAAACGCATCGTTGTAGGCCATGATTGCTGCCTGCTGATGGGCGATCTCGCTGAGCTTGCCCAGCGCCGCCGTTTCACTGCCCAACCGGTCCGCCAACGACGCTATCCGCTCGGCCACCTGCGGATTGCTCGGCACGATGGACTCGCGCAAATAATCAAAGTAGGTCTTGGTGCGCGCATCCAGCAACGTGGCGAGGAGGGCGATGCCGATGGCGCCGCCAAGATTGCGCAGAATGTTGAACAGACTCGATGCCGAACCCGCATCCTGAGGCAGGATGTACGCCGTGGCGATCAACGAGATGGTGACCATGATCAGCGGCTGGCCGAGTGCGCGCAGGAGCTGGATCTGATTGAACTGCGGTCCGGCGAAGTCCGGGTTCAGCACCCCGGAGTAGAAGCTCGCCATGCCGAACAGCCCGAAACCCAGGGTGCACAGCCATTTCGGTGAAATGATCTTCATCAGCTTGGGCACCAGCGGAATCAGAAACAGCTGCGGTACACCCATCCACATGATCACTTCGCCGATCTGCAGGGCGTTGTAGTTCTGGATCTGCGCCAGGTACAGTGGCAGCAGATAGATCGAACCGTACAAGCCGACCCCCATGCCGATACTGGAGATGCTCGATAAACCGAAGTTGCGATTGCCGAGGATGCCGAGGTTGATCAGCGGGTTGGGTCTGGAAAACTGCACGATCACAAAGGTAATCAGGCTGATCAGCGCAATGCTGCCCAGCGCCACGATCAGATTCGATTCCAGCCAGTCCTTGCGGTGGCCTTCTTCCAGGAACACCTGCAGGCAGCCGAGCCCGACGCCGAGGGTGACGATGCCGGCGTAATCGGTGCTTTTGAGCAGTTCCCAGTGGGCTTCTTTCTTCTCCAGGCCATACATCAGGCCGGCGATCATGATCAGTCCGGGCGGAATGTTGATGTAGAAGATGTATTCCCAGCCCCAGTTTTCCGTCAGCCAGCCGCCGAGCGTCGGGCCGATGGAAGGGGCGAAGGTCGCAGTCATGGCGAACATCGCCATGCCCTTGGCCCGGTGGTGTTCCGGCAGTTTGATCAGGGTCAGGGTGAAGGCCAGCGGGATCAGCGCGCCGCCGGTAAAACCCTGCAAGGCGCGGAACACGATCATGCTCTCCAGGCTCCAGGCCATGGAACACAGCAGCGAGGCGACCAGAAACCCGAGGGACACCCATACCGCCAGGCGGCGGGCCGACAGCAGCTGGACCAGCCAGGCGGTGAGCGGGATCATGATGATTTCCGCCACCAGGTACGAGGTGGAAATCCACGAACCTTCTTCCAGGGTGGCCGACAGTGCACCCTGGATATCCTTGAGCGATGAGTTGGTGATCTGGATGTCCAGCACCGCCATGAAGGCGCCGAGCATCACGCTCATCACCGCGATCCAGTCCCGCCGGGTCGGTTCGCCGACCGGGCGGATCAGTTGATCACCGGCCATCTTCTGGGGCGTCTTTGATATTCACAGTAGCGGTGACCGACATGCCCGGACGAATCTTGCCGCGCAGCGGGTTGTCCGCGGCGAAGGTCAGTTTGACCGGGATCCGTTGTACGACCTTGGTGAAGTTGCCGGTGGCATTGTCCGGCGGTAACAGGCTGAACTGCGCGCCCGAGGCGGCGAACAGGCTGTCGACCCGCGCCTCGATTGGCGTGTCGCTGTAGGCATCGAAGGTCAGTTCGGCCTTCTGCCCGGGCTGCATGTGCCCGATCTGGGTTTCCTTGAAGTTGGCCTGAATCCAGATGTCTTCATCCGGGACGATCGACATCAGGTAGGCGCCGGCTTGCACCACTTGACCGTTGCGCGCGGCGCGCTGGCCGATCAGGCCGCTGATAGGCGCGTGGATTTCACTGCGGGTCAGGTTCAGTTCGGCCTGGGCCAGATCGGTACTGGCGTTGGCGATCTGCGCATCGAGGCGTTTAATTTCGGCGCTTAAAGCGTTGATCTGCTGGCGCTGACTCTGCGCATCGGCCTGGGCCTTGGCCACTTGCGAGCGGGCGATGTGGTTGTCGGCGGAGAGGGTGGTCACCCGCTCTTCGGAGACGTAACCGGGTTTGCGCAGGGTCTCGGCGCGAATCAGATCGATCTGCGAACGGCCCAGGCTCGCCTGGCTGGAGGCGACCTGTGCTTCGCTGGCGGCAATCAGGCTGGCCTGTTGGGTCAGTTTGCTCTGGGCTTGCAGGCGCTCGGCCTGACGGGTGGCGAGGGCCGCGTTGGCGCGATCGACGGCGAGACGGAAGTCATCGCCTTCGAGTTTGATCAACAACTGGCCTTTCTCGACGTGCTGGTTGTCGTGCACCAGCACCTGGTCGATGCGGGCGGACAACTGGCTCGATACGCGGGTGATTTCGCCCTGGACATAGGCGTTGTCGGTGCTTTCGTAAAAGCGCCCCTTCAAGAACCAGTGGGCGAACAGACCGCCGGCAATCAGCAGGACAATCAGGAGGAAGGTGTACAGGCGACGCTTGAGTTGGGCAGGCATGGGGCAAACTGTAGTCATTAAAATGTAAGGGAATATATCAGCAGGCCAATCTGGCATACAGCCGATCAGCGGTAAATGCCGGTGGCTGATATTTGCTCATTCACTGCGTAATACGCATGTAACACCCGCAACCTTGGCTTAAATGCCCTGTTCACTGGAGCCGGGCGGGTGTCGCCTGTTACCATTCGCCTCTTGTTGGATATTCGCTTTTATTCTTTTTGAGACATGCCATGACCACCGTCCGCACTCGCATCGCGCCATCGCCTACCGGGGATCCCCACGTAGGTACCGCTTACATCGCATTGTTCAACTACTGCTTTGCCAAGCAGCATGGCGGTGAGTTCATCCTGCGGATCGAAGACACCGACCAAGTGCGTTCGACTCGCGAGTCCGAGCAGCAGATTTTCGACGCCTTGCGCTGGCTGGGCATCGACTGGAGCGAAGGCCCGGATGTGGGTGGCCCGCACGGTCCCTATCGCCAGAGCGAACGCGGCGATATCTACCAGAAGTACTGCCAGCAACTGGTCGACATGGGCCACGCTTTCCCGTGCTTCTGCACCGCTGAAGAGCTGGACCAGATGCGTGCCGAGCAGCAGGCACGCGGCGAAACTCCGCGATACGACGGCCGCGCGCTGCTGTTGTCCAAGGAGGAAGTGGCCCGTCGCCTGGCGGCCGGCGAGCCCCACGTGATCCGCATGAAAGTGCCGAGCGAAGGTGTCTGCGTGGTGCCGGACATGTTGCGTGGCGACGTTGAAATCCCGTGGGATCGCATGGACATGCAGGTCCTGATGAAGACCGACGGCCTGCCGACCTACTTCCTGGCCAACGTGGTCGATGACCACCTGATGGGCATCACTCACGTGTTGCGTGGCGAGGAATGGCTGCCGTCGGCGCCTAAATTGATCCTGCTTTACGAGTACTTCGGCTGGGAACAACCGGAGCTATGCTACATGCCGCTGCTGCGTAACCCGGACAAGAGCAAGCTGTCCAAGCGCAAGAACCCGACCTCGGTGACCTTCTACGAGCGCATGGGCTTCATGCCGGAAGCGATGCTCAACTACCTGGGGCGCATGGGCTGGTCGATGCCGGACGAGCGCGAAAAGTTCTCCCTGCAGGAAATGGTCGACAACTTCGACCTCAAGCGCGTGTCCCTCGGCGGGCCGATTTTCGACATCGAAAAGCTGTCGTGGCTCAATGGCCAATGGCTGCGTGACCTGCCGGTGGAAGAATTCGCCGCGCGTGTGCAGAAGTGGGCGCTCAACTCCGAGTACATGATGAAGATCGCGCCGCACGTGCAAGGCCGGGTTGAAACCTTCAGCCAGGTTGCACCGCTGGCGGGGTTCTTTTTTGCCGGTGGCGTGCATCCGGATGCGAAGCTGTTCGAGTCGAAGAAGCTCTCGGGCGATCAGGTCCGTCAGTTGATGCAGTTGATCCTGTGGAAGCTGGAAAGCCTGCGCCAGTGGGAGAAGGACAGCATTACCGCAACCATCCAGGCGGTGGTCGAATCCCTGGAGCTGAAGCTGCGTGATGCCATGCCGCTGATGTTCGCCGCGATCACGGGGCAGGCCAGCTCGGTATCGGTGCTGGACGCGATGGAGATCCTCGGTCCGGACCTGACCCGTTTCCGCTTGCGTCAGGCGCTCGACCTGCTGGGCGGTGTTTCGAAGAAAGAAAACAAAGAGTGGGAAAAGCTGTTGGGTGCTATTGCCTGACACGCTTGGTGAAGGGCTGATGGCCATTGTGTGCCCCCGTCGTGGTGCGCGCGGTGGCCCTCAGACCCCCGAATTTTCGGGGGGAGGGCGGTAAGTGATTGTTATGTCGGCAAAAAATTTTAAATTTTTTGCAAAATAAGTTTGACAGGCCTTCGATACGCCCTTAAGATTCGCCCCGTCCTCAGCGATGACATCAACGATGAGGGGCTATAGCTCAGCTGGGAGAGCGCTTGCATGGCATGCAAGAGGTCGACGGTTCGATCCCGTCTAGCTCCACCAATTTACACTTCAAGGTCTGGCCACACCGGCCTTGAAGCGATCAACACTAAGCGTTGATCAGTTGTATAGAAGGGTTTGCGTCCCCTTCGTCTAGTGGCCTAGGACACCGCCCTTTCACGGCGGTAACAGGGGTTCGAGTCCCCTAGGGGACGCCAGTTTTACAGAAGTGATGTTGCAAGATGTCACTCCGCCGCGAGGCGAAAAATCCGGGGCTATAGCTCAGCTGGGAGAGCGCCTGCATGGCATGCAGGAGGTCAGCGGTTCGATCCCGCTTAGCTCCACCAATTTTACAAGTTCAAGGTCTGGCCACACCGGCCTTGAATCGATCAGCTCTCAGCACTGATCAGTTGTATAGAAGGGTTTGTGTCCCCTTCGTCTAGTGGCCTAGGACACCGCCCTTTCACGGCGGTAACAGGGGTTCGAGTCCCCTAGGGGACGCCACGATTACCCGCTCTGCGGGATTTTATAAGGGTCATTCAATTATTGAATGGCCCTTTTGTTTGTCTGGCGTTTGGCCAAATCCCCCATTTCTTATCAAACTGTTCTTCAGACCAGCGGTCACATCTACGGCTTGCAGAAAATTATTATGAGAATAATATTCTAGTCGTAATATTCGGAGGCATCGATGAACGATAAAAAAGCTCAAACCCGCGAACGTATCCTCAAGGCGGCCAGCTCGGCGCTAATCCAGCGTGGGCCGGCTGAGCCAAGCGTGGGTGAAGTGATGGGCGCGGCGGGCCTGACGGTCGGCGGCTTCTACGCGCACTTCGAAAGCAAGGACGCGATGATGCTGGAAGCGTTCAAGCAGCTGCTCGGTCACCGTCGCGACCTGATTGCCGACATGGACGCCCAATTGACCGGCGAAGAGCGCCGGGCACTGGTGGCTGCGTTCTACCTGTCACGCAAGCACCGTGACTCCTCCGAATCGGCGTGCCCGATCCCGGCTTCGGTCGGCGAACTGGGGCGCCTGCCGGACGAATTTCGGGCGGCCCTGAATGAACACCTGGAGCTGATGATCGCGCAGTTGGCGGCCAGCCCCGAAGAAACCGACAAAGCTCTGGCCGATATGGCCTTGATGGTCGGCGGCCTGTCCCTGGCGCGCGCGCTGGGGCCGGGTGAGTTGTCCGATCGTTTACTGCGCGCCGCCAAGTCGGCTGTGCGTTGACCTGAAGGCTGCGGCCTGGGGAGAATGCGATGAGCACGTTGAAGTGGGTTCGTGGCGTTAATGGCACCTTGGGCTGGTTCGCACCGAAGCTGGTTGCAAGAAAAATGCGCCTGGCCTTCATGACCCCGCGGGACCTGCCACCCCGGGACTGGGAGCTGCCGCTGCTGGCGAAGTCCGAGCGCATCACCTTGCGTTTCGGCCTCTCGGTGTTGCGCTGGGGGCAAGGCCCGGCAGTACTGCTGATGCATGGCTGGGAAGGGCGGCCAACCCAGTTCGCCAGCCTGATCACGGCGCTGGTCGATGCCGGTTACTCGGTGGTGGCCCTGGACGGCCCCGCACACGGTCGTTCACCCGGTAGTGAAGCCAATGTCATGCTGTTCGCCCGCGCCATGCTCGAGGCCGCCGCCGAATTGCCACCGCTGCAAGCGGTCATCGGCCATTCCATGGGTGGTGCCAGTGCAATGCTCGCGGTGCAGTTGGGCTTGCGTACCGAAACCCTGGTGACCATTGCCGCCCCGGCACGCATCCTTGGCGTATTGCGCGGCTTTGCACGCTACGTGCGGCTGCCGCCCAAGGCCCGTTCGGCGTTTATTCGCCAGGTCGAGCAAGACGTCGGCATGCGCGCTGCGATGCTGGATGTCGCGCACTATCAACTCGACATGCCCGGCCTGATCGTCCATGCCGAAGATGACTGCCTTGTACCGGTCAAGGAGTCGCAACTAATCCACGAAGCCTGGTTCGACAGCCGTTTACTGCGCCTGCAAGAGGGTGGTCATCAGCGCGTACTGGCCGACCCTCGGGTAATTGATGGCGTGTTATCACTGCTGGCCGGCCGCAGCCTGCAATCACGCCAATCGGCCTGAGCATCCGTTACACTGCGCCGGTGGAAATTATCTGACCGGGAGTGGGGCATGGGCTGGGATCGGGAAACACCATTTGTCATTGATCTGCAGGTGGGCGCCGAGGACATCGACGGGCTTGGCCACGCAAACAACGCGGTGTACGTGACCTGGCTCGAACGCTGCGCCTGGCGTCACTCTCAGCGTCTGGGCCTGGATCTGGTCGAATATCGGCGCCTGGATCGGGCGATGGCAGTGGTGCGGCACGAGATCGATTACCTGGCGGCCGCCTATGAAGGCGATGAGTTGCAGTTGGCGACCTGGATCGTCGATTGGGATCAGCGCCTGAAAATGACCCGGCACTTCCAGTTGATTCGCCCCAGCGACAATTCGACGTTGCTGCGTGCGCAGACCACTTTCGTCTGCATCGAGCTGTCCAGCGGCAAGCCCAAGCGTATGCCGGCTGAGTTCATTGAAGGCTACGGCCCGGCGGTTCAGCAGCAGGCGTTGGTGTAACTAATGTGGGAGCGGGCTTGCTCGCCAAAGCGGTGGGTCAGCCTGTATCACTGCTCAATGACACACCGCCTTCGCGAGCAAGCCCGCTCCCACATTGATGAATCTGCGATGTTCTGCAGATTTTTCGCGTAATCCAGTAAACTGCCGCACGTTTTTCGTTGAGTGTGTTTTTCATGCAAATTGCTTTGGCGCCCATGGAGGGGTTGGTCGACGACATCCTGCGCGACGTGCTGACCCGGGTGGGCGGCATTGACTGGTGTGTGACCGAGTTCATCCGGGTCAACGATCAGTTGCTTACGCCGGCCTATTTCCACAAGTTCGGCCCCGAACTGCTCAACGGCGCCCGCACCGCGTCCGGCGTGCCGCTGCGCGTGCAGCTATTGGGTTCGGATCCTGTGTGCCTGGCGGAAAACGCCGCGCTAGCCTGCGAGCTGGGTTCCGAGGTGATTGACCTGAACTTCGGCTGTCCGGCCAAGACCGTGAACAAATCCCGTGGTGGCGCAGTACTGCTCAAAGAGCCGGAACTTCTGAACCAGATCGTCGAGCACGTCCGTCGCGCCGTGCCTGCGCACATTCCGGTCACCGCCAAGATGCGCCTGGGTTTCGACAGCCCGGACGGTTCGCTGGTGTGCGCCACGGCTTTGGCCGAGGGCGGGGCGGAGCACATCGTAGTGCATGCGCGGACCAAGGTGGACGGCTACAAGCCGCCGGCCCACTGGGAATGGATTCCGCGGGTGCAGGATGTGGTCAAGGTGCCGGTGTTCGCCAACGGTGACATCTGGAGCGTCGATGACTGGCGCCGTTGCCGCGAGATCAGTGGCGTGGAGGACATCATGCTCGGTCGCGGCCTGGTTTCTCGTCCCGACCTGGCCCGGCAAATCGCCGCGGCACGGGCCGGCGAAGAAGTGGTCGAGATGACCTGGGCCGAGCTGCTGCCGCTGATCCAGGATTTCTGGCTGCAAGCCAAGGCGCAGATGACCGCTCGGCAATCGCCGGGTCGCCTGAAGCAGTGGCTGGCCATGCTCACCCGCAATTACCCTGAGGCGGTGGAGCTGTTTTCCCTCCTGCGTCGCGAGACTGAACTCGATCAGGTCTCACGTTTATTGGGTCTGGCGGTCGCTGAAGCAGCCTGAAAAAAATCTGCAAAAAAACTCTTGAAATGCAATCAGCGGTCCCTATCTAAGGGTTACGCGATGCCGAATTCGGGTCGCGGAGACAAAAAACCTTGCTGATTGTTTTCAGGAGATTTGATTCATGACTACTGCATTTTCCCTGGCACCACTGTTCCGTTCCTCGGTTGGTTTCGACCGTTTCAACGACCTGTTCGAAACCGCCCTGCGCAATGAACCAGGCAGCACCTACCCGCCTTACAACGTGGAAAAACACGGCGACGACCAATACCGCATCGTCGTAGCGGCGGCCGGCTTCCAGGAAGAAGACCTGGAGCTGCAAGTCGAGAAGGGCGTGTTGACCATCAGTGGTGGCAAGCGCGACGCCAACGAAGACGTGACCTTCCTGCACCAGGGCATCGCCCAGCGTGCATTCAAACTGTCCTTCCGTCTGGCGGACCACATCGAAATCAAGGCTGCCGGTTTGAGCAACGGTCTGCTGAGCATCGACCTGCTGCGGGTGATTCCGGAAGAGGCGAAGGCCAAGCGCATTCCGATCAATGGGGCGCAGAAGCCGGCTTTGCAGCATTGAGTCGATGTAGAAAAATGCCGTTACAGGCTGTGTGAAAACCCGTCCTGTTACGGAAAAAGCAAATGCCCCGACGTGTCGGGGCATTTGCTTTTCTGCGTGCTGAAAAGATTTTCGGCGCTATCGTGACGTCGGTGCAGGCTGATTTACAGTTGAGCATCGCAACTCTGGTACCGATGCGTCTATCGTCAGCGGGCCAAGTCAAGGATTGGTCCAAGGCGTGGCCAGTGACAGCGTGATCAGGTAGCGTTCTTCTGTGGGACGCTTTTTATCCTTGAAACGGCCGACTACCAGCATCACTTGATAGCGGTTACCGGCATGCCAATAGGAGGTGCCGCCCTTGTTCACGTCGCGCAATTGGGACCGCCATTGCGGCGTATCGGCGAATGGTGGGTCTTCCTCAACCCGGATCGGAGTCCAGCCGGCTGAGCGCAATTGCTCCTGCAGATCCAGCACGACCTTGAGGGTCTCATCGAGCAGTAGTGGCTCGATTTGTGGGGACATACGGACACCATGGATCCGTTCATCATCGAACATCACCGTCAGAAAACGGGCAAGTGGGGTTACAAAACCGTACTGAGGATCAATAAAGCGCAGGCGCGCGTCGGATTCTGGAATTCTGAACCATGAGCGATCAGCTATAGCTGAGCCAATACTTGCGCTGGAGCGCTGACGCATATCCTCCCAAGGTTCGCCAATCATAAGCGCAATTTCTTTTTCAGATTTCGCCTCAATTCCCACGTATGCAACCAGTGTGGCGATTGCTAGTGCTAACCCGCAGCGTCGCCAGGCGAGGGGCGCCATTTGACTCATCGAGGACCTCTGGACTTGCTGATTCCCAGTGTTATCAAGTAACGTTCTTCGGTTGGGCGCTTCTCGTCTCTGAATCGGCTCACCACCAACATCGTTTGGTACTTCTCACCCGCAAGCCAGTAGGCGGTCCCGCCTCTGTTTACATCCTTCAACCGATCCCGCCATTCAGGAGAGTCGGCGAATGAAGGAAAGTCCTTGACCCGATTTGGCGTCCAACCGCCTTTGCGCCATTGCTCCTGCAAATCCAGAACTATCTTGAGCGTATCGTCGAGTAGTAACGGCTCGGTTTGTGGGGACATGCGGACACTGTTGATATGCTCATTTCGATAAATGACAGCGAAGAAACGGGCTAATGGAGTCACAAAACCGTATTGAGGATCTACGAAACGTAGCCGGGCATCTGACGTTGGGATGTTGAACGATACCTCCCCCGCAATGGTGGGTGCGATTGATGCAGTGGAGCGTTGACGCATAGCTTCGTACGGCTCTCCAATGACCAAAGCGATTTCCGGATCATCCGAAAGTGCCCGTATCGCCGCCAGCGTCAAGAGAATCGCTACGGCTAACGTCAGTGTGCGACGGCGCAATCCAACGGAACGCAAGTTCATCTGACTCCGCCGCCCAAAGCGATATCCCGAATCGATCGTTCAATCTGATCGCGTTGGCCGCTCTGCAACAGTTGGTCAAACTGCTCCGCAGCCCTGAGCACGAAAGGCATGCGCTGTCTGATATCGGAAAGGTCGGCAAATGCGCTCTTGCTAAAGCCAACTGTCCGCTTGTCATCTACTGGTCGACATTGACTGGCTAAAGTCAGTTCAATGGCTTGAGCGACACCGGAGGGAAAATCGGTGACGTAGGAAGCATGATTACCCCACAACAACCATTGAAGGCCGATATGCTTGTACATGGCTGGTTGCAGAATATTGACCTGCTCGTGAGTTGCAAGAAATTTAACGCTTTCATTAATGTTTCCAGACTCGATGGCCTGAAATGCGCTCAGGATTTCCTCATGGTCCACACCGAACTTGAGCGTCTCCTGTTCGACCGGCCATAGCACTGGATACTGCGTATTCCCATAAATATTTTTGCGTGAAGGCAGACAAGTCACTAATGCTTCCATACCACGCTCTGCATAAAAAACATGCAATGGGTACACATCAAGAAACAGCGTTGTATTGCCCAACGCCAGCATCTCGTAGGTGAACTGGTACAGCCGTTGCGCCAAGGGCAACGCACTGTCGACACCCCAATGGGTAAACCCCCACACCGGGTTGTCACGGTTGGCCTGTTCGTAGTCCCGTTGGCGCTGTTCGAACTCTCTTATTGCTGCGCGCTTTTCGCGTTCACTGGGGCTGATCAAACCGGCCAGCCCTTTTCGGGAGCTGTCCCGCAACTGCTGCATAGCCTCTGATTCAGCCTGCATTTTCTCGACCGACTCCGCCGCATGCAGCAATCCGCAGCCAACCTGTTTCGAAGCAAAGGCTGCAAGGCCCGCCCACTGGAAACGTTGATCGTGTCGCCAAAGCTGGGCGTAGGCGGCATTGATCGCCTTGTTGCGCGCCTTGGGATCGGTAATCAGCTTGCCGCCCGGTGCCACGACGTTTTCCACCCGTTGTTGATAACCACGCCAGAGGTTCTCGCAGGCGTGCCCGGGCAGTTCGCTGTAGGACGACACCGGTCGGCTCGGCGTTGGGGTGAAATTGGCAGGACGCGCTTCGGCGGCGGGCGGGTGCTGTGCAGCCGGCGTAGCGGGTGGTGCGGGTGGTGCGGCGGTGCGTTGAGGCGGGGCGACTTTTGGCGTCTCGATCTCCTGGCACACCAGGGTCTGGACGGCAATCAACCGGGGCGACGGGTCGCATTTGCAGTGGCACAGGTCGCCTTCCAGGGCGGCCCGGCGATCGTCCAGATAATCCGAAAGGCGCGGGCCGTCGCAGGCGATGGTGCCGGTGCTGTCGCACTCCGGGCAATAGACGTCATCGCCCTCGCGGGCCATGAGCTGGCCGTTGATGTCGCGGTACGGGTAGCCGGTTTTCACGGTGCCGTCGACCGTGGTGGTGGCGCCGACGGTGATGTGATAACGCCTCATGGCAGGGTTGTCCTTGGTCTATTGGCAGGGACGAACACGCTAGTGAGGCGGTGCAGGGAGATAAATCAGAGGTTGCGTTGTTTGGTGTAGGACGGTTCTTGATGTTCTGTAGGATCTGCCGAAGGCTCAGGCCGCGTTCGGCAGTTCCTGCAGGGGTTGTGTTATTTCAGGAGTTTCTGGAACTCTGCGATCGGCAGTGGCGGGCTGTACAGATACCCCTGATAAAAATGGCACTCCAGTCCCTGCAGAAACTCCAGCTGTTCCGCTGTCTCCACGCCTTCGGCAATCACCTTAAGATCCAGGCTGTGGGCCATGGCGACGATGGCGCGGATGATCTCGGCGTCGTTCGGGTCGCTGGTGGCGTCGCGGATGAACGACTGGTCGATTTTCAGGGTGTCGACGGGCAGGCGCTTGAGGTGAGTCAGTGAGGAGTAACCGGTGCCGAAGTCGTCCATGGCAAAACTGACGCCGAGCTTCTTCAGGCGGCGCATTTTGTTGATGGTGTCTTCCAGGTTCTGGATCACGATGCCTTCGGTGATTTCCAGTTTCAGTAGCGAGCAGGGCAGGCCGCAGCTGGTCAGGCTGTTTTCGACGCGCTCGACAAAGTCGTTCTGGCGGAACTGGCGTGGGCTTATGTTCACGCACAGGCTGAACCTGTGCGGGTCCACCAGGCCATTTGCGACCAGGTGCTTAAAGGCTTTACAGGCTTCGTCGAGGATCCAGTTGCCGACCTCCAGAATCAGTCCGCTGTCTTCCAGGACCTTGATGAACTCGCTGGGCGATTGCGCGCCGAGCGCCGGGTGGTTCCAGCGTACCAGCGCTTCGGCGCCGACGATGCGGTCGCCGCGGGCGTCGACCTGGGGTTGGTAGTGCACGTGAAATTCGCCCCGGGACAAGGCCTGGCGCAGGTCGGTTTCCATGCGCAGGCGCTCGCTCGCGGCCTTCTGCATGGTGTTGTGATACATCTGCGCGGTATTGCGCCCCGAATCCTTGGCGCGATAAAGCGCGATGTCGGCGCGCTTGAGCAGGTCGGTGGGCGTCGAGCCGTGGTCGGGAATCAGGGCGATGCCGATGCTCGGTGTCACTTGCAGGCGCTGGCCATCGAGGAACATCGGCTCCGACAGCAGTTCGCGAATGGTGTCGGCCAGCTCCAGTACCTGATCGTTGACCTCGTTGCGCGAACCTTCGAGGCCGCTGAGCAGCACCACGAATTCGTCACCACCGAGGCGGGCCACGGTGTCTTCCATACGGACGCTGGCTTCAAGGCGGGCGGTGATGATCTTCAGCACGGTATCGCCGACCGGGTGGCCGAGAGAGTCGTTGATGTGCTTGAAGTGATCGAGGTCGAGGAACATCAGCGCACCGCGCAGGTTGTGGCGCTTGAGCAGGGCGATCTGCTGGCTCAGGCGGTCCATCAGCAGGGCGCGGTTGGGCAGGTTGGTCAGCGGATCGTGATAGGCCAGGTGGCGGATCTGCGCTTCGGCATTTTTCAGCAGGCTGACGTCCCGCGCGGTGAGCAGCAGGCACGCGGTTTCATTGAGGGTGATGGGTTCCACCGAGACTTCGACGGTCAGCAGCTCGCCGCGCTTGTTACGCCCGAGCATCTCCTGGTGGTGAACCCGGCCCTTGAGTTGCAGCTCGGCCAGCAGCGCTGAGCGCTGCTTGTCTTCAGCCCAGATTCCGACCTGATACACCGTGCGGCCGATCACTTCGTCGGCCCGGTAGCCGGTCAGGCGGCAAAAACCATCGTTGACCTCCAGATAACGGCCGGTGTCGCGCTCGGTGATGGTGATGGCGTCGGGGCTGGAGTGGAACGCCTTGGCGAACTTCTCTTCGCTGGACTTGAGAGCGGCTTCCGAGCGCTGCTGCTGGCTGATGTCGCGCAAGGTGGTGACGATGCACGGCTGCTCCCCGACACTGATCTGGCGGCTGGATATCACACAGGTCAGGGATTGTCCGTCCTTGTGCCGGACGAGGATGGCCACATTGTCCAGGCCTTGTTCGCGGATGACTCGTTCGATCCGTTGCAGGCTTTTTGCCGAAGCGTCCCACAGGCCGATTTCGTCGGCGCTGCGGCCTATCACATCGGTGGCGCTCCAGCCGAAGATCTGGCTGAAGCTGGAGTTGATCTCGATGAACTGACCGGTGTCCTGGCGAGTCACGCAGATCGGGTCCGGGCTGACCTGGAACAGGGTGGCGAATTTCTCTTCGGAGGCCACCAGCCGTTGTTCGCGCTCGACCTGATCGGTGATGTCGAGCAGGGTGCCGGCCATGCGCAGGGGCACACCGTTTTCATCCCGGTAGAGGCGGGCGCGGCTTTCCAGGTAGCGTGAGCTGCCGTCGGGCAACTGTACGCGATAGGTCAGCTGATAATTGCCGGCCGGACCTTCGCGCAAGCTGCGATAGGCGTCGCGCATGGTGTCGCGTTCATCGCCGGGCACTCCTTCAAAAAACGCTTCGAAGGCTTCGTGGAAGGGTTTGGGCTCCAGCCCGTGCAGTTGGGCGGCGCGCGCCGAGCCATACAGCATGCCGCTGGGAATGTGCCAGTCCCAGGTGCCGAGCTGCGCCGAGTCCAGGGCCAGGTCGAGGCGTTCCTGACTGTCCTTGAGGGCCTGTTCGGCGACTTTGCGTTCGGTGGTGTCGAGGAAGGTGCTCAGCAGATAGGGTTGGCCTTCGAGTTCGACTTTCTGAGCGCTGAGAATGCCGTCGAGGATCCGCCCGTTACTGGCGCGAAATTGCACCTCCATGCTCACCAGGTCACCCTTGGCCTTGGTGGCCGCGACCAGTTCCGCTCGCTGTTGCGGATGCACCCACAGCCCAAGCTCCAGGGTGGTACGACCGATCGCGTGTTGCACCGGCCAGCCGAACAGGCTTTCGAAATGCTGGTTGGCTTCGGTGATCAGGCCGTCTTCCTGGCGGGTCAGCAGGACCATGTTCGGGCACAGGTGAAACAATGTGGCAAAGCGCTTTTCCGAGCTGCTCAACGCCTGCTCGCGCTGGCGCTGCTGGGTGATTTCGCGGATCACGCCAATCATTCGCGGGCGGCCTTTTTTATCTGGTACCAGGCTGCCGCTGATTTCCAGCCAGTGCAGGCTGCCGTCGGGCCAGCGGATGCGGTGGCGCATCACCTGTTCCAGCGGCGCGCCGGCAACGACTGCGTGGAAGGCACGCACGGTTTTCGCCCGATCCTCCGGGGCCAGCAAGTCGAGGTATTCCAGATCGGCCGGCAGCGGTTGCCGGGGGTCGAAGCCGAACAGCGCCTGAGTGCCCCGGGACCAACTGATCTGCCCGCGTTCGATGTCCCAATACCAGGCACCCAGGCGCGCGCCATTGAGTGCGGCCAGCAATTGAGAGGCGCTTTCCCAGCTCTGTTCGGAGTTTTTGGGATCAAGCGCCTGAATACGTGGCATCGGTGGAATACGGTCAACAGATTTCGGCATTGGCAGGCCTTGAGCTGAATAGGCGTTTGTTGCAGGAATTCGCGGCCCTATAGGAGTAGCACAAGTCAGCCTTGAGTCCCTGGCAGTTCGATTTGAGCATCCAGCAAGGCCATGAAGGCCCGCGCAGCATTCGACAGCGTCCTTTCCGTGTGCAGGATATAGCCTAGCTGGCGAGTGAGCTGTATGCCCGGCAAAGGTATGCGCGCGACCTGTTCATCGAGCATCGTGCGCGGCAACACGCTCCAGGCCAGACCGATCGAGACCATCATCTTGATGGTTTCCAGGTAGTTGGTGCTCATGGCGATGTTCGGCGTCAGGCCCTGGGCTTCAAAGAGGTGCTGGACGATGTGGTGGGTAAAGGTGTTGCCGCCGGGGAATACCGCCGGATGCCGGGCAATGTCGGCCAGGCTGACCTTGCCGTTGTTGATCAGCGAGTGCTCGGGGGCGACCACGAAGTCCAGCGGGTCGTCCCACACCGGTGTGGCTTTGACCAGTGTGTGGGGTTCCGGGGCCAGGGTGATGACCGCCAGCTCGGCGCGGCCGTGGAGGATCTCTTCATAGGCCACTTCCGAGTCGAGGAACTGAATATCCAGTGCTACTTGGGGATAGCGTCGGGTGAACTCCCTTAACAAAGGCGGCAGCCGATGCAGGCCGATGTGGTGGCTGGTGGCGAGGGTCAGGCGGCCGCTCACTTCGCCGGTGAGGTTGGTCAGGGCGCGGCGGGTATCATCGAGCACGTTCAGAATCTGATAGGCCCGCGGCAGCAGGGCGCGCCCGGCTTCGGTCAGGCTGACTTCGCGACCCAGGCGATCGAACAGGCGCACCTTCAATTGCTGCTCCAGCCCGGCGATGCGCTTGCTGATGGCCGGTTGGGTCAGGTGCAGGCGTTCACCGGCGCCGGAGAAGCTGCCGGTCTCGGCGATGGCAATAAAAGCATTGAGGTTGGCCAGGTCCATGGTTGTATTCCAGATGGTTATCCAAAGCATAAAAAATATGAATTTGAGTTATTTAATGTAACGCCATAGGATCAGCCTCACAAGCCAAGGGGTTATTGAATCGCTCAGACCCAAGGCATAGAAACAAGCTGATGAGGAAACCGTCTGATGGCCGGCAAAACGCTCTACGACAAGCTCTGGGATTCGCATTTGGTCAAGCAGCGCGACGATGGCTCTGCGTTGATCTACATCGATCGTCACATCATTCACGAAGTGACCTCGCCGCAAGCCTTCGAAGGCCTGCGTCTGGCCGGGCGCAAGCCTTGGCGCATCGATGCCAACATTGCGACCCCGGACCACAACGTACCGACCACGCCTGAGCGCAAGGGCGGCGTCGAGGCCATCGTTGACCAGGTCTCGCGTCTGCAGGTCCAGACCCTCGACGACAACTGCGACGAATACGGCATCGTCGAATTCAAGATGAACGACGTTCGCCAAGGCATCGTCCACGTCATCGGCCCGGAGCAGGGTGCGACCTTGCCGGGCATGACCGTGGTCTGCGGCGACTCCCATACCTCGACCCACGGCGCGTTTGGTGCCCTGGCTCACGGTATCGGCACTTCCGAGGTCGAGCACGTGCTCGCCACCCAGTGCCTGGTCGCCAAGAAAATGAAGAACATGCTGGTGTCTGTCGAAGGCAAGTTGCCGTTCGGTGTGACTGCCAAGGACATCGTTCTGGCCGTGATCGGCAAGATCGGCACCGCCGGCGGTAACGGTCACGCCATCGAGTTCGCCGGCAGCGCGATTCGTGATCTGTCCGTCGAAGGCCGCATGACCATCTGCAACATGTCCATCGAGGCCGGCGCTCGCGTAGGCCTGGTGGCGGCGGACGAGAAGACCGTGGCTTACGTCAAGGGCCGTCCATTCGCCCCGAAAGGCGCTGAGTGGGACTTGGCCGTCGAAGCCTGGAAGGACCTGGTGTCCGACGCCGATGCGGTATTCGACACTGTCGTCGAACTCGACGCGACCCAGATCAAGCCGCAAGTCAGCTGGGGCACTTCGCCCGAGATGGTGTTGGCCGTGGATCAGAACGTGCCGGACCCTGCGAAGGAAATGGACCTGGTCAAACGCGATTCGATCGTGCGTGCCTTGAAGTACATGGGTTTGACCGCCAATCAGGCGATCACTGACATTCAACTGGACCGCGTGTTCATCGGCTCCTGCACCAACTCGCGGATCGAAGATTTGCGCGCTGCGGCCGTGATCGCCAAGGGTCGTAAAGTGGCTTCGACCATCAAGCAGGCCATCGTGGTGCCGGGCTCGGGCCTGGTGAAAGCCCAGGCCGAATCGGAAGGCCTGGACAAGATCTTCCTCGAAGCCGGTTTCGAATGGCGTGAGCCGGGGTGCTCGATGTGCCTGGCGATGAATCCGGACCGTTTGGAGTCCGGCGAGCATTGCGCCTCGACCTCCAACCGCAACTTCGAAGGCCGTCAGGGCGCCGGTGGCCGCACCCACCTCGTCAGCCCGGCCATGGCCGCGGCCGCCGCTGTAAACGGTCGTTTCGTCGACGTCCGTGAATTGATCTAAGGAGCGCAGCATGAAAGCTTTTACCCAGCACACTGGACTTGTCGCGCCTTTGGACCGTGCCAACGTCGACACCGACCAGATCATCCCCAAGCAATTCTTGAAATCGATCAAGCGCACCGGCTTTGGCCCGAACCTGTTCGATGAATGGCGCTACCTGGATGTGGGGCAGCCGTATCAGGACAACTCCAAGCGCCCGCTGAACAAGGACTTCGTCCTCAATGCCGAGCGTTATCAGGGCGCCAGCGTGTTGCTGGCCCGCGAAAACTTCGGTTGTGGCTCCAGTCGTGAGCACGCGCCATGGGCACTGGAAGAATACGGTTTTCGCAGCATCATCGCGCCGAGCTATGCCGACATCTTCTTCAACAACAGCTTCAAGAATGGCTTGCTGCCGATCATCTTGAGCGATGCCGAAGTCGACGAACTGTTCCAGCAGGTTGAAGCGAACCCTGGTTACCAGTTGCAGGTTGACCTGCAAGCCCAGACGGTGACCCGTCCGGATGGCAAGGTGTTGAACTTTGAAATCGACGCCTTCCGCAAGCATTGCCTGTTGAATGGCCTGGACGATATCGGCTTGACGTTGCAGGACCATGAGGCGATTGCGGCGTTTGAAGGCAAGCATCGGGCGAGCCAGCCTTGGTTGTTTCGCGATGCTTGATTGATTTGAAATTGATGTAAGCAGGGCCGGCCCCTTCGCGAGCAAGCCCGCTCCCACATTGGATTTGCGGCGTAAACAAAACCTCTGTGGGAGCGGGCTTGCTCGCGAAGACGGCAGCTCAGACGACACAAGATTCACGCCAAAAGGAAGTCCCCATGACCAGCACCGCCCAGCACAGTCAGGTAGTCCAGAAGCAATTCGGTGAACAGGCCTCGGCCTACCTGAGCAGCGCCGTACACGCTCAAGGCACTGAATTCGCGCTGCTGCAGGCCGAGCTGGCGGGGCAGGGCGATGCCAGGGTTCTGGATCTGGGTTGCGGTGCCGGTCATGTGAGTTTTCACGTAGCCTCATTGGCGAAAGAAGTGGTGGCCTACGACCTGTCGCAACAGATGCTCGATGTGGTCGCTGCCGCTGCTAAAGACCGTGGCTTGAGCAACGTGTCCACGGTCAACGGTGCCGCCGAGCGCCTGCCGTTCGCCGATGGCGAGTTCGATTTCGTCTTCAGCCGTTACTCTGCGCACCACTGGAGCGATCTCGGCCTGGCCCTGCGGGAAGTGCGTCGGGTGCTCAAGCCTGGTGGCGTGGCAGCGTTCATCGACGTGTTGTCACCGGGTAGCCCATTGTTCGACACTTACCTGCAAAGCGTCGAAGTGCTGCGCGACACCAGCCATGTGCGCGATTACTCTGCGGGCGAGTGGTTGCGCCAGGTGAGCGAAGCGGGGTTGCACACCCGCAGCACCACACGGCAACGTCTGCGTCTGGAATACACCTCCTGGGTCGAGCGCATGCGCACACCCGAGGTGATGCGCGCCGCGATCCGCCAGTTGCAGCAGTCGATGGGCAATGAAGTGCGCGAATATTTCGAGATTGAGGCTGATGGTTCGTTCAGTACCGATGTGCTGGTGCTGTTTGTAGAAAGATAGCCACCGATCGATAGAATTTTTCCGGGTGTGCCCCAGGGGCGCACCGACTGATGACATGAGGAAAGCATGAGCAAGCAGATTCTGATTCTCCCAGGTGACGGTATTGGCCCGGAAATCATGGCCGAAGCGGTCAAGGTGCTGGAGCTGGCGAGCGACAGGTTCGGCCTCGGCTTCGAGCTGAGCCACGACGTGATCGGCGGCGCAGCCATCGACAAGCACGGCGTGCCCCTGGCCGACGAGACCCTGGAACGTGCCCGCGCTGCCGATGCCGTGCTGCTGGGCGCGGTTGGCGGCCCGAAATGGGACACCATCGAGCGTGACATCCGCCCTGAGCGCGGCCTGCTGAAAATCCGTGCGCAACTGGGCCTGTTCGGCAACCTGCGTCCGGCGATCCTGTACCCGCAACTGGCCGAAGCTTCGAGCCTGAAGCCGGAAATCGTCGCCGGCCTGGACATCCTCATCGTTCGCGAACTGACCGGCGGCATCTACTTCGGCGCGCCACGCGGCACCCGTACCCTGGAAAATGGCGAGCGTCAGTCCTACGACACCCTGCCGTACAGCGAAAGCGAAATCCGCCGCATCGCCCGTGTCGGCTTCGACATGGCCATGGTCCGCGGCAAGAAGCTGTGCTCGGTGGACAAGGCCAACGTATTGGCATCCAGCCAGCTGTGGCGTGAAATCGTCGAGGAAGTGGCCAAGGATTACCCGCAAGTCGAGCTGAGCCACATGTACGTCGACAACGCTGCCATGCAACTGGTGCGTGCGCCTAAGCAGTTTGACGTGATCGTTACCGACAACATGTTCGGTGACATCCTGTCCGACCAGGCGTCGATGCTCACCGGCTCCATCGGCATGCTGCCATCGGCGTCCCTGGATACCAACAACAAGGGCATGTATGAGCCTTGCCACGGTTCCGCGCCGGACATCGCGGGCAAGGGCATCGCCAACCCGTTGGCGACCATTTTGTCGGTATCGATGATGCTGCGTTACAGCTTCAACCAGCAGGCCGCGGCCGATGCCATCGAACAAGCCGTCAGCCTGGTGCTGGATCAGGGCTTGCGCACAGGCGACATCTGGTCGGCAGGTTGCACTAAAGTCGGTACCCAGGAAATGGGCGACGCAGTAGTCGCCGCGCTCCGGAATCTGTAATCTCTCGGGCCCGCTGCCACTTTCAACTTCGAAAGCAGCGGCCCACTTTTTAAGAAGGTGTAGTTGCGATGAAACGTGTAGGTCTGATCGGTTGGCGCGGTATGGTCGGTTCCGTGCTCATGCAGCGGATGCTGGAAGAGCAGGATTTCGATCTCATCGAGCCGGTGTTTTTCACCACTTCGAATGTCGGTGGCCAAGGCCCGTCCGTGGGCAAGGATATTGCTCCGCTCAAGGACGCTTACAGCATTGAAGAGCTGAAAACCCTCGACGTGATTCTGACCTGCCAGGGTGGCGACTACACCAGTGAAGTCTTCCCGAAACTGCGCGAAGCCGGCTGGCAGGGTTACTGGATCGACGCCGCTTCCAGCCTGCGCATGCAGGATGACGCGGTCATCGTCCTGGACCCGGTGAACCGCAAGGTCATCGACCAGCAACTGGACGCGGGCACCAAGAACTACATCGGCGGCAACTGCACCGTCAGCCTTATGCTGATGGGCCTGGGTGGTCTGTTTGAAGCCGGCCTCGTGGAGTGGATGAGCGCCATGACCTATCAGGCGGCTAGCGGCGCCGGCGCGCAGAACATGCGTGAACTGATCAAGCAGATGGGTGCGACCCACGCCGCTGTCGCCGATCAACTGGCCGATCCGGCCAGCGCGATCCTCGACATCGACCGTCGTGTGGCCGAAGCCATGCGCAGTGACGCGTACCCGACCGAAAACTTCGGCGTGCCGCTGGCCGGCAGCCTGATCCCGTGGATCGACAAGGAACTGCCGAACGGTCAGAGCCGCGAAGAGTGGAAGGCCCAGGCCGAGACCAACAAGATCCTCGGTCGTTTCAAGAGCCCGATCCCGGTCGATGGCATCTGTGTGCGCATCGGTGCCATGCGTTGCCACAGCCAGGCGCTGACCATCAAGCTGAACAAAGACGTGCCGATCGCCGATATCGAAGGGCTGATCAGCCAGCACAACCCGTGGGTCAAGCTGGTACCGAACAACCGCGATATCAGCATGCAGGAGCTGAGCCCGACGAAGGTCACTGGCACCCTGAATGTTCCGGTTGGCCGTCTGCGCAAGCTGAACATGGGTTCTCAGTTCGTTGGCGCATTCACCGTCGGCGACCAGCTGCTGTGGGGCGCGGCCGAGCCGCTGCGTCGCATGCTGCGGATCCTGCTCGAGCGTTGATCGACTGACGTTATGAAAGAACCCGCGCCTTGCAAGAGGCGCGGGTTTTTTAATACCTGGCAGAGGGGCGGTTGCCTGATAAGCCGCCTTCGCGAGCAAGCCCGCTCCCACAATGGAATATGTACCCCTGTTTGCGGGCTTGCTCGCGAAGGGGCCGTTACAGGCACTACAAATCCCCGTCAGAAATTGCCTGCATGCCAGTCACCCGGTAAAGTGCCGCTCCCCCCGTTTCGCCAGAGGTCAAACCATGAGCCAGCCCATAGATATCGCCGTGATCGGCGCCACCGGTACTGTCGGCGAAACCCTCGTGCAGATCCTCGAGGAACGCGATTTTCCGGTCGGCAACCTGCACCTGCTGGCCAGTAGCGAATCGGCCGGGCATTCGGTGCCGTTTCGTGGCAAGAACGTGCGGGTGCGTGAAGTCGACGAGTTCGACTTCAGCAAAGTGCAACTGGTGTTCTTCGCCGCCGGCCCGGCAGTGACCCTGAGTTTCGCCTCGCGCGCCACGGCGGCCGGCTGCTCGCTGATCGATTTGTCTGGCGCCTTGCCAGCCGATCAGGCGCCGCAGGTCGTGCCGGAAGCCAACGCAGAACGGTTGGCCGGTTTGAAAAAACCTTTCCAGGTCAGCAGCCCGAGCCCTTCGGCCACGACATTGGCCGTGGTGTTGGCGCCATTGCTCGGTTTGCTCGACTTGCAGCGCGTCAGCCTGACCGCCAGCCTGGCCGTTTCGGCGCAAGGCCGCGAAGCCGTGACCGAACTGGCGCGACAGACCGCCGAGTTGTTGAATGTCCGCCCGCTGGAGCCAAGCTTCTTCGACCGGCAGATGGCGTTTAACCTGCTGGCACAGGTTGGCAAGCCGGATGAGCACGGTCATACACTGCTGGAAAAACGCCTGGTACGCGAACTGCGGCAGGTCATCGCGATGCCTTTGTTGAAAATTTCCGTCACTTGCATTCAAGCCCCGGTGTTTTTTGGCGATAGCTTTAACGTGACCCTTCAGTCGGCGAGCGATATTGACCTGACAAAAGTCAACGCGGCCCTGGACGATGCGCCCGGTATCGAACTGGTGGAAGCCGGCGATTATCCGACCCCGGTGGGTGATGCGGTAGGGCAGGATGTGGTCTACGTTGGTCGGGTGCGCGGCGGTATAGATGACCCGGCGGAACTTAATCTGTGGATGACGTCAGATAACGTACGCAAAGGCGCCGCGCTCAATGCTGTGCAACTGGCTGAATTGTTGATAAAAGACCTGCTGTAAAAGATACTTGGCAACTATTTGTCTAATGATTCCGGGCAGGCCTATGCTTGCCGGAATGCCGAAGGCGAGCCGCTCTTCGGGGCTTTGCGTGGCATCAATGAAACGATCGCGCGCGACGCCCCCTCGCCGTCGTGCGCAATGCCTTGCGGCAGCGGCTATCAATACCTTCTCGCTGGCCGAGGAATGTTCAAACTAAGGATGAACCATGGTTCAAGTTCGCAAACTGGTGTTAGCAATAGCGGCCGCCTCGGCGCTGTCCTCCGGTATGGCGCATGCCCTCGGGCTCGGGGAGCTGACCCTGAAATCGACGCTCAACCAGCCATTGGTTGCGGAAATCGAGCTGCTCGATGTCAAGGAACTCACCGCTGCGGAAGTGGTGCCGAGCCTGGCTTCACCTGAAGATTTCGCCAAGGCCGGTGTCGACCGCCAGGCGTTTCTCAACGACTTGACCTTCACCCCGGTTCTCAATGCCGGCGGCAAAAGCATCCTGCGTGTGACCTCCAGCAAGCCACTTTCCGAACCAATGATTAAATTCCTCGTTCAGGTGATGTGGCCGAACGGCCGTTTGTTGCGCGATTACAGCCTGCTGCTCGATCCCTCCAAGTTTTCGCCGCAAACCGCCGAGGCGGCTGCGCAGCCTGCAACGACGCCAGCCGTCGCCGCGCCGGTTACCGGTGCAAGCAAGCCGCCCCAGCACATCACCACGCCGCGCGATACCCTCTGGGAAATCGCCGCCAAGGCGCGTAACGGCGGGTCGATCCAGCAAACCATGCTGGCTATTCAGGCGCTGAACCCGGATGCCTTCATCGATGGCAACATCAACCGCTTGAAAACCGGTCAGGTACTGCGTTTGCCTGATCAGGTACAAAGCACCAACCTGGCGCAACCCAAGGCTATCGCTGAAGTGGCCGCGCAAAACAACGCGTGGCGCCAGGGTCGACGTTACGTGGCCAGGCCGGCGGCAGGGCAGCAGCAGCTCGACGCGACCAATCGTCCTGGCACCCAGCCTGCGCCCGCACAAAGCGCGGCGGACAAGTTGAGCCTGGTGTCTGCCGAATCCGGCAGCAGTCGGGGCAAAGGCGCCGCTGGCGATGCCAAGGCGCTGAACGACAAGCTGGCGCTGACGCAGGAAAGCCTCGACACCAGTCGTCGGGACAACGCCGAACTGAAAAGCCGAATGGCCGATCTGCAAAGCCAGATGGACAAGCTACAGCGGCTGATCGAACTGAAGAATAATCAACTGGCCAAGTTGCAGGTTGAAGGGGTAGCGGGGGCTGCTGCTCAGCCTTCGAAGACAATGCCTGCCGAACTGGTGGCCAATCCGGCGCCTGGTGCGGCTGCAACTGCGCCGGCGGCAACCGAGGCGACTCCAGCGCCGGCCGAGAAGCCTGTTGAGCCAGCGCCAGTGGCGACCGGCGATCAGAAGTTCAATGAGCTGCTGACCAATCCTGCGCTGCTCGGGCTGGTGGGTGGTGGCGCAGTGGTGCTGCTGCTCCTGTTGCTGTTGCTGGCCCGTCGCCGCAAAGCCCAGCAGGAAGCCGAAAAGCATATGCGCATGGCCCGGGCGCTCGCCGAAGAACAGCAGTTCCCGGCCGATCTCGACTTGCCGCACAGCAGCTTCGAGGAGCTCGATGTTCCACCTCCGAGTGTGAAGCTGGCAGCCACGCCGACGCCGACGCCACAACCTGCTCCGGTACCAACCCCGGCTCCGGTGGTCGCTTCTGCCGTAATGACCACGCCAATCGCCGCACCGCTGGTGTCTCCGGCGGCCGATCGCTCCGATGATGTATTGGGGCAGGCGCAGTCCCATATCAATGCCGGGCGCCTGAACCAGGCGGCGGCGTTGCTCGAAGACGGCGTCAAACGCGAGCCTCAACGCAGCGCCTTGCGCCTGAAGCTGATGGAGGTCTACGCCCAGCAAGGCGATCGTGATGCGTTCGTCGCCCAGGAGCGTCAGCTGGTGGCCAACGGCGATAACTTCGCCCAGGTCGAGCAGCTGAAAAGCCGCTTCCCGGCCATGGCGCTGGTGGCTGCCGGCGGTATCGCCGCGGCGGCCGTCGCTGCCGAGCTGGATGCACAATACGTGAAGGAGCTGCTGCTGGATGAGCCGCAGTTACCTGAAGTTGCCGAGGACGATCTCGACAGTGCATTCGACCTGAGCCTGGATGATCTGGACACTGTTACGCCTGTTACGCAAGCGGCGCCGGAACGAGAAGTCACTACCCTGGCTGATCTGGACGACTTCCCGCTGGACGACGACCTGAGCTTTGGCTCGGTGTTGCAGCAGCAGACCGAGATCAAGGAAAACCTCGACGACCTGTCGGATTTCGATCTGGACCTGGATCTGGGTGCCGAGCCATCACCGGCGATGCTCGCCGAAGATGACTTCCTGCTGGATCTGGACCTGGATGAAGGCGTGAAGGACTTGCCGCCTGTCGAAGTGCCGTCCGCTCCCGAGGTTGCGCTGGACGACCTGGAGTTGCCGGCGGATTTCGACCTGTCACTGGCCGATGAAATGGACGCGCAAGAGGCTCCGGATGCGTTCGCGGCAGAACTGGAGGACGTCAACGCCGAGCTGGAAAACCTGTCCCACAGCATCGGCGAGCCGACCTTCACCGAAGCCGATGCGGCCTTGGGTGATGATGAGGACTTCGACTTCCTCTCAGGAACCGACGAAGCCGCCACCAAGCTCGATCTGGCCCAGGCCTATATCGACATGGGAGACAGCGACGGCGCTCGTGACATCCTCAACGAGGTGGTGACCGAAGGCAGTGATGAGCAGAAGAGCGAAGCGAAGGAGATGCTGTCGCGTTTGGCTTGAGTGGAGTTTTGGGTGTAAACGAAGCGGCAGCCTGGTGAGGCTGCCGTTTTTGTTTTATCGGAAAATGATGTGGCAATACTGGCCCCATCGCGGGCAAACCCGCTCCCACAGTGATCGGCATCGCGCATAAATTTTGTGCACACAGCTGAAACCTGTGGGAGCGGGCTTGCCCGCGAAGGGGCCCGCACATTCACCGCAGCTGCGACGGTTGTACTGGCATCCCCTACAGTCGGCCTTATAATGCCCGCCTTTGCGCACATCAGCAGGCTGTCACTCCTTGGCAAATATAGATAACCCGGCCGCCGAAATGGCAGCCGACGGCTTTTTCCGCATCGCCTTGGGCGTTGAATACAAAGGCTCGCGCTATCGCGGCTGGCAGCGCCAGGCATCGGGCGTACTCACCGTGCAGGAAACCCTGGAAAACGCCTTGTCGAAAGTGGCTGACTCGCCCGTGTCGCTGCTCTGCGCCGGGCGCACCGACGCCGGGGTGCACGCATGTGGCCAAGTGGTGCATTTCGACACCCAGGTCGAGCGCTCGATGAAGGCCTGGGTCATGGGCGCCAACATCAACTTGCCCCATGACGTCAGTGTCAGCTGGGCCAAGGTCATGCCGGCGCATTTCCATGCGCGGTTCAAGGCCATTGCCCGGCGCTACCGCTACGTGATCTACAACGATCAGATCCGCCCGGCGCACCTGAACGAAGAAATCACCTGGAATCACCGTCCGCTGGACGTCGATCGCATGGCCGAGGCTGCCCGCTACCTGCTCGGCACTCACGACTTCAGCGCTTTCCGCGCCGGACAGTGCCAGGCCAAATCGCCGATCAAGGAGCTGCACCACCTGCGCGTCACCCGTCATGGCAAGATGATCGTGCTGGATATTCGCGCCAGTGCTTTCCTGCACCATATGGTGCGCAACATCGCCGGCGTGCTGATGACCATCGGTGCCGGTGAGCGTCCGGTTGAATGGATGAAGGAAGTGCTGGAGAGTCGCGTGCGCCGTACGGGCGGGGTCACCGCGCATCCGTTCGGCCTGTACCTGGTGCAGGTCGAGTACCGTGACGAGTTCCAATTACCGGAGCGTTACATCGGCCCACACTTCCTCACCGGCTTCTCGGAACTTGACGGCTGACGCCCTCGAACGCTTTTGTTACCATCCGGGACTTTCCCGGATTTGTCTTGGAGTTGTGTCGACATGTCAGCCGTTCGCAGCAAGATTTGTGGGATTACCCGCATAGAAGATGCGTTGGCAGCGGTCGAGGCCGGGGCTGATGCCATCGGGTTCGTGTTCTACGCTAAAAGCCCCCGGGCGGTGACGTTCCAGCAGGCGCGCGCAATCATCCAGGCGCTGCCGCCGTTCGTGACCACCGTGGGGCTGTTTGTCAACGCCAGTCGTTGCGAGCTGGGGGAAATCCTCGATGCGGTGCCGCTGGACCTGTTGCAGTTCCATGGCGATGAAGGCGTCGCCGATTGCGAAGGCTGGCACCGTCCCTACATCAAGGCGCTGCGGGTCAAGGCCGGTGATGACATCGCCGCCGCCTGCGATGCTTACCCAAGCGCCAGCGGCATACTGCTCGACGCCTATGTCGAAGGCATTCCCGGCGGAACCGGCGAAGCATTCGACTGGTCTTTGATACCGCAAGGCCTGAGCAAGCCGATCATCCTGGCCGGGGGCCTGACCCCGGATAATGTCGCCGGCGCGGTGGCGCGGGTCCGGCCCTATGCCGTGGATGTCAGTGGCGGGGTCGAAGCGAGCAAGGGCATCAAGGATCACGCGAAGATTCAAGCGTTCATCAAGGCTCTACGTTGATGTGACGGCTGGCAGACTGCCGCCGTCCACTGCACTGTACAAAACGGCTGAGGATTGATGGGTGGTACGCAGGTCACGCTTGACTGACCCGGCCCCCACCAGACATCGCCGCACACATGAATTTAGCTCAAGGGCATACGCGGGGCTGCGAACCAGAGCGTTCGGGCCGCCGGTACTGGAGAAAGAAAGCATGAGCAACTGGTTAGTAGACAAACTGATCCCTTCGATCATGCGTTCCGAGGTCAAGAAGAGCTCGGTGCCTGAAGGTCTTTGGCACAAATGCCCGTCTTGCGAGGCGGTGCTGTATCGTCCGGAGCTGGAAAAGACCCTGGACGTTTGCCCCAAGTGCAATCACCACATGCGTATTGGCGCGCGCGCGCGCATCGACATTTTCCTCGACGCTGAAGGGCGTACCGAGCTGGGCGCTGACCTGGAGCCGGTTGACCGTCTGAAATTCCGCGACGGCAAGAAGTACAAAGACCGCCTGACCGCTGCACAGAAGCAGACCGGCGAAAAAGACGCACTGGTGTCCATGAGCGGTACCCTGCTGGGTATGCCGGTTGTGGTCTCGGCGTTCGAGTTTTCCTTCATGGGTGGTTCGATGGGTGCCATCGTCGGCGAGCGTTTCGTTCGTGCCGCCAACTACGCCCTGGAAAAACGCTGCCCTATGATCTGCTTCGCCGCTTCCGGCGGTGCGCGGATGCAGGAAGCGCTGATCTCCCTGATGCAAATGGCCAAGACCTCCGCGGTGCTGGCGCGTCTGCGTGAAGAGGGTATCCCGTTCATCTCCGTGCTGACCGACCCGGTCTACGGCGGTGTTTCCGCCAGTCTGGCAATGCTGGGCGACGTGATCGTCGGCGAGCCGAAAGCCCTGATCGGTTTTGCCGGTCCGCGCGTTATCGAGCAGACCGTGCGCGAAAAGCTGCCGGAAGGTTTCCAGCGCAGCGAATTCCTGCTGGAACACGGCGCCATCGACATGATTGTTCACCGTCAGGAACTGCGTCCGCGCCTGGGTAACCTGCTGGCACAAATGATGGGCCTGCCGACGCCTAAATTCGTCGCTGCACCAATCGAGCCGATCGTGGTTCCACCGGCACCTGCCAACATATGACCCAACGTACCCTTGGCGAATGGCTCGCCTACCTTGAACAGTTGCACCCTTCGGCCATCGACATGGGCCTGGAGCGTTCGCAGCAGGTAGCGTCCCGCATGGGGCTGGGCAAGCCGGCGCCTCGGGTGATCACGGTCACCGGCACCAACGGCAAGGGTTCCACCTGTGCGTTCGTGGCTTCGTTGCTGCGCGCCCAGGGCTTGAAAGTCGGCGTCTACAATTCTCCGCACCTGCTGCGTTACAACGAGCGGGTGCAGGTCAATGGCGTCGAAGCCAGTGATGCCGAGCTGTGTGAGGCCTTTGCTGCGGTAGAGGCGGGGCGTGGTGACACGTCCCTGACCTATTTCGAAATGGGCACGCTGGCAGCGTTCTGGCTGTTTCAGCGTTCAGCTCTTGATGCCGTGGTGCTGGAAGTAGGGCTGGGCGGTCGTCTGGACACGGTCAACGTGGTGGACGCGGATATGGCGCTGGTCACCAGCATTGGCGTCGATCACGCGGATTACCTGGGCGATACCCGCGAGTCCGTGGCCTTCGAAAAGGCCGGCATCTTCCGCCCGGGCGCACCCGCGCTGTGCGGCGACCTGAATCCTCCGCAACCCCTGCTGGACAAGGCGCGCGAGCTCGATTGCCCGTTTTTCCTGCGCGGGCGCGATTTTGACCTCGGTGTCACTGATCACAACTGGCAATGGCGCGGCCTTGACGCTCAAGGGCGAGCGGTCGAACTGCGTGACCTGCCGTTGCTCGATCTGCCGATGGAAAACGCCGCGCTGGCCTTGCAGGCGTACCTGCTGCTGGGCTTGCCCTGGGTAGAGGCGCAGATTGTTCAGGCGCTGCAGGCGACGCGAGTTGTAGGCCGCCTGGATCGCCGTCAGTTCGACTGGCAAGGCAAGCGTTTGAATCTGTTGCTGGATGTGGGGCATAACCCCCATGCGGCGGAGTATCTGGCCCGTCGCCTGGCGAGCCGACCGCTGGCTGGCAAGCGCCTGGCGGTGTTCGGGTTGCTCGTGGACAAGGATCTTGATGGTGTTGTCGGCGAATTGAATGCTAGTGTCCAGCATTGGGCCGTCGCCCCCCTGGATTCGCCACGGGCACGACCGGTTGCCGATTTGCACCAGGCATTGCAGAACCTTGGCGCTTCGGTAGCGTCTTATGACAGTGTGGCTGCAGCCCTGGAAGGGCAGTGCGCCAACGCTTCGAGCAACGACGAAATCCTGTTGTTCGGATCATTTTATTGTGTTGCCGAGGCCCTGGAATGGTTGGCCCGGCGCTCCACGGAGGAAGCGGCAAATGGCATTGCTGGATAAGGCATACAAACAGCGCATGGTCGGCGCCCTGGTGCTGGTCGCACTGGCGGTTATTTTTCTGCCGATGCTGTTTTCCCGTCAGGATGAGCAGCGCCAGGTGATCGTCGAGGCCCCGGCCGCACCGCAGGCGCCGGCCATGCCTCAGGTGCAGGTCGAGCCGGTGGTGGTTCCCGAACCTCAAGCCTTGCCGCAGGAGCCGGTGCCGAGCGATGAAGAAATTGCACAGCAGGAAGCGCCGGTGGTTCCCGCTACTCCTGTCGCTCCAGCGCCGACGGCCAAGGCAGTGACCCCGCCGCCTGCTCCTGCGCCGGCATTGGCGGCCAAGCCGGCAACAGCGCCGGTACAGCCAATCACCGCTGCGCCGGGCAAGCCCGATACCACTCAGAGCCGCGTCGACGCCAATGGGCTGTCGGTCAGCTGGTCGGTGCAACTGGCCAGTCTGGCGAGTCGTGACAGTGCCGAAAAACTGCAGAAATCCCTGCGCAGCCAGGGTTACAACGCCTATATCCGTACCGCCGACGGCAAGAATCGCGTGTTTGTCGGGCCGTTGATCGAACGCGCCGAAGCCGATCGCTTGCGTGACTTGCTCAGCCGCCAGCAGAACCTCAAGGGTTTTGTCGTGCGCTTTCAGCCAGAGCGCGGTTAAAACTATCGCCCCGATTTGAAATGCACAGGCAATCGCAGCTTACCGACAGGCACGGGCTCTGCTAAAATGCGCCGCCTTATCCGTCTGTAGGCTGCACTGTGCCATTTACCTGGGTTGACTGGGCGATCGTTGCAATCGTCGCCATCTCCGCATTGATCAGTCTGAGCCGCGGCTTCGTCAAAGAAGCACTGTCGCTGCTGACCTGGATCATCGCAGGAGTCGTTGCCTGGATGTTCGGTGGTTCATTGTCCGAGTACCTCGCCGGATACATCGAAACGCCATCGGCTCGCGTGATCGCGGGTTGTGCCATCATGTTTGTCGCCACTTTAATCGTAGGCGCAATGATCAATTATCTTATCGGCGAGTTGGTTCGTGTCACCGGGTTGTCCGGGACCGACCGATTCCTCGGCATGGCCTTCGGCGCCGCCCGTGGCGGGTTGCTGGTGGTCATTGCCGTCGGGCTGTTGAGCCTGGGGCCGGTACAGCAGGACGGGTGGTGGAAAGAATCACAGCTCGTACCAAGATTTCTATTGGTCGCAGACTGGTCCAAAAACCTGATTCTCGGGTGGAGCAGTCAGTGGCTTGCCAGCGGAATCAGCGTACCCGCTGATATACCGTTCAAGGAGCAACTCTTGCCGACGGCCAAAACGCCTCAGTGAGTAGTGCTCAGTTCAGATCCATTAAGTAGGGGTTGCGTCGCATGTGTGGCATCGTCGGTATCGTCGGTAAGTCGAACGTCAATCAGGCGCTGTATGACGCGCTAACCGTCCTCCAGCACCGCGGCCAGGACGCTGCCGGTATCGTGACCAGCCATGATGGCCGGTTGTTCCTGCGCAAGGACAATGGCCTGGTGCGTGACGTGTTCCAGCAGCGTCACATGCAGCGTCTGGTCGGCCACATGGGTATCGGCCACGTCCGTTATCCGACCGCGGGCAGCTCGACTTCGGCCGAGGCCCAGCCGTTTTACGTCAACTCGCCTTACGGCATCACCCTGGCGCATAACGGTAACCTGACCAACGTTGAACAACTGGCCAAGGAGATTTACGAATCTGACCTGCGCCACGTCAACACCAGTTCCGATTCGGAAGTGCTGCTCAACGTGTTTGCTCACGAGCTGGCCCAGCGCGGCAAGCTGCAGCCGACCGAAGAAGACGTGTTCGCCGCCGTTACCGACGTGCACAACCGTTGCGTCGGTGGTTACGCGGTGGTGGCGATGATCACCGGCTACGGCATCGTCGGTTTCCGCGATCCGCACGGTATCCGCCCGATCGTCTTCGGCCAGCGTCACACCGACGAGGGCGTGGAGTACATGATCGCTTCCGAAAGCGTGTCCCTGGACGTGCTCGGCTTCACCCTGATCCGCGATCTGGCGCCGGGCGAAGCGGTCTACATCACCGAAGAGGGCAAGCTGCACACCCGTCAGTGCGCGACCAACCCGTCCCTGACCCCGTGCATCTTCGAACACGTGTACCTGGCGCGTCCGGACTCGATCATCGACGGCGTGTCGGTGTACAAGGCCCGTCTGCGCATGGGTGAGAAGCTCGCCGAGAAGATCCTGCGCGAGCGTCCCGAGCACGATATCGACGTGGTCATCCCGATCCCGGACACCAGCCGCACTGCCGCCCTGGAGCTGGCCAACCACCTGGGCGTGAAATTCCGCGAAGGCTTCGTGAAGAACCGCTACATCGGCCGGACCTTCATCATGCCGGGCCAGGCCGCGCGGAAAAAATCCGTACGCCAGAAACTCAACGCCATCGAGCTGGAGTTCCGCGGCAAGAACGTGATGCTGGTGGACGACTCCATCGTTCGCGGTACCACCTGCAAGCAGATCATTCAGATGGCCCGTGAAGCCGGCGCCAAGAACGTCTACTTCTGCTCCGCGGCCCCGGCCGTTCGTTATCCGAACGTCTACGGTATCGACATGCCGAGCGCCCACGAACTGATCGCCCACAACCGTTCGACCCAGGACGTGGCCGAGCTGATCGGCGCCGACTGGCTGATCTATCAGGATCTGCCTGACTTGATCGAAGCGGTCGGTGGCGGCAAGATCAAGATCGACAAGTTCGATTGTGCGGTGTTCGACGGCCAGTACGTCACCGGTGACGTCGACGAGGCTTACCTGAACAAGATCGAGCAGGCACGTAACGATGCCTCCAAGGTCAAGACGCAGGCAGTCAGTGCGATCATCGATCTGTACAACAACTGAGTTTCTACCGGCCCCTAGGGGCCGGTTCTGTATCTACTGAAAAATTTTATTTATCGAGAGCAGGGCAAGGAGTGACAGCATGAGTCAGGAATGGGATGCCGGTCGGCTGGACAGCGACCTCGAAGGTGTAGCGTTCGATACCCTGGCCGTACGCGCCGGTCAGCACCGTACGCCGGAAGGCGAACACGGTGACCCGATGTTCTTCACCTCCAGCTATGTGTTCCGTACCGCCGCCGATGCGGCTGCACGCTTCGCCGGGGAAGTGCCGGGCAACGTCTATTCGCGCTACACCAACCCGACCGTTCGCGCCTTCGAGGAGCGCATCGCCGCACTGGAAAGCGCCGAGCAGGCGGTGGCCACGGCGACCGGCATGGCCGCGATCATGGCGGTGGTGATGAGCCTGTGCAGCGCCGGCGATCACGTGCTGGTGTCGCAAAGCGTATTTGGTTCGACCATCAGCCTGTTCGAGAAGTACTTCAAGCGCTTTGGCATCGAAGTCGATTACGTGCCCCTGGCCAACTTGTCCGGTTGGGATGCAGCGATCAAGGCCAACACCAAGCTGCTTTTCGTCGAGTCGCCATCCAACCCGCTGGCGGAGCTGGTGGACATCGCTGAGCTGGCGAAAATCGCTCACGCCAAAGGTGCGATGCTGGTAGTCGACAACTGTTTCTGTACCCCGGCCTTGCAGCAGCCGCTGAAAATGGGCGCAGACATCGTCGTGCACTCGGCGACCAAGTTCATCGACGGCCAGGGCCGTTGCATGGGTGGTGTCGTGGCCGGTCGCGGCGAGCAGATGAAAGAGGTGGTGGGTTTCCTGCGTACCGCCGGGCCAACCCTGAGCCCGTTCAACGCCTGGATCTTCCTCAAGGGCCTGGAAACCCTGAACCTGCGGATGAAGGCGCATTGCGCCAACGCCCAGCAACTGGCTGAATGGCTGGAGCAGCAGGACGGCATCGAGAAAGTCCATTACGCCGGCCTCAAGAGCCATCCGCAGCATGAACTGGCCCTGCGTCAGCAGAAGGGTTTCGGCGCGGTTGTCAGTTTCGAGGTCAAGGGCGGCAAAGAGGGCGCCTGGCGCTTTATCGATGCGACGCGCCTGATTTCGATCACTGCCAACCTGGGCGACAGCAAAACCACCATTACGCACCCGAGCACCACCTCCCACGGCCGTCTGGCGCCGCAGGAGCGTGAAGCGGCAGGTATTCGCGACAGTCTGATCCGCGTTGCGGTCGGCCTGGAAGACGTGGCAGACCTGCAAGCCGATCTGGCGCGCGGCCTGGCTGCGCTGTGATCGAGTTGTCCACGCCGTCCACCGGCTCCCATGGCCGCGTAGCGCTGGTGACCGGTGCTGCGCGCGGCATCGGGCTGGGGATCGCCGCCTGGCTGATCAGCGAGGGCTGGCAAGTGGTGCTGACGGACCTGGATCGGGAGCGCGGTTCGAAAGTGGCGAAGGTGCTGGGCGACAATGCCTGGTTCATTGCCATGGATGTGTCCAGTGAAGGGCAGGTCGCGCTGGGCGTTGCCGAGGTGCTGGGGCAGTTCGGCCGCCTCGATGCACTGGTGTGCAACGCCGCGGTGGCCGACCCGCACAACATCACTCTGGAAAGCCTCGATCTGGCGTACTGGAATCGTGTGCTGGCGGTGAATCTCAGTGGGCCGATGCTGCTGGCCAAGCATTGTGCGCCTTATCTGCGCGCGCACAGCGGGGCCATCGTCAATCTGGCCTCGACCCGCGCCGGGCAATCGGAACCCGACACCGAGGCTTATGCGGCGAGCAAGGGCGGCCTGTTGGCCCTGACGCATGCCCTGGCCATCAGTCTGGGACCGGAGATCCGGGTCAATGCCGTCAGCCCTGGCTGGATCGATACCCGGGATCCTTCGGTGCGGCGTGCCGAGCCGTTGACCGAGGCCGACCATGCGCAGCATCCGGCGGGCAGGGTGGGGACGGTCGAGGATGTGGCGGCGATGGTGGCCTGGCTGTTGTCGAGGAATGCCGGTTTCGTCACGGGGCAGGAATTTGTGGTCGATGGTGGGATGACCAAGAAGATGATCTATAGCGAATAAACCACATCGATCAGTTCAGATGGATGTTGAATTGGCTGGCCTCTTCGCGAGCAAGCCCGCTCCCACATTTGGAATGCATTTCCCCTGTGGGAGCGGGCTTGCTCGCGAAAGCAGTCTCACTGCACATACATAATTTTGTCTTTTTTAGAAAAACTTCAATCCTGCTATTGACTTAGGTTCGCTACCTGCGTAAATTTCGCGGCCTCGGAGATGCAAACGGGTGATTAGCTCAGCTGGGAGAGCGTCTGCCTTACAAGCAGAATGTCGGCGGTTCGATCCCGTCATCACCCACCACTTCCGAGATACTTGCGAAAGCAAGAGGTAGGCTGAAATGCCTCCACCGACGCGCAGCGGTAGTTCAGTCGGTTAGAATACCGGCCTGTCACGCCGGGGGTCGCGGGTTCGAGTCCCGTCCGCTGC
>NZ_JBWKOF010000005.1:246299-358392 GCF_059415945.1 Pseudomonas sp. GW821-FHT09H03 | reverse complement strand
CGCAGCGGATCGCTCATGCTCAGTCCTTCCTGGTCTGCGGGGGACGGGCAGGAAAGGCAGTGCTTTCACCCGGGTCCGGGGGGGATGAAAGCATTGAAAAAACGGAGAAGAGACGAAATAGGATCCGTCTTATTCGCGTGTAGGAAGCGTCTTTAATTTGGAACCCCCCTCCATCGCCGTCGAGCAACCGCGAACTGGCCGAAAAGTCGACTGGCCTCGCGCCAGTCGATGGGTTACAAACATGTCCCTGCCCGAATTCATCATGGGAGCCCAGTGCAATGAACCAATGGCCAGACACCCGCATTCTTGACCTGCTCGGGATCGAGCTGCCGATTATCCAGGCGCCCATGGCCGGCGCCACTAACTCCTCCATGGTGATTGCCGCGAGCAACGCCGGCGGCCTGGGTTCGATGCCGGCGGCGATGCTCGGCAGCGAGCAGTTGCGCGAGGAGTTGAAGACCATTCGCCAACACACCCGGCACCCGATCAACGTCAACTTCTTCTGCCACCCATCGCCACCGGCGGACGAGCAGCGGGCACAGGACTGGAAAAATCTGCTGCAACCCTACTATCAGGAACTGGGCGCCGATTTCGATGCACCAACGCCGGTCTCCAATCGCGCGCCCTTCGATGATGCGGCCTGCGCGATAGTCGAGGAGTTCCGTCCCGAAGTCGTGAGCTTCCACTTTGGCCTGCCGGACAAAGCCCTGCTGGATCGGGTAAAAGCCACGGGTGCGAAAGTGCTGTCGTCCGCCACCACCGTCAAAGAAGCGCTATGGCTGGAGCAGCGCGGATGTGATGCGATCATCGCCATGGGGTATGAGGCCGGTGGGCATCGCGGGATGTTTCTCAGTGATGACCTGAGCAGCCAGGTCGGCACCTTCGCGTTAGTGCCGCAAATCGTCGATGCGGTGAAAGTGCCAGTGATTGCCGCTGGCGGCATCGCCGATGCACGCGGTGTTGCAGCGGCATTCATGCTCGGGGCGTCGGCGGTGCAAGTCGGCACGGCGTACCTGTTCACGCCTGAGGCCAAGGTCAGCGCCTCGCACCATAAAGCCTTGCGCACGGCTCGTGAAAGCGAGACAGCGCTCACCAACATTTTCACCGGTCGCCCGGCCCGGGGGATTCTCAATCGGGTGATGCGCGAACTCGGCCCCATGAGCGCCAAGGCCCCGGCCTTCCCGCTCGCAGGCGGTGCACTGATGCCTCTGAGGGCCAAGGGCGAGGCCGATTTCAGCAATCTGTGGGCCGGACAGGCATTTACCCTCGGCGCTGAACTGACCTCGGCAGAACTGACCCGGCATCTGGCCGATGAAGGCCTGGCCAGATTGCTCCGTCGTTAAGTGATCCCCGCTGTAGCAGCTGCCGTGGGCTGCGGCAGCTGCCGTGAAGTTGCTCATCAACGAAGATTCCACGTTCCGTTTGCAGCTTATTCGCTATATATTCTTGTACATAGCGATCCCCCCACTTGCTGCAACTGTCTACGACGGAGCCGTTTCATGACCATTCGTGCCTCACGTTTTGCCCCTGCCTGTCTGGCGAGCCTTATCGCCGTATTCGCTTTCGGCTCTGCCCAGGCCGATGAAGTCCAGGTCGCGGTAGCGGCTAACTTCAGCGCGCCAATCCAGGCCATCGCAGCCGACTTCGAAAAAGACACCGGGCACAAACTGGTCACCTCCTTCGGGGCAACCGGGCAGTTCTACACCCAGATCAAGAATGGCGCGCCATTCGAAGTGTTCCTCTCGGCGGATGACACCACCGCGCAAAAGCTCGAAGCCGAAGGCGACACGGTCAAGGGCTCGCGCTTCACCTACGCCATCGGCACCCTGGCCCTGTGGTCGGCCAAGGAAGGCTACGTCGATGCCAAGGGCGAGGTACTGAAAAACAATGAGTACCAGCATCTGTCCATCGCCAACCCGAAAGCCGCGCCGTATGGCCTGGCAGCCACCCAGGTACTGGCCAAAGAGGGGTTGACCGACAAGGTCAAGGACAAGATCGTCGAAGGCCAGAACATCACCCAGGCCTATCAGTTCGTCTCCACCGGCAACGCTGAACTGGGCTTCGTCGCCTTGTCGCAGATCTACAAGAACGGCAAGATCACCAGCGGTTCGGCCTGGATCGTTCCGGCCAGCCTGCACGACCCGATCAAACAGGACGCGGTGATCCTCAACAAGGGCAAGGACAACCCGGCTGCCAAGGCTCTGGTTGAGTACCTCAAGGGTCCGAAAGCCACCGCTGTCATCAAGTCCTACGGTTACCAGATCTAAATGTCCCTCTCGAGTGCCGATTTTTCCGCCATCTGGCTGACCCTGAAACTGGCGTCCCTGACCACCGTCATCCTGCTGCTGATCGGCACTCCGATTGCGTTGTGGCTGTCGCACACGCGCTCCTGGTTGCGCGGCCCGGTCGGGGCGATTGTCGCCCTGCCCCTGGTGCTGCCGCCCACGGTGATTGGCTTCTATCTACTGCTGGCGCTGGGCCCTCACGGGTTCATCGGCCAGTTCACCCAGTCACTTGGGTTTGGCACCCTGACTTTCAGTTTTGCCGGGCTGGTCATCGGCTCGGTGTTGTACTCGATGCCGTTTGTGGTCCAGCCGCTGCAGAACGCCTTTTCCGCGATCGGTACCCGCCCCCTGGAAGTGGCGGCAACCTTGCGCGCCAATCCCTGGGACACATTTTTCAGCGTAACCCTGCCCTTGGCCCGCCCCGGTTTCATTACTGCAGCCATTCTCGGTTTCGCCCACACCGTCGGTGAATTCGGTGTGGTGCTGATGATCGGCGGCAACATCCCCGACAAGACCCGCGTGGTTTCAGTGCAGATCTACGATCACGTCGAAGCCATGGAATACGCCCAAGCCCACTGGCTGGCCGGGGCGATGCTGGTGTTCTCGTTCATTGTCTTGCTGGCGCTGTACTCCAGCCGTAAAACCAAAGCAGGCTGGAGCTGACCGATGATTGATGTGCGTCTGAAACTGGATTATTCAGGCTTCGCCCTGGAGGTCGACCTGCAGTTGCCGGGCCGTGGCGTCACCGCGCTTTACGGCCACTCGGGTTCGGGCAAGACCACCTGTCTGCGTTGTATCGCCGGCCTCGAACAGGCCCGTCAGGGTTTCATCCAGGTCAACGGAGAAGTCTGGCAAGACAGCGCAAAGAGAATTTTCGTGGCGCCGCATAAACGCGCCCTCGGCTACGTGTTCCAGGAAGCCAGCCTGTTCCCGCACCTGTCGGTGCTGGCCAACCTGGAGTTCGGCCTCAAGCGCATCCCCAGGCACCAGCGCCGGGTGGATATGGCCCATGCCACCGAGCTTTTGGGCATCAGTCAGTTGCTCGACCGCCATCCACAACATCTGTCTGGCGGTGAGCGCCAGCGCGTTGGCATCGCCCGGGCCTTGCTCACCAGCCCGCAGCTGCTGTTGATGGACGAACCACTGGCCGCCCTGGATGCCCGGCGTAAAGGTGAAATACTGCCTTACCTGCAACGGTTGCACGATGAACTGGAGATCCCGGTGCTCTACGTCAGCCATTCCCAGGATGAAGTGGCGCGCCTGGCCGACCATATCGTCCTGCTCAGCGACGGCAAGGCCTTGGCCAGCGGCCCTATCGGCCAGACCCTGGCCCGTCTCGACTTGCCGCTGGCGCAGGGGGACGATGCCGGCGTGGTGATTGAGGGGCACGTCAGTGCCTATGACGCCAACTATCAACTGCTGAGCCTGCAATTGCCCGATTGCGCGCTGAGCATTCGCGTGCCGCACACCCGGATGGAAGTAGGCCAGTCGTTGCGCTGCAAGGTGCAGGCGCGAGATGTCAGCCTGAGCCTGCACAGCGTCGAGCAGAGCAGCATTCTCAATCGCTTGCCGGTCACGGTGATCAGCGAAATGAATGCCGATAACGCCGCCCATGTCCTAATACGCCTCGACGCCGCAGGTACGCCACTGCTGGCGCGCATCACCCGCTATTCCCGCGACCAGTTGGGCCTGCATTCCGGCCAGTCCCTTTGGGCACAGATCAAGGCGGTGGCGGTACTGGCGTAAATCCGTTGGCACCACTGCATCGGCGCGGGGTCAATGCCTGTAACGGCCCCTGATTCCCTGCCAAGGACATTCGCCATGCCCGATGCGCTGCCTCCTGACCTGCACTATGTCGATGACACCCAGCCGGGCATCACCCGCAAAAAACTGCGTGGCAAGTTCTGCTATTTCGACCCCGCAGGCCAGCGCATCAGCGACCCCGACGAAATCAAGCGCATCAACGCCCTCGCGGTGCCGCCGGCTTACACCGATGTGTGGATCTGTACCGATCCGCGCGGGCATCTGCAAGCCACGGGCCGCGATGCCCGGGGGCGCAAGCAATACCGCTACCACTCACGCTGGCGGGAAGTGCGTGACGCCGATAAATACATGCGCCTGCGCGACTTCGGGCTGGTCTTGCCGAGAGTGCGCAAACAACTGGAAGCCCTGCTGGCGGCACCGGGTTTCAGCCGCGATAAAGTCATGGCCACGGTCATCACCCTGCTCGATGCCACGCTGATCCGCATTGGCAACAGCCAATATGCCCGGGATAACCGCTCCTATGGGCTGACCACCTTGCGCAGCCGCCATGTGGAAATCAACGGCAGCGCCATCCTGTTCCAGTTCCGTGGCAAAAGCGGCGTCGAACACCAGATCACCGTGAAGGACCGGCGGCTGGCGCGGATCATCAAACGCTGCCAGGAGATCCCCGGACAAAACCTCTTCCAGTACCTGGATGAAAACGGTGAACGGCACACCGTCAGCTCATCCGACATCAACAGCTACCTGCAAACCCTCACCGGCGCCGATTTCACCGCCAAGGATTATCGCACCTGGGCTGGCAGTGTTCTGGCTCTGGCCATGCTGCGCAAGCTGCGCTGGGAAGCTGAATCTGAAGCAAAACGGCATGTGGTGGAAATGGTCAAGGACGTCGCCAGGCAACTGGGCAACACCCCGGCGGTCTGCCGCAAATGCTACATCCACCCGGCCGTGCTCGATGGCTTCCTGCTCGGGTCACTCCACCAGTTGCCCCGGCCGCGTGCCCGCAAGGGGCTCAAGGCTGAGGAAGTGGGGCTGGCAATGTTCCTGGAGGGCATGCTCGCGGCCTCGGACCCGACGAATTGAACTGTGTATTTTTTGCACGATCAGTAATGGCTTCTATAGTTGATCTGAACAGGAACCCGCTGCGGAGACGCCATGGAAGACATTTTCGTCGTCAAGCGTTGCAACAAGATCATTATCCATGGTCGCAGGACCGGCGAATCCGGTCATCTGCCACCGGACGCGGCTGTCTGGTACCGCATTTGCGATACCCGCACCCAGGGTTTCATCGGTGACGGCTATGACCTTGAAGAAGACGCCCAGTCTGTCTGCCGGCAACTGAACGCCAAGTCACAGGTGTCAGCCCGCCAAAGCTGACGAGCTGTTACCGGTCTATACTGCAAATGCTGCTCTCCTTCTGTAGGAGCGAGCACGCTCGCGATGGAGGTGAGAGCGACGCGGGCATTCAGGGTTCCCGCGTTATCGTTGACGTCCATCGCGAGCATGCTCGCTCCTACAGAACAGAACAGAACAGCAATAAGCCCCCGGGCTATTTGATGCCACACCCAGGTTTCTTAAACGGAGGTGTTTCCCATGTCCGAAAAAGAGTCCATCACCACTCTGCTCACCCTGCTTGACTCCCGTCAGGCCCGCCTCGCAGCGGCCTGCAAGGAAATCGCCGACTGGGTCGATCACCAAGGCGGGCATCCAACCGCCCTGAGAATTCGTGATCGCCTGAACGACATCGAAAAAGATACGCCGCTCATCCGGCATACGCTGTCATCGCTGAAACCGGTCGACCGGCCGCTGCCCCGGTTCAGATGATTGCTGCCTGGACGATCGTGTCAGCACACGACCTGATTCAGGTCACATGAACGGCGACGTCAGCGTCACCCTGCTTCTGGCTGCCTGATCGACTTTCGCATATCCCCCACCCGGCCTGGCGCCGGGATTTTTCGTTGGAGTAATCCAATCGAACGTCAGCGCCCGCGTGAGGTCAACCGATCACACGTCGCACAGGAGACGTTTCGATGGTCACTCACTTCAAAGTCAGCGGACACTTGGCCTGCGGTCACAAAGGCAGCAATCTCACATCGACCCAGGAACTCAATCGGGTGAAGTGCAGAAGCTGCCGCAACACCGATGCCTACAAAGAGGCACGCAAAGCAGAACGCAGTGCTACCCGTCGTGCGGCCCGCAAAGCCAAAGCCGTCCACACCGCCAACGACTGGCGAACCGCCTGGATCGAACGCCTGACCGCCATTTCCGGCCTGAACAGGTTGCCTCGGGGTTTCAGCGGTCAACCCTTCGTCTAACCGTATGCATGGCAGGACTCAACTGGAGAGGAAAATCATGAACACTGCAATTCTCCTCGTCATCGCCAGCCTGAGCCCTGCCTTGGCGATGGCTCAAGGTTGCGACGTCATCACCCGCTCCCAAAGCACCTCGGTGCCGGTAATCGAAAGCCGCACCTGTTATGAATACGAAGGCATGCCGGTGGATGCGATCGACTGGTCCTGCAGCAACGAAAGCAAGGAAATGCTCAGCAACACCAAGAAACCCGTCGAACAGTGCGCCGACCACTACCAGGCCACCTGCCTCGCCACCTTGACCCAGGAGTCCCTGGCCAACCCTCAATCGACAAGCAAGGACAAGAACAGCAAGTCCCTCAACATCCCGGACAATGCCCAGGTCACCACCTATTACTACAACGCTGAAAATCTCGCGCAGTCGAAAATCGATTGTGAAACAGGCGGTGGTAGCTGGAAGGCGAAATAGCCGTCTTACGATGGGCTGGGGTCGCGCGGATTGATGTCCGACGCACTGCATTGGCGACAAGCAACTTCCTCGGCTAGGGTCTCTTTCGTATTGAACTGCGGCCCCCTATTGGCACGAGCATCAAGGAGGAATCAATGTCATCCATTCGTAGAGCCGAACAAACCTACCGCCAGTGGTCCAGCCCGATTCTGCTTGAGCTCAAGGAACGAGAGCATCAACTGGAACCGTCGGATCGCCAGGCGCTGCAGAATATTCTGCTGGAGAGAAGGCTGATCAACATCGGTAGCCTTTGCGGCAGTGAGCGGCGAAAGGCTGACTCAAGCCTCTGACAAGCAGCCCAGGCAGTTGCTTTGACGATTGCTGCGTGGAATTACGGATGCCAGGCGCAGGCTGAGGTTACCCGTATACGGACTCTGCACAGCGCCAACCAGTAAAAAAACGAATGACGTTATAGCAAACTGCCAGTCGGATATTTGCATCGGCTGTGAGCTGTGGTGTAATCGCCGCCTTTCCCGCAGGGCACCCCTGCAAGACACTGCCCTGGAGTGCTTGATGCGCGCCGCTCACATCCAAAACCTTACAGGTCTGCGGGGGTTCGCAGCCCTGTCTGTCCTGTTGTTGCACATTCGATATGGCGACCTGGCTAACGCCTATGGCTATTTCGCCTTTCTGTTCCAGACCCGAGGCCTTGGGGTCGACGTGTTTTTCGTCCTGTCCGGTTTCATCCTGGCCTACGTCCACGGGAAAGACTTCGACCACGGTCTCCAGCCCAGGGAAGCCATGAGCTTCTGGGTAGCCAGGCTCGCGCGGATCTACCCAGTCCACGTTTTCATGCTGGTCATCACGGCGTTCATCCTGCCGATGCATCTTCTCTATGACTGGTCGCCAGTAGATACAAAGTACACCTTCTACGCCAACCTGTTCCTGGTGCATGCCTGGGGTGTAACGCCCGACCTGACGTTCAACCAGCCTTCCTGGTCTATCAGCTGTGAGTGGGCAGCGTATCTGATATTCCCCTTTCTGGCTTACTTCACGCGAAAGTGGGGAAAGATCTCTTTCACGCTGCTGTTGATCGGCCTTGCACTCTACGCGCCCTACTTGCAACCGAAGATGCTTGCCAACGGCATCTGGACCATCAAGTGCATCACTTATTTCGTTGCCGGCTACTGTGCCTACCAGGTATGCCACGACCTGCCGGACTCCAAATACTGGCGAATTACCGCACTGGCGATTGCCCCACTGATCTTGCTCTTGTTCCTGACAACGAGCATTCAGTACTACTTTGACCAGGCGTTCCCGCTCCTGGTAATCGTGATGGTTGCGAGCCTGTTCCGGGCCGGGCCGATTTGGCTGTACTCCAATCCTGTTTCCGTTTACCTCGGTAAGATCAGTTACAGCCTCTACATGTGTCACATCATGGTGCTGTTTGTTGAGCGCAAAATGTTTGGCATGATGGATCTGAAGTATGAGATCCCTCTGATCCTGGCATTCTCGATGGCTATCTATCACGGCATTGAGGAACCGGCGCGCAAGGTTATCCGAATGGTATCGGACGCGCGGCGCCTGGAGCGCCAGAAAAAACTGTTCACCGAGAGCTACACGCAGACATTAACGACAGAGCGCAAGGCACTGTCGGAATAAATAAAGGCCCGCCTGATCAGCGGGCCTTTTTTTTACTGGTCACCACACAGTGGTACGGGCATGGACACCTTCCAATTCGACACGGCCTTGACTAGCCGCTGATTGCGCTCAATCGGCCGATCAGCGGCGACGAGCCAATCGGCTGACGACCGGCTCTTGAGCACCCTTTTGGCCGCGTGGTTACTAATTTTTGATAATTATTAACTTGGCAGCGCTTGCGAACCGACCGCTAATAGGCCCTGCAATAGGGCTTTCAGGGACTGTCGATGACAGTTTCTGCGACCACGGCAGATTGTCCATTTTCTGTTGAACGAACTTTTTTATCCGTTGAGGTGTCTCTTTTCGCCCAAGCCATTGCGGGACCTTGCAGCAGCTGCTACAAACTAGAAAATCATTCCCAACCCTCCATGGTTCCAACGAGGGCTGCTGCGCCCCATGCCGATGCCCCTGACGGCGGACTGGATGTCCGGTCGAGAACAAGCGGCGATGGAAAATCAAGATACGTTTGCGTCTTTCACAAGATCAACATCATCGGATTTTTAACTAAGCGTTTGGAGGATATGTGTCGGGACGACAGAAAAATAACAGTGTCACGGACGAAAGCTATTGGGATGGTGTGTGGTCACCCGCTCAATCCTCTTTGGCGCCCCTGAACAACTCGGATTTCTATTACGGTAAAAGCGGCCTTTTTGCCAGGCTGATCCAGGACAGGCTGGGGTCGATCGAGGGAAATAGTATTCTTGAGTTGGGCGGTGGCGGTGAAAACAAACGCCTATTGTCCATGAGTAAATGGATGGGCGCAGACGTCACGGCACTCGATTTTTCGGATGAAGGACTGAAAGTCGTCAAGGAGCTTTTTGAGATCAATCAATGCTCAGGAAACTTCATCAACGGCGATATCTGCAACTGGGAATCTGACCAGCAGTATGACGCTGTCGTGCATTGGGGCGTACTGGAGCACTTCATTGATCCAAAGCCCATGCTTGAAAAATCATTCTCTGCACTAAAAGATAATGGCACGTTACTTTTTTCGATGCCTAACATGGAGGCTATTGGCGCACATTTGTGGAAAAGCTGGTGCCCCGATAACTGGTCGAAACATGTTTTACACTCCAGAGAACTCATCGAGCAAACGTTGCAAGACATAGGCTTTTCCAGGATCAAAAGCTTCCACTACGGTGTCCCTTGCTTGAAAGCCGCGCAGTGGGAAGTAGCATCCCTGGCACAACACCCCATCGATGCATTGCAGAAAGTCTGCAGCGTATCTGCACGCTTGATGCCTATCTTTCACAAATATGGAAACAAGCATATTTCGATGGAGAGAGGATTCATCGCGGTCAAATAATCGGTGCCTGGCCATTGAGTCAATGCACTATTGAGAATCAACTAATGCAGGCATTGACCTGACATAGCCACCGGCCTGGAAACTCAGGCCGCAGTCGAGATATGCAGCAAAAAAAAGTCGCTTTATCTCGTGGTGCTTGCAGAGTGCCATGTTTGCGTGACCGGTTCCTTCTAATAGACAGATCAACCTCAACAGATGACCTTATGAAAGACCCCATTCGTTACGCCGACTATTTGCATAGGGTCGGAGCCCGTCGCCGCGAAATTCCCATGCGTGAACTGGTATCGGCCCCGGTACGCGATGCCGATGGCCGCTGGCAGGCCGCCCCGCACAAAGCTGCGAAATTGCGTACAGGCGAGGTCGTCGCCATCCTCAAGCCGTATCTCAGCGTGCGGCTGATGGAGCAGGTTCGCGCCGTGGTGCCGCTGGCCCTTTACCTGGTGCTGTTCCAGATCATCATCCTGCGCCAGTTGGTTGAGGACTCGCTGCTTGTCGCCGGCGGCCTGTTTGCCGTGATCGTCGGACTGATGCTGTTCATGGAAGGCTTGAAGCTCGGCCTGATGCCATTCGGCGAAGTCATCGGCAGCAACCTTCCACGCAAGTTATCCCTGCCCGTGGTGTTACTGGTGACCCTGCTGCTGGGCATCGGGGTGACTTTCGCTGAACCGGCCATCGGCGCGCTGCGTGCCGCCGGGCAGAACGTTTCCGCAGAGCGCGCGCCTTATCTCTGGGCGATACTCAACCAGTGGACCAGTGAGCTGGTCCTGGTGGTCGGGGCCAGCGTCGGCCTTGCCGCAGTCATCGGGACGCTGCGCTTTCTCTACGGCTGGAGCCTGAAGCCGCTGATCTACATGTCCCTGGCCCCTGTTCTGCTGCTGACGGTGTACATGAGCAGTGATCCTGAGCTTGCAAAAATCATTGGCCTGGCCTGGGATGCCGGCGCGGTCACCACCGGGCCGGTCACTGTACCGCTGGTGCTGGCGCTGGGCATCGGCATTGCAGCTGCCGCAGGCAAAGGCGGTTCAGGGCTGTCCGGGTTCGGCATTGTCACACTGGCCTCACTGTTTCCCGTCATCGGGGTCATGCTGCTGGGTCTGTACGTGTCCGCTATTTCCTCGCCGGCGGAGATCATCGCTGCGGCCCAGAGCGCAACCGGCGCCGGACAACTGGCAGCAGACTGGCACAGGGTCAGCCCCGGACTGGAGATCGTTTCGGGGGTGCGGGCCATCGTGCCTCTGGTGATATTCCTGCTGATAGTGCTCAAACTGCTGCTGCGCCAGAGTCTGCCGCGGCGCAACGAGATCTTCCTCGGTATTGGCCTGACCGTGGTAGGCATGTGCGTGTTCAACCTCGGGCTGACCTACGGCCTGTCGAAACTGGGAGGCAGTGCGGGCTCGCTGATCCCGGCGGCATTCATGCAGACTCCCGGCGTGGACGACTCCCCTCTTTACATGTACGAGGTGGGGCTGGTGCTGGCCCTGGTTTTCGCCTGGGTGCTCGGGTACGGCGCAACCGTCGCCGAACCCGCGCTGAATGCGCTCGGCGTCACCGCCGAGACCCTCACCAACGGGTTTATCCGCAAGCGCAGCCTGATACGCGCAGTATCGATAGGCGTCGCCTGCGGTATTGCCGTGGGCGTGGCCAAGCTAGTGTTCGACCTGCCACTGGTGTGGCTGGTAATACCGCCCTACCTGCTTGCTGCGGTGCTCACGGTCTTTTCGAGCGAAGAGTTCGTCAATGTGGCCTGGGATAGCGCCGGCGTTACCACGGGGCCGATCACCGTGCCGCTCGTTCTGGCCATGGGCCTGGGGCTGGGCAATGCCACCAACGCGGTCGAGGGTTTTGGCATTCTTTGCATGGCCTCGGTCGGCCCTGTCATCAGCGTCATGCTCCTCGGGCAGTGGGCGCGCTTGCAGTTGTGGAGACAGGCAAAGGCCACCACGCAACAGCCGGCGAATCAATTATTGAGCAGCGGAGAAGCTGGATGAAAGCTGAAGGGATTACCTACCTGACTGACGTTGCACTGATCACCTGCATTGTCGCCGTCGGGCGCGCAGACGTTGTGATACGTGCTGCACAAGGCATGGGCGCGCCAGGCGCCATCGTCTACCACGCCAACGGCATTGGCCCCCGTGAGCGGCTTGGCCTGCTCAGCATCGCCATCGATGCAGAGAAAGAAGTGGTCAGCCTGCTGGTGGCTGCCGAGTACCAGGATGCGGTTCTCGAGGCCATCTACCACGCCGCCGACCTGGGTGTTCCCGGCGCCGGCATGATCTATGCGACACCGGTGGAAAAAGTGGCCACCTACATCCCCCGTGAAACGCTGGAACAAGGGAAAGCCTCGTGAGCATGGCGAACGCGGCAATACCGGGCGGGGCGGCAAAACTCATCACCTGCATATTGCCCGACGACGGCACGGAACGCAGGCTGTTGCTCCTGCTGCAAGAGGCGCATGGCATTACCCGCGCGGACAGCGTCAGCTGCCGTGGCGTGGCCGTATTGCAGGCCGCCAAGGCACGCGGCAACGAAGTGCCGGAGGCGGTGCTCTCCCGGGTGGTCAACGTGGTGGTGGATGAAGCCGAAGCCGAAGCGGTGTTCGACTTCATCTGTGTACATGCCGGACTGACTGAACCTGGCAGAGGCGTGATGTACATGGTTGCGCTGAACTTCGCCACGCCAATGACGATGCCTGCGGCCGCCTTCCCTGCCGTTTAAGATCAACGCAAGCCAACACGCCCTCGAAGCAGCTCCATCATGGAGCTGCCAAACCGGATTGAGCGGCGCGGATCGACAAGCCAGCAGAAGCGGTGCAGAGCAGAACGCCGACTGCGATCACCCAAGCGCCCGTTTCGAGCGACGCAAGCGTAGCCAAACCACCCCGAGCAACAGCAACGGCACCCCAAGGCTGAGCCACGACAGGAGGTCATAGACCTCATCGCCGATCAATGCCGATATCAGGCCAAACAGACTCAATAGCGCCACGAGCAGTGGCCAGCGGAAGATCATCCAGAGCCCGCGCCTCATGCCCTGCCCTCCGTCTCAAGGTCGCTGGTCTGAAGTTCGGCCAGGCGTTTTTCCAGCGGTACCTTGCGTCGTCCCAGCCAGAGGTACAGACCGCTGCCCAGGACGACGATGGTGATGATGTCGAGCAGTGTCCAGATGATCTTCAACGGCAAGCCGCCATAGTCGCCGAAGTGCAACGGTTGCGAGACCAGCAAGGTTTTCACGTACAGAGGCATCTCGCGCATATCGGTCAGCTCACCGGTGCTGGCATCCACCAGGGCGGGCTTGAGCAAACGTGCTGTCAGTGGCGTAGTCCCACGCATGAACACCGCGTAATGATGCTGGCTGCTGAACTGGGTACCGGGAAATGCGATGAAACTCGGCTCCATGCCCGGCGCCGCGTTACGCGCAGTTTGCAACGCGTTGTGCAACGAGCCGAGACCCTTGAGCGGCGGTGCGTCAACGTAGGGCGCGGTCATCTCTGCCAGTTGGCCACTCTGCCACATGCCAAGTATCGGCAGCGCCAGCGTATTGATGACACCGGTGGCGCCAACCACCAGGACCCAGGCCAGGGTGACGACCCCGAGCACATTGTGCAGGTCCAGCCATTTCAGTCGTGAACTGCGCCCGCTACGCACGGTGGCAAAGTCCAGCTTGCGCATGAACGGTGTGTACACCACCACGCCGGAAACCAGCGAGGCCACCAGCAGCAACCCCATCAAACCGAGGAACAGATAGCCAGGCAGACCGAGGAACAAATCGGTATGCAGGCGAAACATCAGAGTCATGAAGCCATCGTCCGGTGGCTCTGGCGCAAACAACTCGCCGGTGCGCGTATCGAACGGCTGAACGTGAGCTTCAAGCGGCGGTGGCACCAGGGTCGGTGCAGTGATCACCGCACCCAGGGGGTCTTGCGGATCGAAACTGACGAATCGCACGACCTCACCCGGCCATGCCGCCAGTGCACCGGCGATAACCTTGTCGTAGTCGATCTGTGGTGAATCGGCGGTAAGCGGACGCAGTTCCGGGTGCGGCTCGAAATAGTGCTCGATCTCTTCATGAAAGATCAGCGGCAACCCCGTCAGACACAGCAACAACAGAAAGACAGTGGAGATCAGGCTGGTCCACTTGTGGACCAGGTACCATTTACGCAAGGCTCGGGCAGTCATATTCGGTTCTTTCCTGAAAATTCCACAATTGCCGAGAGTTGCAACGTACGGCCGGCGTGCGGGTACACAAGACAATTGGCATAGGGCCAGTCTGGCTGTTTGCGCTGGCCGCATATTTGGGAATGCGTCGCATTATATCCGGGCGTTTTATCCACTACAAGCCATGGGCCATCATCGCCAAGCCAGACCACTACGAAAGTTTCCAATCCAGAGGTAGATTTCCAGCGCCGGGCCATACTGACGGGTTCAGTGGTAGTGGCCGCAAGTTTGTTGGTACCGCTATCCAGCTTTAGCGAATGGACGCAAGCCGCTGATACGCACTCTGCAACCCAACACACATCCGATCATCAGGAGATGCACGCCATGAACTTCATTACCACCAAAGACGGCACCCGGATTTTTTACAAGGATTGGGGCCCGAAAGATGCGACGCCCATTGTGTTTCACCACGGCTGGCCATTGAGCGCAGACGACTGGGACAACCAGATGATGTTTTTTCTGCTCAAAGGCTACCGCGTGATCGCCCACGACCGCCGGGGTCATGGGCGTTCGACCCAAACCTGGGTGGGCAACGAAATGGACACCTACACCGCCGACGTCATCGAGTTGACCGATGCACTCGACCTTAAAGGTGCGATCCATGTCGGCCATTCGACTGGTGGCGGAGAAGTGGCGCGTTACACTGCACGGGCCAAACCAGGTCGGGTTGCCAAAGCGGTCCTGATCAGCGCAGTACCGCCGATTATGGTGAAGTCAGAGAAGAACCCCGGCGGCTTACCGCTGGAAGTGTTCGACGGCTTTCGGGCGGCGCTGGTCGCCAGCCGCGCGCAGTTTTACGTGGACGTGCCGTCGGGGCCGTTCTACGGATTCAATCGACCGGGCGCCAAGGTTTCCCAAGGCGCAATCGACAACTGGTGGCGGCAAGGCATGATGGGTGGTGCAAAAGCTCACTACGATTGCATCAAGGCGTTTTCCGAGACCGACTTCACCGAAGATCTGAAGGCGATTGAGGTGCCGACACTGGTGATGCATGGCGATGACGACCAGATAGTGCCGTATGCCGACTCTGCGCCGCTTTCGGCCAAACTATTGAAGCACTCCACGCTCAAGACGTACGCGGGTTTTCCTCATGGAATGCCAACAACTCATGCGGATCAGATCAACGCTGATCTGTTGGCATTCATCCGCGGTTGAGCACTCACGGCACGACGGCGCGCTGAGCGCCGTCGGTGTCGGTGTAGAAGGAAATTCAGTAGCTGCCTTGCCTCGGGCCCTCCGCCGCCAGCTTCTGCGCTTCTTCAATCAGCAGAGGAGCGCCCACCGCCATGCTGTGGATGCCCAGCACGGAGGTCAGTTGCAACACTGCAAGCACTTCCTCTACGCTGACGCCAAGCTCCAGGGCCTTGCGGATGTGACGGCGTACGCCCGGAGCGTACAAATGAGTGCAAGAGGCGTCGACAGCGATCGAGATCAATTCGACAGTCTTGGGGTCGAGCACCTCTTTATGCATGGGGTGCACGGCCATGGAGAGGAATTTCTCGATCCACTCGGCATCCAGTTCGGCCATGGTGCTCCAGGCTGGATTCCAGTTGCCGGCTTCGCGCATGGCATCGCAGGTTGGCGTGGTCGGCTTGGGCTGATTCAGCGGCATGGACAGTTCCTTTATTATTGTTCGTCGTTGAACCCACTGTAAGGTCACTTTGCTGATTCTGGTTGACCGATCGGGACATGAACTTGACATTTCGGGACATCGGCCTGCTAAGCTGGTCACTGTTTCGCAATGGAAATCACCTATGAGCGGTCTTGTTCGCAGTGCCAGCCTGACCAACTACGTGGAAGTGGCGCGTTCGTTTGATGTTGACCATCTGCAGCAGTTGCGCCTCGCCGGCCTCCATCCACGATGCCTGCTCGAACCGGATTTGAAGATCCCTACCGACGCCGTAGCGCAACTGCTGGAAAGTTCTGCGCGCGAGGCCGGTGTCGACGATTTTGGTTTGCGCATGGCGCAAACTCGCAAGCTCTCCAATCTGGGCCCCCTGGCACTGCTATGGCGCGACGAGCCAACCATCCGCTCGGCCTTGCACGCGTTTCGCGACTTCCTCTACCTGCACAATCAGGGGCTGGTAATGAATATCGAGGAAAGCGGTGGCGTCGTGGTCTTGCGCATGGAGCAAGTCACAGTGGGCAACGTGTCGGTCCGTCAGACCACGGAGTTATCCATTGCGGTGACCCACCGCCTGCTGAAAACCTTGCTGGGTAATCACTGGCATCCATCCATGGTTTGCTTCCGTCACGCTGCGCCGCTCGACGACAGCCGACACCGGCGAGTGTTCGCCACTTCGGTCCAGTTCAACAGCCTGATGGATGGCATCGTTTGTCGCAGTACTGACTTCGACACGGCACTGCCAAGCGCCGATCCGGACATGGCGCGTTATGTTCATCAGTATCTGGACAGCATCCGCGAAGAATCCCGGACCGCGTTACTTGAACAGGTGCGCCAGATGGTCTGGATGCTCTTGCCCACGGGCCGTTGCTCGGTAGAGCAGGTTGCGGCCAACCTGGGCTTTGACAGGCGTACGCTGCATCGCAAGCTGGCACTGGAAGGTGAAACATTTTCTACTCTGTTGGACCAGGTACGTGCCGAGTTGGCAATGCGCCACCTGGCACATTCCAACCACCCTTTGGGCGAGATTGCCGGTGTCCTGGGGTTTTCAGAACTCAGTGCCTTCTCTCGCTGGTTCAGTCGGCACTTCGATTGCAGTCCCTCCAACTGGAGAGCTCGTCAGGCCAGTTGCAGACCTGGATCGCGCCCCAGGCAAGGCCCGCCTGGTTTCCCGTAGATCCGCACAGGGATGGACCGCTTATCGGCCGGGAGTCACCCTGCACCGATCTGGACTGCTGCCATGTGGACCTGTTCATCGCAATTATTTTCGAGATTGCCGAGGCCGTAGCTCATGGCCGCGCTCATTCCCAGTGCGCTCGCCCTGGCTGCCTGCGCGAAGATCGAGCAGATAACACTGACACAGATGCAGAACAATCATGACAGTAGCGTGGCGCAGTACTCGGCGGCCTTGGCGGAGTCGGAGTCGGAGTCGGCAGCCTGATCGGTCGCGGCACCGGGCGCCCTCATCATTTACGACTCGCGCAGGGTTCAACGGTGTGATGAGCCCCCCATTAGCCTCCTGGCTAATTTCGACCCTCGGACGATATACAAACATCACGTCAATACCGACCTCGACGGCATCGCTGGCTCGCCGATCAACCTGCGCCGCGAGCAAATTGGAACCGTGTCTATCGGCTTGAACAAAATCCGTCCAGCGAACACGCCATGAACGCCTCGGCCGCAGGTGTTGGAGACGTGGACCACAGCACATAGACACAGCGCCCAGGTGCATCGCTCACAGGGATCGCTACCATTTCGCGTAACCCTTGCGCGATGGTGGCTGGTACCAAGCCAATGGCCAGACCACGGCGGACGAATTTTTTCACCAGGTCCATGCTATCGACCTCGAACTGCACACGGTGATGGAGGCGCTGCGCCATGAACGCTTCGTCTGTCTGGCGCCGTGCACTGGTGCCGGAAGGAAAATCCACCAGAGGTTCCTCCACCAGGTCGGTCAGCGACACTAAAGTGCTCTTCGCCAAGTGGTGACTCTGCGGCACCACGACGACTAATTCCTCTTCAGCCAGCAAGCGCCATTGCACTCCTTCCAGGCGTACTCCCGACCAAAACCCGACAAAGGCGATATCCAGGCGGCGTTGCCGCACATCGTCAAGAAGCGTTTCGCTCTGGGCCACCCTCAAGCGGATGTCCACCTGATCGAATCGCTGATGGAACTGCCCTAAGCATTCGACCAGATCGAGGGAGGTCAGTGACGAAATTGTTCCTATCGATAAGGCGCCACGCACCTCTCCACACGCTGCTGCCACGTCATGGGCCACTCGCTGTGCGGCATCGAGGGCAATTCGTGCACTGCGCACAAACGCTTCGCCGGCGGGCGTAAGGCTGACGCGCCGCGACGTTCGCTCAAACAGCTTCGCTCCCAGTTGCCCCTCCAGGCGTGCCACCTGATGGCTCAGGGCCGACTGCACGGTGTGGCAGCGTTCGGCGGCCAGGGTAAAGCTGCCTTCCTCGGCCACGGCCAGCGCATATTCCATTTGCTTAAGGTTCATGAGTATCTTGTTTTACGATCAATCGGATCTAAACAATACATTGGTGTCATACATACGCGCTATTGATACTGGCCGCCTCACTATTCCAAGGAGGTTTGTATGTCGCAGACTCGCCCGCTACTCAGTCGCGGATTGACGTTCCTGATGGCGACCGCTACCGGTCTGGCCGTGGCCAGCAATTACTACGCGCAGCCTTTGCTGCACACCATTGCCGCAGAGTTTGGCCTGGAAACCCGCGATGCCGGACTCATCGTCATCGCTGCTCAACTGAGCTATGGCGCAGGCTTGTTTTTCCTGGTGCCGCTGGGCGATCTACTGGAGCAACGGCGCCTGGTTGTACTCATGACAATCCTCAGCGCCCTGGGCCTGCTGCTCAGTTGGGCGGCACCGAGTGTTGGCTGGCTGATTCTGGGCACCACCCTGACAGGGCTGTTTTCAGTGGCGGCACAGGTTCTGGTGCCCATGGCTGCCAGCATGGCGGAGCCCGAACGTCGTGGGCGCGTAGTCGGGACCATGATGAGCGGTCTATTGCTCGGCATTTTGCTGGCGCGCACGGTAGCGGGCGGTCTCTCGACCTTGGGTGGGTGGCGGAGCATCTACCTGGTGGCGAGTGCCTTGATGCTGATATGCGCAATCACCCTATGGAAGGCATTGCCACCGCGTCGCCAAACGGTCCAGATGAGCTACCTGCAATTGCTTGGGTCGGTACTGCAATTATTCATCGATGAACCGGTGCTGCGCTTGCGAGCCGGATTGGGGATGCTCAGCTTTTGTCTGTTTGCGTTGTTCTGGACACCCTTGACGTTTCTTTTGGCGAATGCACCCTATGAGTATTCCGATGCCACGATTGGCCTGTTCGGGTTGGTGGGTGCAGCCGGAGCATTGGGGGCCTCGCTAGGAGGACGCCTGGCGGATCAAGGTAAAGGACTACTCACCACATTCGTTGGTTTGGTGGTGTTGCTGTTGGCTTGGGTGCCTTTGTTGTGGGCCAAAGAATCGTTGATTGCGTTGTTGGTTGGCGTAGTGGTTTTGGATCTGGCGGTGCAATTGGTGCATGTCAGTAATCAGAACGCTGTCTATGCACTGCAACCACAAGCCCGCAATCGCCTGAATGCAGGCTACATCACTTGCTATTTTCTCGGCGGGGCAATGGGTTCGATGCTCGGCGCTCAGCTCTACCAGGCACAGGGTTGGAACGGGGTCGTCATCGCCGGGATTGCCATCAGCCTGTTGGCGTTAGCGGTGGGAAGTATCGGCCTGATGCGCCAGCGCAGGGTGCGCCTGCCAACAGCTGCAGACTCAGGTATATAGGGAGACCGCGCGTGAGATAAAGGGGTGACGGGTGACAGCTTTTACACCCGTTGCAGACGTCGGCGCCGGTTTTCCTATGCCCCTAATGTGAGGAGCCCAGGTCTTGTGCCACATCCAGTTCAAGGCGCCACACAAGTGCCTTGCCATCCACACTGGATTCGGTCTGCACCTTGCCTTGCAGTTCCAACACCAGGCGCTGGATGCTGGCATACGCCAACAGGGCCGATGGGGCGTCCTCGGCCGGTTCATGCCAGGGCGACAATTCAAGACTCAGGCGTAGAAAGCCACGGGGCAAAATGTGCGTCGTCAGAATCATGGAGATTTCGGGGGGCGGTGTTCCCTGCAGCAGATAGGCAAACAGGTTTTCCAGCAATTGACGGTAATGTCGGACATCGATCCAGGCGCTTTTCAAGCCCCGCAGGCCCGGCCCCAGATTCAACTGACAACCCTTTGATTCAAGCTGCGGGTGAATGGGCCCAAGCAGCTCTTCAGTCAGTGCTCCCAGGTTGCGGGCCTCATGCTGTGTCTCCTGATGGTGGGCATCGAGCATTATCCAGTCGTCGAGCCTGGTCAGGGACTGGCGCATACTGTCGACGTGCCGGCTCAGCGTGTCCAAAATGCGTTCAGAGTGGTCGAGCTCTGGCAACAGAATTTCCCTTAGGCTTTTATTCATCGCCTCAGTTTGCGCCTTGAACTCCTGGCTTACCGCCATCAGCGTGGAACTTTTCAGGTGACTTTCGTAACGAGCCTCGGCACCTTCGTGACGCAATTTGGTGAGCAGCCTGTCGCGTTCCGTCAGGTCGCGCATGCCACCGAACATGGCGACAAGTTCACCGGCCTCGTTACGGAATGGCGTACACCAGATATACATAACGTTCGATACCCCGTCATTCTCGAACACGACTTCGGCCATGAACGACTCCTGGCGGATGACGGCTTCGCGCATGCGCATGTGTGAGTTCTGGCGCATCTGCGCCGGCAGCCATTTTGCCTGCGCAAGCGTGGTGCCTCGAATGTTCTCGAAGCTTTCACCTGTGTACGCAAGGTAACGGCGATTACTCATCAGTAACCGTCCTTCCAGATCGCGCACGAACATTGGGTATGGCGCCGAATCGAGCAACGCACGCAACAAGTCGTATTCACGCAGCAGTTGCGGATCCAGGTAGGGCTCGTGCCCAACGCCGGGGTCTTCACCGACGACCAGGCCAAACGTACGGGCCACTTCCAGCAACTGGAAATCATTGCTGACCTTGAGCTTCTGATGCAGGCGCGCTTTGTAGGTACTCACTGTTTTGTAGCTGAGGCTCAATTGCTCGGCGATGTCTTTATTGTTGAGCCCTTGACTGAGCATCTGCAAAACCGTGAGTTCGCGTCCTGACAATTGCTCCAGTTCGCTCTCACCCTCCCCGCGCACGCTTTGGGCGTCCTGACGGGAAACTTCACGCGGAAAGTAAGGGCGCCCATGGCTGAGCGCCACAAGGGCACTTTCCAGCTCTGTCACGGCGTCGGCTTTGCTGACATAGGCATCCGCCCCGGCTTGTAGCGAGCGCGTGGCGTAGAGACTGGCCTCCTGGACGCTATAGACCAGCAACTTGATGTCTTCATGGCTGGCCCTCAGTCGGCGCAGCAGATCCAGACCGCCCAGACCCGGGACCAACAACTCGATGATCACCATTTCCGGGTGCAACTGGCGGCATTGCATCAGCGCATCCTGGCCATTGTCGACTTCGCCCAGCACGGTGTGGCCTGCACGCTCAAGCAACGCCCGCAGACCATTGCGAACGATGGGTAGCGGGTCCACGAGCAGCACGGTGCCCATGCTTTTTTCCCTATGAGTCGATTCCTGTGCCCAAGCATAGACCAGGGCAACAATAGAGAGTCACTCCTACAACCACGTTAAAACGTCTCCGACATCCCCGGCCATCCCCGACGAGCAGACTGCTGGCATCTACTTTCCAGCGCCCGCGAGGCTGCCATGACTACTCACAACGACAAACCAGCCACTCACCCTACCTTTCAACATACCCCCCTGGGGCGTGCCATCAGCCTGCTTTTGGCCGGTGTATTCACCTTCTGCGTGACAGAAGCCGAAGCCGAGGAAAATTCCGTTGTGCCATGCGCCGACGACCTTTGCCCACCCTCCTCAGCCGCTGCCATCGCCGCCCCTTCGTACCTTTTGATCGCCATGCGCGCCAGTGAACAGGCCCCGCTGGTTTTCACCCGGCAGTTGCTGGGCGCACCCGCCCCGCTGGTCGTTACCAGCGCCGATGGTATTGGCATTGCCGACGCTGGCAGCCATGACGACGCCACCGTCAACCTGAGTGCAACCCGCACCATTGGCGTGTTGGCGCAAGCGGCGAGCAGCGTCGGTTTCGAGCGCGGTACCGTCAACAGCATCGCCCTGACCGCCGCCAATGCCAATGAGCAAACAGCCCTGCAGGCACACGACGGCGGCCAGTTGAGCGGCACGGGAGTGACCGTCAATCTGGCTCCGAAGACTGCAAAAGGGGCCATCATCACCGCGAACAACTTGACCGGTGTCAGTGCGCAGGCGGGTGGTCAGGTATCGTTGCGCGACAGCGAAATCACCCTCGGCGGAGGCGTCAACGGTCTGAACAATCAAGGGCTGGTCGCCACGGGCACCGGCAGCCACATCGACTTCCTCGGCGGTTCGGTCAACACCCAATCGAAGGGCTCGATCGCAGCGCTCGCCCAAGACGGCGGCAAAATCACCCTCGGCCAAGGCAGCACCCTCACAACCAGTGGTGCCAACAGCCCAACCACCGGCAGCCATGGCCTGAAGGCGCAAGGCGCGGATAGCCAGATCAGCGCCCGCCAGGTCAGCGTCACTACCAGTGGTGCCCGGGCCAATGCTGTGCGTGCCGAGAGCGGTGCGCGTATTGACCTCGACGCTGCCACGCTCGATACCGGTAGCGCAGTGTATGGCCATGGCCTGCTGGCGACGGGTGAGAACAGTCAGATTTCCCTCGACAACGGATCCGTCACGACCGCCGGTAAAGGCGCTGTCGGTGCCTGGGCGCAGGACGGCGCCCGAATCCAGCTGGGGCAAGGCACGCAAATCAGCACCAGTGGCGCGTCCGTCAACAATGCTTCGGCGCCGCAGGATGAGAAAACCCTCAGTATCAGCCACGGGTTGCTGGCCAGCGGCAGTGATAGCCGGATCGATGCCACCGACGTTACGGTGCGCAGCAATGCCGTCTCTGCCAGCGGTGCCCGCGCCGAAGCGGGTGCAAACATCCAGCTTGAACGCAGCGAACTTATCAGTACCGGTGCCGCCACCAGCACCTCCAGCACCGCTGTGCTGCACGCCCTGAGCGGTGCCAGCATCCTGGCCGATGGCGTCCACGCCAGCGCAACCGGCAACTACATCGGCGGTGTACGCGCCGATGGCAATGGCAGCAGGGTCACGTTGAACCAAGGCAGCGTGGCGCTCAAAGGCGCTGGCAGCGCCGCTGATTTCTCCTCCGCTGCCCGCGCCATGAATGGCGGTGCCGTGAGCATCGAAGGCACCGGGTTGTCGACTCAGGGAACCTTCAGTCACGGCGTCAGCGTCGAAGGCAACGACTCCCGGGCCACCGTTACCGGTAGCCGCATCGCCGTCGGTGGTGCCCGCGCCCATGGCGTTTATGTCAACGAGGGTGCCAGCGCCGAAGTGAGCAGCAGCGACATCCGTCTCGATCCTGCGGCAACCGCAGTCGGCCCCTGGGGGCTCGGCGCATTGGTTGAAGGCCAAGGCTCGCGCCTGCTGCTGAACGACAGCGAAGTGCGTACCACACAAAAAACCAGCTATGGCGTACGCGCCCTCGACGGTGCCGACCTGGAACTCAACAATGGCCTGATCGACACACAAGGCAACTATTCGGCCGGGCTTAGCGCAGGCAGCTCGACGGTGGTTGCCCGCAACCTGAGCGTCCGTACCTCGGGCGATGACAATGCCATGGGTGTCGTGGCGGACGCCGGCTCGACCATCAACCTGTACGGTGGATCGGTGACCACCAGTGGCAACGGCTCACCGGTGCAATCGAACCTGACCTTCCCCCATGCCTTGACCTCGCGTAACGAGGGGGCCCAGCTCAATGCCTATGGCACCAGCGTGCAGACGCTTGGCAATCAGGCCTATGGCGCCGCGGTGGATGATGGCGGCAGCATGCTGCTGGAGGGGCTGACGGTAAAAACCGCCGGACAATACTCGACTGGCCTTTACGCCGGCATCGGTACACTCAAACCCGGCCAGGTGAGCCTGAGCGCCCGCAATGTCAGCGTCGAAACCCTGGGTCAGCAAGCCGCCGGCGCACTGGTCAGCCGTCAGTACCAGTCCCCGACCGCCACCCTCGAATTGATCGACTCCACACTCACCACCCGTGGTCAGTTGTCCCATGGCCTGCAAGCCGAATCCGGGGCACAGCTTCGCGCCAGCAACAGCGCCGTCAGCACCCATGGCGAAAGCGCTCTGGGCGTGCTGGCCAACAACCAGGCCGGCGTGCAACTCGACCAGGTCGGGGTTAACACCCACGGTGACCTGGCCCATGCTCTGGTGGCCAAAAACGCTGCCGTGCTGGACGTCTCCCACAGCACCATCAATGCCGGTGGCGCCCAGGCTGCGGCGCTCTACAGCCAAGGCACCGACACACTTCCAGGCCAGGCAAACGTGGACAACAGCGTGCTGCACAACCGGGAGGGCGCAACCGTAGCCGTCGCTGGCGTGGCCGATCTCAAGCTGCGCGACAGCGTCGTGGGTGGCAGCGGTCAGTGGTTGAATGTCGACAGCGCACTGGACAGCGATGGCAGTCAGGTACCGGACATGGGCACAGGCCTGTGGCAAGGTGTCGGCCGCTCGCTGGCCAGCGCAGGCAACGCCAATATCGATGTGGCAGGCTCAATACTCAACGGCTCGGCCCGTACGGCCGGCGATAGCCATTCCACTGTCAATTTGCGCGATAGCAGCCTGTGGAACCTGACCGGAGATTCGAATCTGGGCACCCTGCGCAATGAATCCAGTCTGATCGACTTCAGCGCGCCAGTGGGCGGAAAATTCAAGAACCTGACGGTCAACGCCTATCATGGCGCCAATGGCACCTTCGCGCTCAACACCTACCTTTACACCGACGACTCCCCTTCCGACAAGCTGGTAGTGGACGGCGGCAAGGCCGATGGCAACAGCAATCTACTCATCAAGAATGCCGGGGGCCCCGGTGCCGTGACGCAGGGTAATGGCATCCTCGTGGTCGATGCAGTCAACGGTGCAACCACCACAACCGACGCGTTCCGCCTGCTCAACAAGGTCAAGGCCGGCCCTTACGAATACAACCTGCACCGTGCCAGCCTTGATGGCAGCAACACCCAAGCCTGGTATTTGCGTTCGACCCGGGACGTTGGCCCGGTTGATCCTGTTGATCCTGTTGATCCTGTTGATCCTGTTGATCCTGTTGATCCTGTTGATCCTGTAGTGCCAGTGGAACCGGTCAAGCCTGTTGACCCAGTCGTACCTGTGACGCCGGTCAAGCCTGTTGAACCAGTCGTGCCTGTGACGCCGGTCAAGCCTGTTGATCCGGTGGTGCCAGTGGTGCCAGTGGTACCGGTCAAGCCTGTTGATCCAGTCGTGCCGGTGGTGCCGGTTAAACCTGTTGAGCCAGTCGTGCCTGTAACGCCGGTCAAGCCTGTTGAACCCGTCGTGCCAGTAGCGCCGGTTGACCCGCAGACTCCAGAAACCCCGAGTACTCCGTCCAATCCGGAGGTACCGGTGGTGCAACCGCAGCAACCGCTCGCGCCAATGCGCCCGCAAGTACCCAACTACCGTGCAGAAACCTCGCTGTACCGCGCGCTGCCCGGGATGCTCCTGAACTACAGCCGTGCCATGGTTGATACCCTGCATGAGCGCGTCGGCGAAGAACGCCGGATGAGCACCGATGCGCTGCCCGTGGAAGCAGTCGACAGCTACGGCCCAAGCCTGGGCTGGGGGCGGTTGATCCACCGCAAGGGCAACGACGAACTGGGCGATAACGCACGCTCCGACTACCGGATTCAGGCGTTCCAGGTCGGTGCCGATCTGTACCGTAACGAAGACGTCGATGGCAGTACTGACCAGGCAGGCCTGTCGCTGAACATCGGCCGCATCAGCGCCAGCATTGAACACAGCGACGGTACCAACGCTGGCGACGATCTGCTGCGCGCCTACGGTGTCGGTGGTTATTGGACACACTTCGGCCCTGAAGGCTGGTACCTGGACGGCGTACTTCAGTTCAACCGCTTCGACATCAAGGCAACCCCCATTGACATGGATGCGTTCAAGACCCGCGGCCACGGGGTCACCGCTTCCCTGGAAGGTGGCTACCCGTTCCATGCCAACAAAGACAAAAACCTGCACATCGAGCCACAAGCCCAGGTGATCGTCAGCAAGGTCCGGATCGACGACAACCATGACGAGGCCGCCAAGGTGCGCTTCGAAGATGTGGACTCCCTGACCGGCCGCCTTGGTGTACGTATCGACAAAGACTGGTTCCGCGAGGACGCCAAAGGCAAGCTACACCGCACCAACGGCTGGGTGCGCCCAAGCGTCTGGCACGAGTTCAAAGGCAAGACAAAGACCGAGTTTTCTTCCACCGACGGCTATGTTCCCTTCGCCACCGACATGAGCGGGACATGGGGTGAGCTTAATCTGGGCGTCGACTACCAGGTTGATGAACGCACCACCGTCACCGGTTCGGTTGGCTATCAGAAAGCATTTGGCGAGGACAGCCGAAGCTATGAAGGCATACTCGGGATCAAGGTGAAGTTCTGAATAAAAACGCCCGGTTCGATCGGGCGTTTTCCAATCATCAGCAAGCGCGACAAGGGGCGTTAAACTTCAGTTCGGAACTGGTCCGGGACGTTTTCCCCTTGTCATAGGCAGAAGTCGGTCGATTTCTGCCTTTTCCTTTAAGGAGAATCTGGCACGCGACGCTGGATTTGCGCCGGTTATCCCGCTGCCGCGAGCCAATGCAGGTTTGCCGGGCTGCCCGCTTGGCGGCGTTTGGACCGAGGCCAAACTCAAGCGTAATTCAAGCTCATCTGCGCGCTTACCCCGGCCAGCTTTCGCGTCAGCAAGTGCTTTGAGTTCAATAGTGAAGGCAGATCTTGCCAAAGTGACTGGCGCTAAGCTGGTGGGCAAAGGCCTCGGCAATCTGCTCCAGTGGATAGCGGCTGTCGATGACGGGGCGCCAGCTGAAGTTTTCCAGTGCTCGCACCATATCCTGCTGCTGCTCGCGACTGCCGACGATCAAGCCACGCAGAGTTTGTTGCTTGCGCATCAACTCCAGAGTTGGAACGCTGCCGCAAATACCGGTGAGTACGCCTATCAGCGCGATGTGGCCGCCGGGTGCGCAGGCGCGTATGGATTGGGGCAATGTGCCTGGCCCACCCACTTCGACCACTATGTCGGCACCACGCCCCTCTGTGGCGTCCAGCACGGAGTCTCCCCACTCTGGTTGGCTTTTGTAATTGATGACTTGGTCGGCCCCCAGCGCCAGTAGGCGCTCCCTCTTGGTTTCGGACGAGGTCGTGGCAATTACCCGGGCGCCCATGGATTTGGCCATCTGCAACGCCAGGATGGAAACGCCGCCGGTTCCCAGCACCAGCACCGTATCGCCCGCCTGAATGCGCCCGTCGACCACCAGCGCACGCCAGGCGGTCAGGCCTGCCGTGGTCAGAGTGGCGGCTTCTTCGTGGGTGTAGCCCTTGGGCGCGAGGGTGAACGCATCAGTAGCCATGTTGACTACTTCGCGGGCAAAGCCGTCGACGCCATCGCCAGGCACCGTCTGAAAGGTGGTGGGCACGACCCGCCCCGATTTCCAGGAGGGGAAGAAGCACGACAGCACGTGGTCGCCAACGGCGAACTCGGTCACTCCTTCGCCAACAGCGGTGACGACTCCGGCACCATCGGACATGGGGATGCGCCCATTCTCTGCGCGGGCATGGCCGGTGACGACACCGAGGTCGTGATAATTGAGCGAGCTGGCATGAATCCGCACCTGAATCTCACCCTCTTGGGGCGCACCCGGGGCAGGCATGTCGACCAGGCGCATATTATCCAGACCAGCGGGGTGTTGCAGTTGAATGACTTTCATGATGGTCCTAGAGTTAGTCTTGCGCTAAACCACGCATGCTGTTCATACCGATGACGAAGTGCAACTTCAGGTCGTTCTTTGCGCACAGTACGTGTTGATGCCTCTTTATAACAATACCGCCGACCTAGCGCCCATCCCTTCATATCCCATTTGCTGATGCTACGCATTTGATCCGGGGGCAATCGGTACACGACGACGCCTTCCTGCACGAAGCCTGCGTGCAGCTTGAAGCGCACTTTGCAATAGGCCAGGCCACTGCTGGTCGAAACCGGCGACGCGTTGGCCATCAGAGGTCTGGATATTGGTGAACTTCATGGCTGGGTCTTCATTTGCAAAATGGGCAGGCGTTAACCTACAGCGACGGCCCCTTCGAGCCCGCTGCGAGGTCAGTGTTAACGATGAACGCGTGATTACTTGGGCGCGTACTGCATCTCGTCGCCACCGAATGACCAGTCTTCACGGCTGACGTCCGCCAGGTTGATCCACACGTCTTCTTTACGGATACCGATTTTTTTGTGGATGCCGTCGGCGATGGCTTTGTAGAAGGCCTTCTTGACTTCGACCGTGCGCCCGGCGTTCCAGGTGATCTGGATGAAACGATAGTCTGTGAGACCGCCGATCGGAAGGAGCACAGGTCGTCGCGCATGGTCATGAAGACCGCGCGTTCCTGAGTAGTCAAATATTTGTATATTGTCCATCAAGATCAGTGATCTAATCGGCGTTCCCGTAACTTTGGCGTGACTTTGAAAAATACTTAGGATATTTATGATCAAACGGATCATTAAATTTTGGCGCCTTTGAAATGTGACTTAGTTCCTCGATTACTTTCCCCTCAAGCGGTTTATCCGAAAGGTGCGAAAGTTCTTTTTTATCGACACCAATTGAGAATTTTCCATATTGGCTTTCTAGTCGTTTAAAAGAAGCTTTCAGGTTTTCTGGACTACCTTCTGCTAGAAAATAACGATCATTAACAACACCGCAAATACCGGATCCATATTCGCATTTGGCGGACGTTAACCTGCGCAAACTACGGATATTCTTTCCCAGCCATAGATCGTATGTGACGATTTTCGATTTTGAAAAGTCAGCCCTTCCCACGACATTTTCAATCCAAGATGACATGCCGTTAAAAAAGCCTCCATCTTTATCATTTTCTTGAATAGGAGAGGATTGTGTAGAAACATGCATCCATACATTTGTCCTATCATTTAAAATGAAATAGTATTTTTCTATAACCCCTCCAGCTTTATTGTAATTAAACTTTACAAGGAAACGATGTGTTATTTGCGGCCGCCATCCACCCTCGACTTGTGACCGTACACCTTGCCCTTCATTTGTGAAATGATAACTTGACACATTTTCGGCACTAGAGAGTGCTATTGTTTTTGCATAATCGGTTCCTGGCCCGGATGGATTCCAAAAAGCATTCATCAGGACACTGTGATTCTCTCCGGGCTGCCAGAGCATTCCGTTATATCCTCGGTAGTAAGAATTCGCATAAAACATCCCGGGAATTGACTCCAATGCCGTCATCTCCCCGTACAGGTAGTAGTATTTTTGGTCGGGATCTACTTTCCAGCGCAACAGCTCGGTGGCCGCAAATGCAGAGGATGTACATACAATCCCAAAAAACACGGCAATAATAATATTTATGGTTTTTCTCATATAGATCCTTTTGGCAATTCTTTAAAAGTATGACTTGACGACGCTCTCACCGCTATGGAACGTGAAGCAATGAGCGTTGATATGAGTAACAGCATCTCTTGGGAAGGTCTGAATTAGATTAGATGCGCCTATTTTTGACTGATTTTTTTGATGGAAATTTACGGAATCCATAGTTATGTTTAGAATCAATCCTATTTCCTCTGAGTTCTTGCCATCAGCAGTCCACCTGAGAACTTCTTTCTCACGCAAGCTCAGCTTTATGGAGGGTATTGGGATACTAAGCAGTTCTAACTCCTGAATACACGCCCCTGCCAACTCGGAAACATCTTTATATAGAGCTTGTTTTTTTAAAATCCAGCCATCTTTATATTTCCGCAAGGCCTAGCCAAACTCAAAAGCCCAACACCGCCTGTATTATTAAAAGAAGGTTGCGCTACACCTATTTTTAAATTGAATTCCTGGGTCCCACTCCACAAATCCATTGACTCATGAAAAATATCTTTGGACCATACAACCGCTTCTATATTTTTTTTGTTATGTAGCACTGCAGGATCACTAAGCGCATAGTTCTGTGCCTGATATCTCCTTACCCACTCCAAAGGATAATTAGTATACATTTCAACCTCTGGCCGCATGAACGGAACACTACTACAGAAACCGTAGGCAAAATATTAAAAAACCAACTGTTCTGCTAGAATTACTGAACAGCGCCTTATCTCCTCCAAATCAGTAGTCTCAGAAACTTTCGCCCACGCCGACATCGCCCACGCGATGAGTTGATTGTTCCCCCCAGTCGTACCGCTTCCCTCCGCCCTAGTGGGTAGGGTTTAGGTGCTTATTTTAAAAGCACACCAGAAAAATGTTTGTTAACAAGCTCTAATCCCCCTACCGCTACCTAAGCAAACATCAACTAGACGTTAAAGCTGACAGGAAATTAATAAATCGAAATAATAATATAGCTTCGCACGCTTAGATCCAGAAATACCATAGGATCTACCGGACAGACAAATTAAATAAAATTCATACTTCCACTCAACTCCCAAGACAACGCTTCTAGATAATTAGCATTGCAGCGAAGCCAAATTCAAACTTCCTTCATAGGTACCAAATTTTACAACTCGTCAAAATACGGCGCTCTATTGCAATTCAATTTTGGACCTGCAAAATCAGCAAGTTGGCCGGCATGCGGAGCTGGCTGGCCTCGCGGGTATGACGGCACCGACATCCCATGCCCGTAAAACTGGTTATGTTGTGACATGTATCTTGCGGAGCAAACACCGTAGGTGGAATCGAGGGGATGGAATGTATCAGCACTAACAATAATTTCGACAAGCATTGACTGATCCTATCCGCTCCATAGCCTCCACATTCCAAGCGGATAGTTGACGGCTGATGCTGTGCTCCCGATTTCCATCAGAAGCCCATCACCATGACGCGTCCAAATGCCAGCGTCGCAAAAGTGTACCTCTACCCGAAGCCTGTAGATTTTCGAAAGTCAATCGACGGCCTGGCCGCATTGGTCGAACTGGACATCAAAGTTGCAGTATTCGACCCCGTGCTTTTCGTCTTTCTAAATCGCCACCGCAACCGCGTCAAAGTGTTGTACTGGGTGCGCAACGGCTTTTGCCTTTGGCTCAAGCGCCTGGAGACTGAGCTCTTCAAACCTTCCCCTGATGAGATCGACAAGGCGATCGTGCTAACTGTCCAGGAATTAAACTGCTTACTCGATGGCTTTGATCTCTGGCGCAATCTTCCTCATAAGGTTTTAACGCCAAGATTCGTCGCCTGACGGGTATAGTCCCCGGCATGAATTTTGTTGCCGCTGACCGAAAACTGACCCAGTAAAGGCTGTTCTGCCGTCCGAAAACTGACCCATGTGTTCAACTGCTGCTGCTCAATTTTTGAGCCGGAGAATACAGGGTGATCAGCATGGAAATGATGGGCAAAATTCGGCGCATGTATTTTCGCGACAAGCTGTCGCTGCATCAGATAGCCAAGCGTACCGGGCTGCCGAGAAACACCATCCGAAAATGGGTCAGAGCACCCGAAGCCACTCAACCGGCGTACCTGCGGTGCGCAGCCTCCAACAAACTCAGTCCGTTTCACCAGACGCTGGAGCAAGCGCTCAAGGCCGATTCGTTTCGGGCAAAGCACAATCGCAGGAGCGTCAAAGCGCTCTTCAAGCATATCAAGGCCGAGGGTTACGACGGCGGCTACAGCCAACTCACCGCCTTCATACGTTCGTGGCGCGGTGAGCAAGGCAAATCCTTAGGGGCCTTTGTACCGTTGACGTTCGCACTCGGCGAGGCCTTTCAGTCCGACTGGAGAGTGAGCACGCAAGTGCAGCAATCGGCCAAAAACGGACTGTTCCGCTTTGCCTTAGCAGGCCTCCGTTGAGGCATGGAGGTGTCTACGAAATCTGGGGTGCCTCAAAGAAGCGGAATGCTGTAGCTCACAATCACCCGGTTCTGATCTTGATCACGGGCAGCTTCGCTGTTGGATTTACCGTTACGCCAGCCGAAGCCAACACCTTTGAGCACACCCGACTGAAGGACGTAGTCCAGAGTAATGTCTCTTTCCCATTCTTTCTGATCACTACCGGATGCTGTCTTGATATTGTTGCCGGAAAGGTACATGACCGATGCTTTCAGGCCAGGAACGCCCAGAGCGGCGAAGTCGTAGGCATACTGACCGAAAGCTGTATTCTCACCTGCACGGGTGAAGCTTTGGATAAAGCGATCGGTATATAAGTAGACGCTCGACCCACCGGCACCCTTGTCTACAAGGCCACCCTGATTGAGTTGTGTAAAATTGCTGCCATCTGAAACGCTTTGATACCCCGCCGTAACAGCGTGCCCATCTACGGTGTAAATCAGTGCAGCACTCCAGGTGCGGTTATCGATCTCGCCATCGCCGTTTTCGGTGTAGCCACTGATTCTGTAACCAGTGGTTCCGGAGCTGTTGGCACCTGACGAGTCAGTTTTAAAGTAGCGCAGGTCGGTTTTCAGGGATTGGTTGTCCGAGAACGCAAGCGTGTGAATCAGTCCGAAAAACTGCTGGGTATAGTAGTTGTCTAGATTGGCATAGTAGTACTGAGCCGTCAGATCCTTGGTGACTTTCCAGTCGCCGCCGGCGAAATCGAACTGGTTGCTTTCACGCACACCGCCCAGAGCGGCCAGCCCCGTCTGATCAGTTGAACCGCGACCTGTTGCATGTTCAATTCGCCCACCCGTCAGGGTCAGATCCTTGAACTCGCTCGAAGTGATTTGGCCGCCGTCGAAGGTTTGTTGAAGCACCCGTCCATCGTTGGCGACCAGAATCGGAAGCTTCGGAATCAGAGTGCCGTAGCGCAGTTCAGTATTGGATATTTTGACTTTTCCGGTCAGCCCCAACCGACTCCACTCATCGACGGCACGATTGTCACCCTTTGAAGGAATCATGGTGCTGCCGACGTGTCGTCCTTTCCCCGTGTCCAAGGTAACGCCCAGCAACCCCAAGGCATCGACACCAAAACCGACGGTACCATCGGTATATCCCGACTTGACGTCCAGCATGAAACCCTGAGCCCACTCTTCGGTTTTCGAAGGAGCAGCGGTGCCATCACGGTTGTCGTTATTGAAGTAGAAGTTCCTCATTCCCAAGGTAGCTTTGCTATCACTTAGGAAGTCAGCAAACGCCTGATTACTCAGGGCAATGCTACCAAATACCAAAGTTACAGATATTTTCTTTACGCTCATTTATAACGCTCCGATTTTTTATATTTTTTAAGTAACAGAAGCAACAAGGAAATCTGTCAAACCAACGCAACACACACGAATCCCACGCAGCACTCGCTAACGCGAACGCATCAACTCAATAAGCACAATGGAATGCCTTCCATCTTATCTACTGGCATAATCCGCTTTCTGGCTCCCAATAAATCAGGAAGTATTTTTTATCGAGGCGAACGTCCCCTTCCGCCATTTAACGCAAATGTCGTTCAATACCTAAAGTCGGATGCCGGTCTTTAAGCGCGGCAGGCAGGGCTGTGGAATGAAGGCCCGTTGGGTTTTAGCCGGATTCCCTCGCGAAGCCTTTTCCATGGAATATCCGCAGGATCCGCTGTCATGGGCCCAGGTGCCTTGGCAACGAGTACGTGGTCGGCAATCGGCGCGAAATCAGCGCGAAAATGAACAGAGCTCTTGTTAACCAGTACACTCATTTGCTCGGGTTCTATACCTGCCATCCGATATAAATTCCTATCCAGCATCTGACATTTACCAGAGCTGACAGCAATCTTCACACCCCCGATTTTCAAGCATGCAACAGGCCCGACATCAACCTCCATGCCATTCATCATGGGCCCTGCAAAACGACAGCGGCCATCGGATAAATGCATTACTTCAAAGCGCCCCTGCAGGGGACTGTCGCCCGGTGCACCCGACTGCCCCCCCAGCGCTATATCAATGAAACCGCCTACCCCGGCTGCAATGGAGGACTGAACGGCTGCCGGGTCACAAAGCAATCCTACGGCGGCATTAGTAGCACCGTGTTTAATGAGTGCTTTAAGCATTCCTGTCGTGTTCGAATCCCCGCCTGCTCCCGGGTTGTCTTGAGTATCGGCAATGACGATTGGACGCTGGGCGGTTTCTGCTAATGTCATTGCTCGGAGCACTGCTTCATCCGGGAGGAGGAAAGGCACTTCCCACTGATCCTCCTCCCGCACTACTTTTTTATAGAGGGCGGAGACGGCATTTTTGATATCTTGTCTATCTGTTCCGTAACCCCAGATAACTGGCCCACACTCCTCAAAATCAGCGGCTGGAAAGCCTGGAGTAAATGACAATGAAAGGCCTGCGGACTCAAGGTGTGCTAACTGATCGTAAAGGCTTCGTGCTGGCTCCATGAGCGTGCACATCCCGTTTATCGGGATCAGGAAAGGGAGTCGCAAGCTTTCGCAATGCAGTTTTCCCGACCGGAGCCGCAAATCAAGTAATTTGGCAGCGCGTGCGCCAGTATCAGCCATATCCACGTGGGGATAAGTACGAAATGCAATCATTGCGTCTGCGTGGTTGAGCATCAACTCAGTCACATTAGCGTGTAAATCCAAAGATACGACTATCGGCATATCTTGTCCGACCACATCTCGTAGCCGAGCCAGAAGCGTTCCTTCACCGTCGTCCGTATGATCGGCAACCATCGCCCCATGCAGGTCTAGATATATACCGTCGATTGCTTCGTTTGCAGCGGCATTTATGATTTCATCGGTAATGCGGTCGTAGGTCTCTTGAGTGACATGTGCGGATGGACTGGCTCCAGCCCAGATCACCGGGACTACTTCATAGCCCAAGCGCTCGGCTTCAATCAGAAACCCGCCTGCCGGAATATTAACATTCCGAAGTTCCAACATTTCAGCGCCTCTTACCATTTGAGGAAAACCTTCACCCCTGACAAAGTTTTCATATTCAGCTTTGGAGGGCGCAAACGTATTTGTTTCATGCTGAAAACCAGCGATCAGAATTCGATATTTCATGGTTATTAAACGCCTTGTGGAAATTTTTAGACAGGCTGTGTAGTGCAAACTTTTTGCTGAGCACGTTGGGGTCTGTTGGCGGCGAGTATCAAAGAACCTGCTACTAGAATTGCGGCCATGACCAGAAGACCTGAATCAGAATTACCAGTGACGGACTTGGCATAACCGATCAACGTGGGACTGAGAAACCCGCCCGTCAATCCAATGGTGTTAATAACTGCGATGCCACCCGCCGCAGTGTCACCTTTGAGATATTGCGAAGGAATTGCCCAGAACACCGTATAAGCAACCCACATCATGGTCGTAGCTAGAGTTAAAAAAGTTAGCGCTATAAAAAAGTCGGACTTATAAATCACTGACCCAGTCAAGCAAATCGCCGCCATCAATGCCGGTATCGCGGTGTGCCAACGCCGCTCATAGAAACGATCTGAGGTGCGACCAAATATCAACATCCCCAGCATCGCACCTATGTATGGAATCGCTGAGTAAAAGCCGATCTGCATGACGCCTTGAACGCCTGCGTCCTTCAGAATGGACGGCAGCCAAAAGCTCATTGTGTAAATTCCGCAGATCAAGCAGAAGTAACCGGCCGCCATTAGATACACACGCGGGTCTTTTAATACTTGAACAAATGAATGGTGGGCTCCCTGCCCTTCACCGATATGCGCATTCAGCACTTGTTTTTCACGCGCACTCAACCAAGGCGCGACCGAGGGTTTATCGCTAAGAACTTTCAGCGCTATGATACCTAACGCTACAGCCGGTAATGCCTCAAGAAAAAACATCCATTGCCATCCGGCCAGGCCGTGGAAACCTGCGAAGGTGGTCATGATCCACGCGGACAAAGGTGCCCCAAATATGCCGCCCAGTGGCCCGGCAAGCATAACGATCGCCATCACCCTGCCTAACCGCTCACGCCCGTACCAATAGGTAAGGTAAAAAATCATTCCGGGAGCGAAACCCGCCTCAAAGACGCCGAGGAGAAAACGCAGCACGTAAAATGATCTCTCGCTTTCTACGAACACCATGCATGCAGATGTAATACCCCACAAAATCATCACCCGGCTGAGCGTCTTGCGCGCTCCGATCTTCGGCAAGAGCAAATTGCTAGGTGTTTCGAACAGGGCATAGCCTACAAAAAATATTCCGGCACCCAGTCCATAAGCAGCGTCGGATAAACTTAGATCGCTTTGCATCTGAAGCTTGGCAAATCCCACATTTACCCTATCCAGGTACGCCACCACGTAACACAGGAGCAAAAAGGGTAATAACCGCCAGTCTATTTTTCGATAGATGGTCGATAGCTCGCTTGATGGATTAATGCACCTTTGCATACTGCCTCCGCTTTGGGCGTTTTTATTGTGTGATTGATATTCAGGCGGAATGGCAAGGCGAGCAACAGCAACTTTTTGATGGTATCGTTGCTCTGGGGGCAACGCTCATGCAAGGGGAGGATTTTCTGTGAGAGATCTGAATCAACGCCGAATGCGGTATTTCTATGAGGTGCTGTCCAGTGGCTCCATTCGCGGGGCAGCAGAAAACCTGAACACGGCACCTTCAGTCATCACCCGGCAAATCCAACTACTGGAAGAGGAAGTAGAAACCGTATTGTTTGAAAGGCAAGCACGTGGCGTGGTTCCTACTGAAGCAGCCCACCTTCTCCTGGAGTTCTGGCGCGGCTGCCAGGCACAACAAGAACATCTTGAAGACCGCTTGCGAGGATTGAAGGGCTTAAGGGAGGGTGAAGTCCGTATCGTTACCAGCGAGGGGTTCATCGACTTGCTGATCGACAATGTTTTGAGGGATTTTACTGCCACCTATCCTAGTATTCGTATCAGTCTAGATGTGCTTCCGGTTAAGAGCGTTCTGGAGGAAGTAGTTCAGAGCGCCGCCCATATCGGCCTCGCGTACAATCCACCTGCGCACCCTGAAGTCGCCTACCGAGCATCATCACTGCAACCTGTTCGGTTGCTCATGCGATCAGATCATCCGCTTACGCATCTCAGTGAACCGCTGAAATTCGAAGAGATAATGCGTTACCCGTTGGCTGTAATGCCGCTTCAATACGGGTTAGGACAGATTATTCAGCTCGTTACACATACAGAAAATCTATCCATTCGACCGGCCATGGTAACGAACTCTCTTACCGCCCTCCGACGTTATGTGATGAGCGGAGAAGCGGTAACGATGATGAGCGAATTCTCCGCCTTTAACGATATGATCAGTGGCGATCTGGTGACTCGATCAATCGATCATCCACTATTTCAAAATATACATGCTCGTCTTCTAGTAAAAAAAAGCAAGCCCCAGTCTGTTGCTGCAGAAGAGCTGATAAAGTGGATTAAAGAGCGGATATTTATATTCAATCAATAACAACCAAAGATAGATTGTTGGCTCCGACGCCGAGTTGAGCCAGTTGCCGAGATGCCGAGATGCCACTGACCCAGCCTGAGTCTTCGCGAATCGTTGCCTGTGCTCGATTTTTTATCTAGTTGGGAGGCAGTCTTGTTTCAGCACCCGAGTCAACTCGGCGTCTACGTCTTTTGATAAGCCAGGACTCGCCCGGGTATCTACGAAATTTGGGAGGATTCATTGTGCCGGAACCATTCGTTTTCTATCTGGCGCTATTGCGATTCGAAATGGAGGCGTCGCTTGCATGCAATTCTTCAAGGATCTCTAGAAAAAGCTCTGCGCTTCGTGACAGAGGGCGAGAAGCCTCGGTTATTGCGCAGATGGTGTTATGGAACACGGGGCTTTCCGGTAACTCGCGAAAGTCGAAGCGCGGGGCAATGAGTTCGACATAGTGCTCCGGTAGTAGCCCCGCATAACCACCGCCTTCAACGAGCATCGCGATCGCTTCCAATCCCGCTGCTTCGGGGCCTCGTTCAAAACCATGTGCAGCCAGCGTTTCTTCGACGAAGGGATGCGGTCGATAAACCAGTTGAGGTCGGAGCTGACGCTCGCGCGGCGCTTGATTCGCTACATATACGCGATGGTCTTCGACGAACAGCTTTTGGTAATGAAAGGCTCGTTCTTTTCTGTACATCCCACGAATAGCCACCTGCACCCGGCGCTCGCGCAGAGCCTGGTTCAAATTGCCAAAGGTCATCACAGCCACTTCTGCCTGAACATTAGGTGCCCTTCGTCTCAGTTCTTTAAGTGCTTGCGCCAGTCGGCAATTCGGATCAGCGAGCATATGCTCGACAGTACCAATCGAAACAGTGCCGGATATCACAGCACGTACCGCATCAATTTCAGGCTTGATTCGTTCAAGAGAGTTGAGTGCATTAGTCGTCAACTCCAGCGCCACCCTCCCTGCCGCGCTCAGCTTGAAACCGGCCGGACCTCGCTCGCACAGACGAACACCCAGGCGTTCCTCTACCTCCTTGATATGCCTACTGATGGAGGCTTTGGTCATATTCAGCCGGCGTTCAGCCGCAGCAAATCCACCCGCTTCAGCGGCAGCGCAGAAAATACGCAGAGAACGTAAGTCACGCTCGGTAAGGTCGAATCGGTTCATGGGGAAAAGGTATCAGATTCCAAGACCATATTGCCAATAAAGTGATTTTACATGCGCTTTCGCACTGATTAATTTGGTTCCAGCAACCTTCACAAATACAACACTCCACGAAAATGGGGGGACCGCATCATGACAACACTCAGTCGCCGAAGCATCGTCAAAACCGTGCTCCTGACCTCGCTGGTTATCTGCACATCAAGCTTCGCATTAGCCCAGGCAGGTACGCTTGCCGACATCAAGCAGCGCGGCAAGCTGACAGTGGGCACCGAAGCCGCTTACGAACCTTATGAGTTCGTTGAAAACGGCAAGGTAGTGGGTTACGGCCACGATATTCTGGAGCTGATGGCCGCCAAACTCGGCGTCGAACTGGAGCAGTTGAACTTACCGTTCAACGGTTTGCTTCCCGGATTGATGAGCAACAAATTTGATTTCGTGGCCACTTCCGTCGGGATCACACCGGAGCGTGCCAAACGGTTCGCGTTCAGTCAGCCCATTGGTGTCGTCCGCTCATTATTCGTCGTCAAGGCGGACAACACCATCATCAGCAAGCCCGAGGATGTAGCAGGCAAAGTGGTGGGGACCCAGATGGGTTCTTCAGCCCAACAAGCACTGCAGGAATACGAGCGAGAACTTAAGGCCGGCAAAGGACAGGGTTACGCTGACCTCAAGCTATTCCAGGGCTATCCCGATGTCGGCTTGGCGATTGCCAATGGTTCGATCGATGTCGGTGTTCTACCCAGCAACGTATTGGCGGTGCAAATGCGTCGTCAGCCGGACACCTATAAGTCGGTTGGCGAAGTCGGCGATGCCAAGCTGCTGGCCTGGGTAGTCAACGCTAAAAATCCTGAAGTACGCACCTTTATCAACGAAACGCTTGATGAGATGCGTGCTACGGGCAAGTTGGCCGAGCTGCAGAAAAAATGGTTCGGCGAAACAATGACATTACCGACTTCAGGGTATCTGCCTGAAGCGGCCCTCTAACAGGAGGGTCTGGTAATGATGAGCTGGTTGAGTGCACACACCGCGCTGGGACCCTTTTTCGATGGATTGCTTCAAGGAGCGGCTACAACATTTATCGCAAGTAGCCTGGCTTTTCTCATCGGGCTGGGGTTCGGCGTCCTCTTACTTCTCCTGAGAGTCGCAGCAGGCCCGATTTTCCGATTCGCAGTAATGGTCTACGTCAGTGCCATCCGCGGCACACCGCTATTGATTCAGTTGCTGATCGCGTATTTCGTTTTGCCGAGCCTGATCGGTATTTCACTGACACCACTGGAAGCGGGGATCCTGGCCCTGTCGTTGAACACGGCGGCTTACATCAGTGAAATCTTGCGGGGAGCTTTGACTTCGATTCCTGGAGGTCAGGTGGCTGCAGCCCAGGCACTGGGGATGCGCGCTCATCAGAAGTGGCGTTACGTGCTGTTGCCGCAGATGTTCCATCGTTCTGTTCCTCCGCTGACCAACGAGTACACCGTACTGCTCAAAGCCTCATCGCTGCTGTCGGTCATTGCCGTCAGTGAACTGGCTACCGTGGCTCGTAACGCGACGCTGCAAAGCGATCTGCCGCTGCAAGTGTTCAGCGCAACAGCGATCGTTTACTTCCTTATTCTGCTGTGCGCTTCGTCGATCTCGCGACTCATCGAGCGCCGCATTGCCAAGGTAATGCCAAATGCCCATTGATATTGAAGTGATCGGTCACGCAATCCCCGCATTGCTGCAGGGGCTGAAAATCACCGCGACGGTCAGTGCCATAGGTATTCCGCTGGGGATGTTGATCGGTGCTCTGTTCGCTTACATGGCCGATGCCCAGCATTGGTTGCCAAGGCTGTTTGCTCGTTGTTATGTCGAACTTGTCCGAAATATTCCATTCCTGATCGTGGTGTACCTGCTGTTTTTCGGTCTGCCACAGCTGGGAGTGCAAGCCTCTTCGTTTGCGATCGCCATTGGTGCCACTGCGTTCTACACGGCCGGGTATTTCAGTGAAATTCTGCGTGCAGCCTTGAAGAGCGTGCCTGCCGGCCAGGCGCGCGCAGCGCGGTCGCTGGGGTTTTCCGTCTGGCAGGTTCAGCGCTACGTGGTCGTACCGCAAAGCTTCGGCTACCTGATCCCGCCTACTACCAGCCTGATCATCATGATGTTCAAGGACACCGCGATTTTCTCGGTAACCAGTCTTCCTGAGCTGACCTATCAGAGCAACCTGATGACCGCTGACACCTTCGCCTATCTAGAAGTGTTAGGCACCGCTGCATTGCTTTATTGGCTGTCAAGCATTGTCCTCGATGCGCTTGGCCAAGCACTGGAAGCCCGTGAAAGACACTGGCGGCATCGCTAGAAAATCCCATCATTTAGGAGTTTTTATGAAGAACCTGACCGTCGCCCCACGTACCAGCCATCAGACCCTGCTTTATTCAGAGCTGATGACCGATCTGGACAACCTTCAACAGGCGGATATTGCGGTGCTTGGCATGCCTTTTGGTTCGCCTTACAGCCCGCGCTCATATACCAACGACCAGACCAATGCACCACTTGCAATACGGCAGCTCACTGACCGTATGGTGCGTGATCCACGGCATTATGATTTCGATATCGATGGCCCGTTGCTGCAAGGCCGTAGCGATATCCGATTCATCGACTGTGGTGATGTGTTGCCGGATGTCGCCATACCGGGTGAGCACTATGAGCGTGCCGAGCAAGCCGTACGCCAGCTGCTCAAAGCCGGAGCGCTACCCGTCATCCTTGGCGGTGACCACGGAATTACTACGCCGGTTTTACGGGCCTACGACAGTCTTGACCCGATCACCATTATCCACATCGATGCGCACCTTGACTGGCGCGATGACGTGAACGGGATCAAGGAGGGGTTGTCCAGCCCAATACGTCGAGCCTCCGAAATGGCCCATGTTGGCCGTATCTTCCAGATTGGACTGCGTGCTCAAGGCAGCGCACGCCCCGAAGATCTCGAGGTCGCGCGCGAGTACGGTGCGGAGTTAATCAGTGCCTATGAACTGCATGAGATCGGCATGGACGCAGTACTTTCGCGAATTCCCGATGGTGGGAACTACTACTTGACCATTGATGCCGACGGTCTCGACCCGACCATCATGCCCGCGGTAGATGGTCCGGCCCCAGGTGGCGTGACTTTTTTGCAGGCACGCAAACTCATCCACGGTTTGGTGAAAAAGGGACGGGTGGTGGGTATGGATATCGTTGAGATCCAGCCAGGCAAAGACAACGCAAGCAACCTCACCTGCGTGACCGCGGGACGCTTGATTGTCAATCTGATCGGCGCCTCTATTCGCGCGGGGTATTTCGACAAATGATTCAGACTAAAGCCGCTGTGGCATCGGTTTCCCGCTTCGCTGCAGATGTTCAGCCCCACTGCATCAGAATGCGCGGGATCAATAAATGGTACGGAAATTTGCAAGTCCTCAAAGACTGCTCGACGCACGTGAGTAAAGGCGAAATTGTAGTGGTGTGCGGGCCTTCAGGTTCAGGCAAGTCGACATTGATCAAGACGGTCAACGGACTTGAGTCTTTTCAGGAAGGCGAAATCCTGGTGAATGGGCAGTCGATCGGCAGTGCAAAAACGGATCTGCCAAGGTTGCGCCAGCAAGTCGGCATGGTGTTTCAGCATTTCGAGCTGTTCCCCCATATGTCCATCATCGAGAACCTGACGTTGCCACAAACGAAGGTGCTCAATCGTGCGACAACCGATGCAAAAGCCAAAGGTCTGGCATTGCTTGAACGTGTCGGCCTCAGCGCACATGCCCACAAGTATCCGGCACAGCTCTCTGGTGGTCAGCAGCAGCGTGTTGCTATCGCCCGGGCATTATCGATGGATCCAGTCATCATGCTCTTTGATGAACCCACCTCGGCGCTGGACCCTGAGATGATCAACGAGGTACTGGACGTGATGGTGTCGCTGGCGAAGGACGGCATGACAATGATGGTAGTCACTCATGAAATGGGTTTTGCTCGGCGTGTGGCAGACCGGGTGGTTTTCATGGAGGAAGGGGTCATCATTGATGATACGTCGTCTGAGGCGTTCTTCAACGGGGCATCGTCAGAGCGGGCAAAGCTCTTTCTATCGAAAATACTGGGGCACTAAGTCCTGCAATGTATTCAGAGCGCTGAACACGAAATCAGTCAATTAAAGCTCAGTCAGCAGGTTTTGATCAGGGATTAATCTGCTGACTGACGCATTTCGTATAAGCTCTGCTTCGCATCGTGTACAAGATCTACGACAGTCAGTTAAACAACCTTAATGCGGATATCCACTTCAGATGGAAGTCTGTTGCAAGGGCAGCTATTGGCCGATTCTGTTGAAAAAGTCGGTCTGCGGCCGACCTGGTCGCAAAAGTGATCACCTTCCGCTACGTCGCCGAAAAGTACATGGTGGATATCGTCCCTTCCAAAGGAAAAGCCACCCAATTCGACAACAAACGGGAAATGAAGAACCTGATTGCGTTTTTCGATGATCCGCCAGCACCACTGGACACGATCGAGCCGCTACATGTGCTTAAGCATCTCACTTGGCGGAAGGCGGCGCCGGTCCGAGCAAATCGAGAGAAAGCTCTCCTCAGCGCAATCTGCATAGCCGCCTTCAGCAAATGACCGCCGTACGACGCCCTCTCCACGGGCCAAATTGACGATGGCATTCGGCCGCTTCAGATGGAAACGCAGCTTGCGCCCTGGATCAACCTGGGCGCGCGGTGCTGGATTGGAGAGTTGCTGAAAGCTGAATTGAACAATTTGGATCTGGAGCGGAAAACGCGGTACCCACCCAGAGAAAGTACAAATGGCTCTTGGAGCATGAAACAGGACCACATGACCTCTTCTCCCCCTTCGCTCTGCATTTCTTGCAGGAGATCAAGCCTGCTACCGGAGCATTATGTCGAACTCATCGCTCCGCGCCTTGACTTTCACGAGTTACCGGGCAGCCCCGTGTTCCATAACACCATCAGCGCAATAGCCGAGGACTCTCGCCCTTTGTCACAAAGCGCAGCGCTTTTTCTAGAGACCCTTGAAAATTACATGTACGCAACTCCGCCATCTCGAATCGAAATAGCGTCAGATAGAAAATGGATGGTTCCCGGCGTGCCGCATTCCACAGCCTCCTTGGATATCCCGGATACGACACGTGGGAACACTACAGGCCGCCCTCGGCTGAATGATCCTTAGCGACTGACCTTAGCCCGCTGCGACCACAGTAATTTCCACCAACAGATCCGGCGCGGCCAGACGCGATTGGACGGTGGCACGTGCTGGCGCATGGCCTTCTGGCGCCCAGGCGTCCCATACCTCGTTCATGCCAGCGAAGTCGGCCTGGATGTCCGACAGCCAGACCTGCGCGGTGAGGATACGGCTTTTGTCGAGGCCCGCCAGGGCCAGGAAATGGTCGATCTTGGCCAGCACTTGAGCAGTCTGGCCCTTTATGTCCTGGGTGCGGTCAGTCGCCGTCTGTCCGCCGAGAAAAGTAAAGCCGTTGCATTGAACGACACGACTCATGCGCTGATTGGTCTCGATGCGTGTAATTTCCAGCATGTGAACTCCTCACTGTTACGGGGTGGGTGTAGCGGATTGAAACGATGCTGCCGACTCTCTGGGGGGCGAGTTGAAACGGTCGATGGCGAACGGCTCTAGTGAAATATCCGAATGTTCGCCAAGAATGAGCTGGGCTAAACGCTTACCGGTGCCGGGGCCCATCTGGAAGCCGCTACCACAAAAACCGAATGAATAACTCAGGTTACTGACTTTGCGACTGGCACCTATCACCGGCAGATCATCTGCGGTAAAGGCCTCAACACCGGCCCAGACACGGTTGACGCCCAAGTGTTTCAAATGGGGAAACAAGTCGGTGACTGTGCGCGCGCTGCGGCCTAGAAGCTCCATGTTGACTTCACCATGGCGTGCTAGAAAATCCAGCGATCCGATCAACTTGCCACCGATCACCACCGTACCATTGGCAAACTGCTTGAACGACAGCGCTCTGCCTGTGGCACCCAGCACTGGCGCACAGAAAGATGCGACGCGATGGGTGACCATCAGCATCAGGCCTTCAGGGTGCACGGGCACCGGCTCGCCAATCTGCATCGCCAGTCCACCGGCCCAGGCGCCCGCTGTCACCACCAGGTGTTCGGCGCTGAAACTGCCTGTGGGAGTACTGACGCGCCACTGGGTACCTGTCTGATCGATCTGCTGCGCCGGCGTGTTCTCATGAATCTGCACGCCTGAATGTTCAGCGGCCAGGCGAAACGCGGTAACGGTTTTGTAAGGCACCGCATAACCATCGTCCTTGACCCAAATTCCGCCCGTCACATGCCGCGCCACGGTCGGGAGAATGTCGAACACCTGGTGCTGATCGACCAACACTTCATGATCGAAACCCGACGCTTGAAGCTGCTCGACCCGTCGCCGACACTCCTCCAATTCGGCCAGGGTCTCCGCCAGCTTGAGTTGACCGCTGGGCACAAATCCACCATCGTCGCCCAAGGTGTTTTTGAGCGAGTGCCACAGGTCCCGCGACGCCAGCGCCAACGGAATTTCCGCAAGATGGCGGCCCAGGGTGCGCACGCCGCCGGCATTGACACCGGAGGCATGGCGTCCGCAATACTCGGCTTCCAGAACGATCACCTTGACCCCGGCTTGCGCTAGGTATAACGCCGTACTCAAGCCATGAATGCCACCGCCGATCACCAGCACGTCAGCCTGACGTTTGCGAGGTTCATTCACCGGCCAGCTCTCCCAGGGTGATGGGCTTGATGGGGGGACGAATGCGGTAATAACCCACTTCGTCCGCCGAAACCCCGCGGGCCTTGGCGATGACTTCGGTCACTGTCAGGCCGCACATACGTCCCTGGCATGGTCCCATGCCACAACGACCGAATGACTTGGCCTGATTCGGGCCCGCACACCCCAGAGCGACAAAGCTGCGCAACTCACCCGCCGTCACTTCTTCACAGCGGCAGACCATCACCTCGTCGGCCGGAATACGGTTTTGTTCTTTTGGCTGATAAAGCGCGTCGAGAAACGGTCGAATCCGCAGGTTCGACTCCAGTTGCACGCGCAACGGTCGCGCCTGCTCATCACGTTCTGCGGTGCCGATGGTCATGAGTCGAGCGGCGATCCCCAAAGCCGCCAGTTGTCCCTGCACTGCCGCTGCCTGGGCGCCACCGATACCGGCGCCGTCGCCGGCGATGTATACACCCGGCACATCCAATTCACCCCACGGATCAGTGACCGGTCTGAAACACAGCTGATCCAGATCCCATACATGCCGCGCGCGCAACGCCTGACTGAACTGGATATTCGGCACCACGCCCTGATGCAGCAGCACGCAGCGAGTAGCGATGCGGTGCGCCTTGCCGGACACGCTGAATGTCAGTGCCTGGGCCTCCTCCTCGCCTTCGACCGCCAGTTGCTCGGCGCCCGTGAATTGAGCAATTCCGGCACTGCGAAGGCTGCGCATCAATTCCAGCCCCTTGCGCAAATAGGGCCAGGCGCGCAGAGCGGTCAACAGGTGACGGCGAGCACGCCAGTAGTCTTCGGGCCGCGTGGTGTCGACCAAGGCCTTGATCGTTACGCCGGCTCGCAGATACTGCCAGCCGAGCAAATACAGCAGTGGGCCGCAGCCGGCCAACACCAGCGGCTCGCTCGGAGCCAAGCCAGAGCTTTTCAGCAGAATCTGTGCAGCGCCGGCGCTCATTACTCCGGGCAAGGTCCAGCCCACAATCGGAAACGGCCGCTCCATGGCACCCGTCGCCAGCAACACGGCTTTGGCATCCAGGGTATAAAGATGACCTTCGCGCAGGTAGCTGACCTGATGATCCCGGGTCACCTGCCACACCGATGCGCCTTTTTCATAGCGCACGCTTGAGGAGGTCAGGGCCTGGGCCAGTTGATTACCGTGAGCGTAATCCGGTCCCAGCAGATCCCGTCGGGACAGCGGCGCCAGGGTGATGCCTCGATAAATCTGTCCGCCGGGACTGCCCTGCTCATCCAGCAACACCACCTGCAAGCCCAGTCCGGCCATCCGCGTCGCTGCCGCCATGCCCGCCGCGCCCGCACCTATCACCACCACATCGACGCTTTCATGATTCATGACTGCACTTCCACGGTCCGGACGTTCATTGGTTGACAGATCAAATCCCGCGCCCCTTCCTGGGAACGAATGCGCATGTTGTCAGCCACTTCAATCAAACAGCTTTGGCGGTTGGGCACGCCATCGATATCCACCAGGCACTCGAAGCAAACGCCCATCATGCAGTACGGCGCGCGGGGAGATTCACTGACCGGGGTGGCGCGAAAGCGGCTGATGCCGGACATCAGCAAGGCGGCGGCGACACTGATGCCAGCGGGCACGGTGAGCGGTTGATCGTTGAAGGTCAGACTCACACTCCGCGTCGCCCTGGCCTCACTGACGACCGGTTGAAACAGTGGATCAGTGCGCATGTGAAAACACCTTGTCAGTTAGAAAACGATCACCGGAAAACACCTTCAGCTCATCAGGTCGTGGCCCGCCCATGACCCACGGCGTGATGCGCTGGGCATGGGCGGCCGCCAGGGTTACACCGCTGTGGCAGGTGACCACAAAGGCACCCGGGTACTTGCTGGATTGCTGGTAGATTGGCAACCCGTCCGGGCTCAGCACCCGCAATGCGCCCCAGGCCCGGACCAGCCGCACATCACGCAGCAAGGGAAAGGTCGCAACACCACGCTTGGCGATGGCGGCCAGCACTTCAGTGGAGGTGCCGTCATCCAAGCCCACCTCCTCCATAGAGTCGCCGAGCTGCACAGTGCCTTCGTCGGTCTGGCGGACATTGATGGTCGGGTAATCGAGAAAGGGTCGGACCCGCTCGCTAATCAACACCTGTCCACGATTGGGCGCCACCGGTGCATACAGGCCCACCTGCTGCGCCAGTGCCGGATTGCCCAGCCCGGCGGCCAGGACGATTCGAGGCGCGACGAAGCAACGCTGCCCTGCTTTGACCCGAAACTCTCCGGGGGCGCAATCGATGCGATCGACCTCCACGCTGCTACGCAGTTGCGCCCCCTTGGCCTGCGCCGAAGTATGCAGAGCCCGCAAAAGTTTCAATGGATTAACGTGACCGTCCTGCGCCGTGTAACTGGCGCCGATCACTGCTGGTCCGATCAGTGGCAAACGCGCTTTCAGGTCGGCAGCGTCCAGCATCTCGAACGGGTAATCGCCCAGCGTATCCTGCAAGGTCTGCAGTCGCGCCTGGCGCTCCAGCAACTCTTTGTCGCTAAAGCACATATGAAAACCGCCGGGTTGCTTGAGTTGAACATCAACCCCGCTATCGGCCATCATCGCTTGCGCGAACGCCGGCCAGCGACTCGCCGAAGACCGGGTCCAGCGCGCATAATCCGGTAGGTCATGGCCTTTGCCCTGGACCCAGACCAGACCGAAATTGCCCCGCGAGGCACGAAATGCGTTGTCGCCCTGATCGAGGATCACAGTATCGACACCACCGCGTGCCAAGCCATAGGCCACCGCAGCCCCTACCAGCCCGCCGCCGACCACGATCACGTCCGACTGGACGACCTTGTGTCTGTCCTGGCTCATTTGCCTTCTCCGATCAGTACCCGATCCAGCCCGACCAGGCGATCCAGCACCAGCATCAACAACAGGGTGCCGACAATCAGCACCGTGGAGACGGCGGTGATCAGTGGATCGATGGTCTGGGATATATGGTTGTACATGGCCACCGGCAAAGTGGTCGTACCGGGCGTGGCAACGAATACGGTCATGGTCAGTTCGTCGAAACTCTGGATGAACGCCAGCATCCAGCCACCGATGACGCCGGTGCGAATCCGCGGCAGGACCACCCGGTAAAATGCAACCCAACGCGGTGCGCCGAGCGACAGGGCTGCCTGTTCGATGTCGCGTTCCAGGCCAATGGTCGAGGCCAGCGTCAGGCGCAATGCATAGGGCAGCACCACGATTACATGGGTAATGCTCAGGGCCCAGAAAGATCCGCCAATCTGCGCCACGGAGAAAAACCGCAGAAAGGCAATGCCCAGGACCACGGATGGAATCATCAGCGGCGACAGCAGGAAGCCGGTCAAGGCGCCGCGGCCCGGAAACTCGTAACGGCTGATCGCGAGTGCCGCCGGAACGGCCAATAATGCGGCGACGGTAGCCGAAACCAGGCCCAGCTTCAGTGACAGTAAGAACGCATCGAGCATTTCCTGGTTCTCCAGCAACGCCTGGAACCAGCGCAAAGACAAGCCGTCAGTCGGCAACGACAGATAACCCTTGTCGGTAAACGCCATCGCCATCACCACCACCAGCGGCGCAACGATAAAAAGGACGAATAAGAGATGGAACAGCAGCGAGAAAAATCCATTCTTGTGCATGGTGGGTTACTCGAAGACTTGCTTGAAGCGACGCTCGGCAAGCTTGCTGCAACCCAGGATGATGATCAGGTTGGCAACCAGCAGGAGCATCGCGATGGCGGCGCCGAGGGGCCAGTTGAGGGTGCCGAGGAATTCGTCGTAGGCCGCCGTCGCCACCACTTTCAGGCGTCGACCACCGATGATCGCGGGGGTCGCGAACGCTGACGCCGCCAGGGCGAACACAATGATCGAGCCGGAGAGAATGCCGGGCATGATCTGTGGCAAGATGATTCGGCGAAACACCGTCTGACGCGATGCGCCGAGAGACAGCCCGGCCCATTCCACCTGCAGATCCAAGCGCTGCAACGTGGCCCACACGGCAATCACCATGAACGGCACCAGCACATGGGTCAGGACGATGATCACACCGAGCTGGGTGAACAACATCCTCACTGGCTGCTCGGTAATTCCCAGCGCCTGCAAGGCATCGTTGATCAGGCCGTTGTTGCCCAGCAGGATTGCCCAGCCGAGGGTGCGCACCACCACCGAGATCAGCAGCGGCCCCAATACCACCAGCAGAAACAACGAACGCCAGCGCGAAGCCATACGCGCAATAATGATGGTTTCCGGAACGCCCAGCAGCACACAGAGGAGCGTGACCGCCAGCGCCATGCCGCCAGTGCGCAGGAAGATTTCGTGGAAATAGCCGTCCTTGAAAACCTCCAGGTAGTTACCGAGGCTGTACACCGGCAGCACACCTTCAGTGTCGCTGAACAGGTTTAGCGACAACACCGCAGTCAACAGCAGCGGCACCAGCAACAGCGCGATGAACACCAGTAATGCCGGGGCGCTCAGTAACCACGGCGTCGTGCCGACGTGTTCGGCATCATACCTTGCCATGGGTTACCTCCCGATCCAGCAGGCGCAGGTCGTCATCGGACCAGTCCAACCCGACTTCACTGTTTTCATCGGGCGGTGGCATGCCTAGGTTGGGTTGGGTCATGTGCACCACACCAAAGCTGCTTTCCACTGCGATCAACCACAGGTTGCCGAGAAACACGCGCAAACGGATGCGTCCGTTCAAACGCCCCTTGCCCGCCTCCGTCAGACGGATTTTTTCCGGACGGATATAGACGTTGACGTCGTTGCCCAGCGAACGATCTTCGTGGGGCACATTCAACATCGTGTCCTTGACCTGCACATGGCAACACCGAGCGTTGCGGGTTTGCACCGCGCCGGCGAAAGCGTTGGTCTTGCCCAGGAACGCTGAGGCGAACGGTGAGTGGGGGCGTTCGTACGCTTCGTACGGCGTGTCGATCTGCACGATTCGACCTTTTTGCATCACTGCGATACGGTCGCTCATGGTCATGGCCTCGACCTGATCGTGGGTCACCAGAATCGTGGTAATGCCCAGGTCGCGCTGAATCGCCCGCAACTCGATGTGCATCTCTTCGCGCAGTTTGGCATCGAGGTTGGACATGGGCTCGTCGAGCAGCAACAGGTTCGGTCGAATCGCCAAGGCCCGGGCAATAGCGACCCGTTGCCGTTGCCCACCGGACAGTGCTTTGGGATAGCGTTCACCAAGGCCACTCAGGCGCACCAGGTCGAGGGCTTCAGCGATCCGCTTGCTGCGTTCGCCCTTGGGTACGCCACGCATTTCCAGGCCAAAACTGATGTTCTGCGCCACGGTCATGTGCGGAAAAAGCGCGTAGCTTTGAAAAACGATACCCAGCCCTCGCTGCTCGGGACGAATATGGGTGATGTCGCGCCCATCAAGGACGATGCGCCCTTCTGTTGGCTGGACGAAACCGGCAATGGACTGCAAGGTGGTGGTCTTACCGCATCCGGAAGGTCCGAGCAAGGCGATGAATTCGCCGTGGCGGACTTCCAGGTTCAAACCGTCGATGGCCCTGAAACCGCCATATGTCTTGACGATGCCTACAAGTTTGAGAAATGCCATTGGCTTGCCACGCAGGCGCAGGCCTGCGTCTCCAGAATGATGTCGGGGAGGATCGCAATCATTGACCGGCTAGCGTTCGACCGTGCGATTCCAGCGCGTTGTCCACTCGCTGCGCTGTTGGTTGATCGTGTCCCAATCGACTTTGATCAATGCGTTGACCTTCTCCGAGCCATAGGGCAGGCGTGCGGCGATATCCGGCGTGAGTTGGACGGTCTGGTTCACCGGCGCGAAGCCGTTTGCCTGGGCCTGAATCGTCTGCACTTCAGGCGACAGCACATACTGAATGAATTGCTGCGAAAGCTCCGACTGCGCATTGGGCGTGATGCTACAGGCGGCGACCTGCAAGGCGATGGCGCCTTCTTTCGGGTAGATGAACTTGAGCGGAAAACCGGTGCCTTGTAATGCCACCGCGCGACCGCTGCCGTAAACCGCCATGACCACGTCGCCATTCTGCATCATGCCGTCCATCTCACCCGGTGCCGATACCCAGGCCAGGACGTTGGGCCCAATTTCGTCTTTGAGCGCCTTGAAACCCGGGTCAATATTCTTTTCGCCACCGCCTCGCAAACGGGCCATTTCTACCAGCGTGTGCAAACCGTAAGTGTTAGTTACTGGTGGCATGCCCAGCAATTGCTTGTAGCGCGGATCGGTGAGGTTTTCCCAGGAATTCGGTGGTGCCCAACCGCGCTTCTTGAATGCCTCTTCGTTGTAGCCAATGCCTGTGGCGACCATCCCTACTCCGGTCGCTTCCGGACTGAGTCGCGCCAGCGGATAGAGGTCTTTGTAAATGGGGGCATCGCTGAGTTTTTCGCACAGGCCAAGTTGCAACGCCTGGTACATCGGCCCGTCGTCCATCATCGCTACGTTGATTTGCTGACGGCCCTTTTGCGCCTGGAGCTTGGCCAAGGTTTCGGTGGAGTTGCCGGCGACGTAAACCACTTTAACGTTGTGCTGTTTCTCGAACGCGGGGATGACTTTGGTCTTATACATCTGCTCGGTAGACCCCCCGACACCGGCGACATACAGCGTCGGCTGGGCGAAAGCGGCGCTACTGCCCAATCCGACGAGGGCGACAGCGACAGCCATGGCGATGCGGTTCAGTGGACGAAGCGACGGTGTTTCCAAGGTCATTTTATTGTTGTTCACAGACAGCCTCCGAAAGATCGAATAATGCATCAATTGCTTCGGCGTCAATCGAAGCCATGCAGCGCACTGCATGTCCCGGCGAATCCATCACGGGACGGCGCATCTTCCTGTGCGCTATGGGGTTGCTGATTTGAAGTATTGCGATGCACTATCCATGCGGTCAAATCACAATATCCGGGCCAGTTATTCATATTTGATATGGAAGGTCGTCATGAACCTCAGGCAGATAGAAGCATTCCGCAGTGTCATGCGATTGGGCTCCATGACTGCGGCCGCCGAAGCGCTGTACACCTCGCAGCCCAATGTCAGTCGGTTGATTGCGCAGCTGGAGCTGAGTAGCGGGTTGACCCTGTTCAAACGCGCGGGCGTGCGGCTGATCCCGACCCAGGAAGGGCAGGCGTTTTTTCATGAAGTGGAACGCGCCTACGTCGGCCTCGACAGCCTCAAGCATTCGGCGAAGAACATCCGCAACCTCGGCACCGGACGTTTGCGCGTAGCAGCCGTGCCCTTGACCGGCATGAGCGTACTTCCGAGCGTGATCAAGCACTTCACCGAAACACGGCCGGAACTCACGGTGTCGCTGCACGTGAATTCCTCATCGACGGTGGAGCAATGGGTAAAATCGCAGTTCTGCGACATTGGCATCGTGGTGCATCCCGGCGATATCAACAGTCATCAGATTGAATTGCTGGCCGAGATAGCAGCCGTCTGCGTGTTGCCTCGCACACATGCGTTGGCTGAACGAGCGCAGATCACCTTCGAAGACCTCGAAGGGCAAGCGTTCATCTCGCTCTGCCATGGCGATGGCACACGCTCAAAGGTGGATAGTCTGTTCGAGCAGGCAGGTGTTGAGCGAGTGATGGCAGTCGAAGCACAGTACAGCGCGATCAACTGCGAAATGGTCGCACTTGGAATGGGCGTCACCCTCGCCCATCCCCTGGTTGCCAAGGATTATCTGCATCGTGACATCGTGATCCGACCGTTCAGACCGGACATTCTCATTCCTACCTACGTGATCTGGCCGACCACACCAACGAAGACGCAACTGGCCAAAGAGTTCGTGGATATGCTGAAGGCTCACTTTCGGGACGCGGTGGGTGCCGTTTAGCTAATCAGCAATAGCCTCGCGGTGACATTGACGCCCTGTTCGCTCTAACTAATCCGGGTGACGTTCTCACCTTTGGCAGAGTAACGACGTGTTGTTCGGCCAGTTTGAGCTGCTTTCCGTTGTATCGTTGATGGGGCTAAAGACATGCTGGCGATGTTTTAAACCAGCCCATCTGAGCTCTACAACACATGAAGAGCAGAATCAGGCTTTTGCCCTTTCCTGCTCCGCCCGGTGCTTGCGCACCGGGCACCGCGGATACTCGACCGCTTCCTGCCTGCGCTACCGCTCAGCCTCGCAAATTGTATTACGTGACTTCACACGATAAGTCTCCGAAACAGCGTGCACGAATTAATAACAAGACAATTTCAGCGCAGACTTAAAGGGTCAAGGGCGACACCACAAGCCGCAAACCGCGAAGCGGGACCGGGTGAGGGTGCCGGCGAAGCGAACCATTGACGCGGCCTTTTACGATTACCCCATTTGCAGGGCAGCGGGAGGCATTTCCCCCGCTGCCCTGCCCCGGCGAGGGGCGGCAAGTCCAGAGGGGCAGCAGCCCTTTGGGTAAGCCAGGAGGACGCGCAAAGACCGAGCTAATCTGCCCGGCCGGAGCAAGTCGGTGGCGAGGATAACCAGACTCGCCCAATCTTGCCGCCTTTAGCAGGGCCGCCTCCTTTTGTTCACTCGCCAAACAGCGCATTGGTGTATTTTTTGGAGACAGCTCCAGTTCGCTGGCCGTTTGCACCGTAGTACCGATCTTCACGACATAGCCGCTCCTTCACGTCGCAGAAAATCCCGTTGGCAAAGGTGAACTCGGTCAGATCAATGTCACTCGATGTGAACACCTCGTTCGCAGCAGCCTCCTTGCCTAGATACTTTTCCGTTAGCTCGCGGGAGATCCCTTTGTCATTGGCACACACGTAGCGGTCGCAGAGCACGCCCGACGCAGGCGATTGGATCGTAGCCCGCTGCTTGGCGTGTGCCGGCATCACGCCCACGATCAGAAGCAGCGCCAGAGAAAACGAAAGATATGATTTACTCATACTCGTTAGACCTCGTTTAGTGAGTTTCAGATTTACGCAAGCCACGGCGGATCAGGCTGGCGCCCAATCCCACTATGCCGAGTGTGATGAGCGTCCAGCCCAACGGCAGCAGCGCAAAAGGCTCCTGGAGGCGTCCGTCCGGGGCGATGGAGCTGCCAAGCACCTCGAACAGCCCGAAACAGGCGAGGCCGAGAAGCAGCGCAGCAAAGGCAATGAATAGGCCATAGCTTTTTTTTGTTCTCTTCATACTTCCTCCGTCAGGGCTCATTGAGCCATCGCCAGCGCGCCCACACGCGCTTGCGCGGGCATCGAGAGTTGATGCAGCGGGTGTTCGGAGACGAGTGGTGGCACCTGGATAACGACGCGCCCGCGCCGAACCCTGACTGGTACTACCTCGAACTCATTATCTTCGCGGGGCAACGAGCGCTGCGCCAGGAACAGCAGCAGGTGGTGGCATGAATCACGCCGAGGCCTCCCTGCCCCGAGTTTTACAGACTTGCTCATAGGCTTTGATTTTATTCTCTAACCGCTCGATTTGCTGCAGCAGAAGAATTTTGATGCTGTCATCTGCATCCTTTAGCTGGCTCGTCTCAAAAGACCACTCCAGCCTCCCTACAATTTCATTGTTCATGCTTCGTCTGGCCGCCTTTGCAGTGGCTTTGATTTTCGCATGAAGGTCACTTGGGAGGTGGACGATAAAAGCCTCAAGATTGTTCGGCATGTGGCTCTCTTGCTGTTTCAAGGAAGAAATATCATATGAGTATCGCTACGCCGAACGCTGTAGGAATTTTCTGAAGGCGGAGGATGGGTTCTCTCTGAAAGGTTTAACTCCAAAGCCTCCCTCACAGCAAAACAGCCTTACCCCCTCCTCCGTCAAAGTCAGGCGCTATAGCGGCAAGGACGAAGTCATGCCTGAAGAAACTGTTTTGATCCAGCCGCTGCCGGTCGAACGCGACACCGATGGCTGGTGGTCCCCCCCTAACTACCTGTCAGAGTTCGACGACGAGATCACCGAGGCACAATTTCAGAAATGGTGCCTGCGCCACCAGGTGAAAACCAAAGTCACCTTCATGGAAAGCGACGTCTGCGTCGACGTGTTCGATACCTACATGGATGACCGCCAGTGCGATATTCAATTTATCGATTGCGGCCTTGAAGTCTTGGGCAGTAATTTTCTGGTTTTCATTTCCAGGCTGGCGCCGAAGACTTTGCGTACCACCCTGGCGATGGTTTGGTTGGTTTTCGCATCGCTGAACTCGGCTTCGATGGGCATTAGAATCGCCAGGTCATATTCCCGGTCAGCGCTTGAATCCATGCATTGTCAAACTCACCGGAAGTTCGATTGCCAGACACGGATTTGGTCTGGTCCACCGACATGTCACCGATCCAGATCATGGCCCAACTGACGTTGACGTCCGTGTCTTTGTCCAGAGCATAGGTGGCGCCTGTCGCAATGCGCCAGGATTCGTCCATGGGCACGGTGAACGTTCGATTGCCGTCCGACACGGCGCTGCTGTCGTAAGCCACGCCGACGTTCCACAGCAGTTGCGGCGTGGCCTGGTATTGCGCGCCAAGGGAGAGGTGCCAGGTGTCCTTGAAGTCGGCATCGACGGTGGTCGAACGGGCGTTGCCCGCTGTGGTGTCGACCTGGGCGGCAATCTCGCCGAACTCTGACCAGTCCTGCCAGTTGACCGAAGCCAGAAAAGCCCATTGCCTGTCCATTTGTTGAAACAGGCTAAGGGTGACGGTTTGCGGTACCGTCATGTCCAGTTTGGTCTTGTCGCCATCCAGGCGATCCAGCGCCGGGCCATTACCGTTGATGTCCAGGCTGTCCTCGAAATCCAGATCGACTTTGCTGGTATACGTCAGGCCGATACGGGTTGCGGATTGCGGGGCATAGATCACGCCCACGTTCGCACCGAAGCCCCAATCCTGGTCTTTGTACTTAAATTGTCCGTCACTGCGATCGGTGAAACCGAACGGCGCCCGGTCGATGGCGGTCTGTGCTTGCAGCATGCCGTACATGGCCTTGACACCGACGCCGACCGACCATTGCTCGTTGAAGCGATACGCAACGCTCGGTACCAAAGACACTCCACCCAGACTGGCGTTCTGGGAGAAGTAGCGGCCAGACCATTCGTTGTCGTAATTGACCGCCAGGCCGAAGTCGGCGTACTGGCCGAAGCCGACGCTCCAGTGATCGTCCAGTTCATGGCTGACGAAAAAACCGGCACCGGGAATTGGGTCCAGGACGTTGCCACTGCTGCTGCCCGCGACGTTGGTATCCTCGTTACGATCGAATTTCAGGTGGCCGTACAACACCTGCAAGCCCGCGGTTATTTGCGTGCCCGGCAGGTAGCTCATGCCCGCCGGATTGGAGGCAATCGTCGAGGGGCCCTGCGCCCGGGCAGCGGCACCGGCGTTGGCCAGGCCGGCATTATCGGTGCCGATTTCGTAGAGCATGATGCCGCCCGCCTGCACCTGATGGCAGAACAGAATAAGCACAGCTGGAATCGCAGATTTTCTTAGCTGCATGGACTTATCTCGACAAGAAAGCTTCCTCGAACACTCAAATTAGTTCAGATCATGAAAGTCTGAACTACGCTGGACGGAGCCGGTGACAGACCACTAAGTGGTAGTTCATGTTTGGGAAATCGCAAAGGTGTGCGAATGAATAAAGCTCTTCAATTCATGCCCGTCATGGCATTGGCAACTATTTGGCCCCACCTCGGGTTCTCCGCCGACAGCCAGGCGGAATTGGCCAAGCAATCGCTAAACCCGGTGGCGGCGCTCTACAGCGTGCCCATTCAATACAACTGGAACCAGAAGCTCGGGCCCAGCGGAGAGGGTTATCAAAGCGTCACCAATATCCAGCCTGTGTTGCCTTTTAGCATCAACGAGAAATGGAACCTGATTTCCCGAACAATCCTGCCGGTCATTGACCAACATGGCCTGGTACCCGGCGGGCAAGCCGACAAATCCGGTATCGGTGATATCACTCAGAGCTTCTTCTTTTCACCCAAGGAACCCACCGCCAGCGGCTGGATCCTGGGGGCCGGCCCGGTGATTTTGGTGCCGACAGGCAGTGATGACCTGCTGAGCGCTGAACAATGGGGTGCCGGGCCTACGGTGGTGGCGCTTAAACAAAGCCATGGCTGGACTCGCGGTATTCTGGCCAACCACATCTGGTCGGTGGAAAGCAGCCCACCCGACGAGAAGGACAAGATCAACCAGACGTTCATGCAACCGTTCTTCAGCTACACCACCCATACCTACACAACTTTTGGCATCAACACCGAGTCCACCTACGACTGGCAAACCCGCGAATGGTCGGTGCCGATCAATCTGTTTGTGACCCAGTTGTTCAAAGTGGGTCATCAACCCATGAGCCTGCAGGCCGGACCGCGCTACTGGGCTGACAGCCCGAAAGACGGTGCTGAAGGCTGGGGATTTCGGGTAGCGTTCACGCTGTTGTTTCCCAAGTAGATCTAATTCAGGCCAGAATCATTTCTTTTTCACCGCTACTGCATTGGCTTAGAGGACATGCGAACGCTCGTTCTTGAAGTCTGGCCATTCGCTGCGCAAGGCGTTGCCTTACTTTGCTACCCCGTTAAGCAGCACTCCATACGACTGAAGAAACTCCACCGTCCCGTGGAAAATCAGACCGACGCCCATCGCCGAAACGAAGAAGCCGACGATGCGGGTCGCCGCGTCAATGCCTTGCGGGCCAATCTTTTTCAGGATGACATTGGCGTAAGCCAAAGAAAGGTAGGTGGTGAACATAACGGCACAGATCGCCAACGCCACCACGGCGAAGGACAGTATGGCGCGCTCGGAATCTTTTATGGTGCTGGTCAAGCCGATCAAGGTAGCAATAGCGCCGGGGCCGAACATGATAGGCATGGCCATGGGTATGAAGGATACGTCCTGGTCACCTTTGCCAGCGCTTGGAATCAGGTTGCTATTGGGCGAGGGGGCGAAAAGCTCGAAGCCGATGCGCATCAGGATCAGCCCACCGACCACCCGAATCATACTCAATGGAACCTCGAACAGGCGCAGCAGCAGGTTGCCGAAGATCAAAAAGAAAAACATCAGCAGTAGCGCGTAGAGGCAAGCCTTGCGCGCAACTCGACGCCGTTCGATAGCGTCTTTGTCTTGCAGCAGACCAAGGAATAACGGAATGGCCTGAAGTGGATTGATGATTGCCGTCGAGGGGTTGCCCCTGGCTGTAGTTTCCCTTGAATTGGTACTGCGTCTCCTCGGGCGTATTCTGGTACATGCTCGACTTGGAGATGGCGGTACGGTTGAGGTAGTCGGTGCCCCACTGTGACGCGTTGGCCGGTGCGGTCCAGCCGCGACCGATGGGCCGGCCGTTGTAGCGAAAGTGGAACAAGGGGTCGACCAGGTCGGCATCGGCCCTGGCGAAGGTGTCCACCAGCTGTTGCTTGGTCTCGGGATTGCTCGCCGCGGCCTCCCACACCGAACGAATCCAGCCGTACAGGGTTTATTCGCCCGGTAGCGGCGGCACGCGTTTCAACACGTCCGCGAGATCCTCGTAATAGCTCGCCGGCCTCACCCATTTGGTCTCGCCGCCGCTGCCCGCCGGAGCAGGGAAATGCGGAAGCTTGGCGTAGTCCACGGTTTTCATCTTGCCGTCGAACTGACTCAAGGGGTACATGACCACCCGGTTGAACAGCGGCTGCACGGCCTCGGTGTCGGCGGGCGTGTCATCCTTGAACACACGGGGAATCACGAACACCATATCGGTCGAGGAGCGTGCGACGGCGGTAATGCTGGGTCCAGCCTGTTTAGCTGGAAGCTGATTTTTGAGGGCGACACGGAAAACGGTGGGAGTAACCACTATTTTCCGGTCCCTCCGCTATTCCCGTGGTTAGGAACATCGTCGGAACACGCATTTTTCAACAAACGAAGGTGCCCATGACTGTCGTATCGATGTAGGGCGGTCATACACCGTGCAGCAACTGGCCGTCGGTCACGGCGTCACCTCTCCTTCTGGCCAAATGGCATTTACGAAGCTTTGGGCTTCTGCATAGGTACACGGCTCACCGACCATCGAGAAAAATCGGAAACCTGGAAGTGTGACCTGCCAATGAGCCTTATAAGCTTGTAAGACTTGTCCTTCGGCATGGCTGCTTTGAGAGCGGAATCGCTCAGGGGCGTGACTTTCAGGGCCATGGAACACCATTTTGGGGGCATGCGAGATGGCCGAACGGCCATGCCCCCAAATCTGCCCCCAAAACTTTGGGCTCGCTAGGGCAATTTCGAAAACCATAGAAAACAAAAAGCCCGCTCTAGGCGGGCCTTTTGTTGGCTTTCGGGGGATTTTGATATCACCTGAAAATGATCGTTGGTGCCCGAAGCCGGAATCGAACCGGCACGCCCTTACGAGCGGGGGATTTTAAGTCCCATGCGTCTACCAGTTTCGCCATTCGGGCGGTAGCGCGGTGAAGTCGTCTGAATTCAGTCGATTAGCAACTGGTAGTCCTGACGCTTGTGCAGCAGAGGTGGGAATATATACATACCACCCCGGTGAAGCAAGTTCGCAAAGATCCTTTTCAAGACTAATTCTTGCAAGGCATTGCAAATAAAAAGCTCCGTAAATCATGGATCTACGGAGCTTGTTTATGAGTGGAGGCCGAGGCCGGAACGATCCGACACAGGTTGCTATGTAGCCCACCAACAAAGTCAAGCAGATCAGTAGGTTAGCATACCGTACATTGCGCAAGCTACTGATTTTAAAAGGCCTGCTGCCCACGTGATCGCGTTCGACAGGTTGAATCCTCAGCCACTGCCACCCTCTAGTGGCGCGGAGAGCATCAAGGGGGATTCACTAAGTACCAACATGCAAGATGCTGGATTTAGCGCTCTCCCCCGCGAGTCAAAGCATGAAGTCCGCCGTCGTCAGACTGCTGGTGCCGACGATCTGGATGGCGAACTCGGCGGCGCTGTCCACATCGGTATTGCCATACAGCACGCCCCCTGCAACCTTCAACTGCCCGGCTGTGCTGAAGGCGGCTGTACTGCCGATGACCGAGTTGAAGGCGTCATTGGCGAGCGTCGCCGTGTTGGCATCCAGTGTCGACAGATCTATCTTGTCGGCTCCTCGGGTGAAGTCGGTGATGATGTCCCAGGTGGAGCTGGTCAGCCCCGTTTCGGCGAGGGCGTTGAAATCGAAGATATCGTTTCCGATACCACCGGTTAGAACATCCTTGCCTGTACTGCCGATCAAGGTGTCGTTCCCGCCCTCGCCCAGCAGAGTGTCATTGCCAACACCACCGCTAAGCAGGTTGGCGACGGCGTTTCCCGTGAGCTTATCGTTGTAGTTGGAGCCGGTGAGGTTTTCGATGCCCAGCAGGATATCGGAACCTGATCCACCGGTATTCTGGGCCGTGGTCACAGCCAGGCTGGCGGTGACTGCGCTGCCCGAATAGACGTAGGAGGCCGTATCGACGCCGGTGCTGCCATCGAGCACGTTGCTGCCAGCCCCGGAATAGAGGGTGTTGTCGAGGCTGTTGCCCGTAAGGATCCCGGCCCCGGTCGTGACGACGCGACCATGCTCGACATTGGCGCCAAGCGTGTAGACGCTCAAAGAGCTGTAGACCGTGTCGCTGCCGCCAATGCTGGCCGTCGCATTGGTTTCCGTAACGACGTCGCCAGTGTTGTCGACGTAGTAGGTGTCTGAACCATCACCGCCCGTCATCCGGTCGAGGCCTGCGCCACCGTTCAAAACATCATTGCCGGCGCCACCATTGAGCAGGTTGGCGGCGGCGTCACCCGTGAGCTTGTCGTTGTAGTTGGAGCCGGTGAGGTTTTCGATGGCTGCCAGGGTGTCGGAGCCTGATCCGCCGGTGGCCTGGGCTGCGGTCACGGCCAGGCTGACGCTGACCGCGCTTCCGGCATAGGCGTAGGACGCCGTGTCGATGCCGGTGCTGCCATTGAGGACGTTGTTACCGGCCGCGGCAAACAGGGTGTTGTGGAGGCTGTTGCCCGTGAGGGCGGCAACCCCGGTGGCGAGAAGGCGACCGTTCTCGACATTGGCGCCCAGGGTATAGGCGTCGAGATAGGTGTAGACCGTGTCGCTGCCACCGGTGCTGACTGTCGCATTGGTTTCAATCACGACGTCGCCGGCGCTGCTGACATAGTAGGTATCAGAACCCTCACCGCCCGTCATCCTGTCGAGGCCTGCGCCGCCATTCAATACGTCATTGCCGGCGCCACCATTGAGCAGGTTGCCGGCGGCATTACCTGTGAGGTTGTCGTTGTAGTTGGAGCCGTTGAGGTTTTCGATGGCGATCAGGGTGTCGGTGCCTGATCCGCCGGTGGCCTGGGCCGTGGTCACTGCCAGGCTGACGGTGACTGCGCTGCCGGCATAGAGGTAGGAGGCGGTGTCAGCGCCAGTACTGCCATTGAGGACGTTGTTGCCAGCTGCGGCATAGAGGGTGTTGTTAAGGCTGTTGCCCGCAATCGCGGCGACCCCGGTGGCAAGGATGCGACCGTCCTCCACATTGGCACCGAGGGTGTAGGTGCCTAGATAGCTATAGACCGTGTCGATGCCGCCAGTGCTGGCGGTGGCATTTGTTTCAATCACGACGTCGTCGGCGCTGCTGACGTAGTAGGTGTCTGCACCCTCACCGCCCGTCATCCTGTCGAGCCCTGCGCCGCCATTCAAAACGTCGTTGCCGGCGCCACCGTTCAGCAGGTTGGCGGCAGCGTTGCCCGTGAGCTTGTCGTCGTAGTTGGAGCCTGTAAGGTTTTCGATGGCGATCAGGGTGTCTGTGCCTGATCCTGCGGTTGCCTGGGCCGTGGTCACGGCCAGGCTGACGGTGACGGCGCTGGCGGCATAAACGTAGGAGGCCGTGTCAACGCCGGTACTGCCATTGAGCACATTGTTGCCAGCTCCGGCATAAAGGGTGTTGCCGAGGCTGTTGCCCGTCAGGGCGGCGACCCCGGCGGCGAGGATGCGACCGTTCTCGACATTGGCGCCGAGAGTGTAGGCGCCAAGAGAGCTATGCACCGTATCGCTTCCACCGCTGCTGAGCGTCACGTCGGTTTCGCGAACGACATCGCCGGCATTGTCAACGAAGTAGGTGTCGTTGCCGCGTCCGCCGATCAACGTGTCCGCACCCGACCTGCCGCTGAGCACATTGGCCCCATTATCGCCATACAGAACATCATTGAAACTGCTGCCGATGATGTTCTCGATATTCAACAACTGGTCGGCAAAGTCCGCGGGGGTTCGTGCAATGTTGTTGATGACGTCCCCGCCGGCGTCCGAAGCATGCCTGTTGTCAAGCAGGGCAATGACTCCCGTTGCATACCCCAAGCCGCCTTCCAGGTCGACGATCACGCTCGATTGGGCATTGGCATAACTGACGAAATCGTTGCCGGTACCACCGTCGAGGGTTTCGCCGAGGTAGAACCAATAATCAAAGCCGCCGGTCAGATTGCCATATTCATCGTATGTCTTCTCGTACTCTATCGACTCCAGCGTCGCCGAATATCCGCCTTCAGCCATCAGGGTATCGTTGCCGCCTTCTCCCTTGACGAGATCACTGCCGGCGTTGCCATCCAGGGTATTGTCTTGCGCGTTACCGATCAGGGTGTCGTTGAAGCGACTTCCAATCACCGCCTCGAAGCCGCCCAGGGTGTCCACGCCAGAGCCGCCGGTGTCTTGCGCTACGGTGACGGCCAGATTGATGGTGACTGCGCCCGCATCTTCATATGAAACGGTATCGAAGCCTGTGCTGCCGTGGAGACCATTGTCGCCGCTACCCGCGTAGAGCACATTGTCGAGCGCGTTGCCGGCCATGTTGGTGGCCCCGGTCGAGAGCGTGCGGCCACTCTCGATATTGGCACCGAGCACGTACCTGTCGAGGGAGGTCGCGACCAGATCAACGCCGCCTGTGCTGGTTTCGCTGACCACATCGCCGACATTGTCGACGTAATAGGTGTCATCTCCATCACCGCCCCGCATGGTGTCGATACCCGTACCTCCGTCCAGGATATCGTCGCCGCCGTAGCCCATCAGGGTATTCTTGCCGCTGTTGCCGGTCAGCCGGTTGTTAAGGTCGTTACCGTCGCCGTTGATATTTTTGCTGCCGGTGAGTTCCAGGTTTTCCAGGGTGCTGCCCAGGGTGTAGCTGTCCAGGCTGGACTTGACTAGATCGGTACCGCCGCTGTCTACGATTTGGTCCTGGTCTACGTGATAGTTGTAAAAATAGCTGTCGCCGACGCCCTTTGGGGAGGCTAATGCCCCCGCAGACTCAAAGGAAACCCAATGGGTGGCCTCACTGCTGCCACGGGACCGGTAGCTGGCTTCGCCCCAATACAGTCCTTCGCCAAACAAGATAGCGTTGATTGGCGGTGGAGTAGAACCCCATACATACATGAGGTCCATGACGCCGGTAATCAAAAGCCCGGATACATCGGTAAAGCCGGGCTTCAGTTCGGGGATCTTGTCGAGAATATAAGTGTCATCCCCGCTGCCGCCGTCCAGCGTGTCCAGCCCTACACCGCCGTCCAGAATGTCATCCCCCGCCAGGCCAAAAATACTGTCGGCCTCACTTGTCCCGACCAGAACATCGTTGTTCGTAGTGCCGCTTATCACGCCCATGTTTTTTCCTTTAATCAGGGCAGCAAGTGGCATCCCACGCGGCCATATTGTTCGTTGTCATCAATGACAGGCGGGTAATACCACCAGGCATCTCATCGAAATTTGTCGAAGCCGCGCAGGTCAGCGTGCAAATAGAGTGGTGCCCATTATATGTAGCCATTTGCCATCGCGCTTGCCCAATCGTCGTCTCGTATGAGATGTGTTGCAACAATAGATTTGCGCAATGCCAGGCAAATTACTGCCATCAAGGCCGCTTTGCTGGCGGGGATACGTCGGAACGGTATTGATGGAGGCAGTGGCCTACGCTTTTGGCTAGCTGAGTAAGCCTGAGGGATAGAAAGCAGTCCGCCAGTTGCTGAACACTTGACTTTTTCGAATCCAATAAAACCCGTAGACGTTAATCTACGGGGGTTGTTTATTAGTGGAAACTCAGACCTGCTCCCTTCCCTGCTGTACAAGCTCAACGAAAACCAGCTCGCCCTGGAAGCCGCCATCATGGAGCTGACTCTCTGGGTCGAGCAGCGCGGCTTGGCCGACGTAGCCGGAAACGTGCGCGGCGCCCTGGAAGCGATCGACCACAACGAAGAGTTCATCAAGATGGCGCTCGCGATGATGATGGCGCCTGAGTGAAAACAATTGATTGGTAAGCTAGGCTCTTAGCCCCCCTTATTGGCGACTGCAGCAGCCTAACCTATTGTTTTTAAACGAATACAACCGCTTCCGAGAGTGGCAAAGCACCCGCTTTTTTACGCTTATGCAGTAAGCGTCTTGCGAAGTCATCTCGACGAAGGAAAATCACGCGTTTTGCAGTGATGGCCAGACACCTTAACAACAGATCGCCAGCAGCCTTTAGGCTACTGGCGATCTAGAGTGGCTTTAGTTTTTTTCGATGATGAAGGTGATTGCGGACGAAAATTGGTGGGCATCCTCAAGCATCACCACCGAGCTAGTGTCCTACGAGATACCAGCGGTCATGTGGTGCAGAGACTGCATTCATTTCCTTATGAAGCTACTCGACCTGAGCCTCCAGGCTAATCATTTCCGGATCGACTTCTGCCAACGAGCCGTAGCCAAGCATGTCAGGAGCAAGCATTTGCATAGACTTCGCCCCCTCCATCAGGACGGTGTCCTTGAGTGGGCCGATTAAGCCGTGAAAAAAAACTATGCGAGATGAAGCATCTATCTCTCCAATTAGTATCTTGAGTTCCATTCGAGTAAGCCACGAGTGCATTTTGCTCGGCTATGCCGATTGCCACCTACGGGAAGCAACTGCTCCATTTCACTCGCCCGCGGGTTCCTTAATTGATCCAATCGGCGGTTTGATTCCACCATGCCAAATCGGCATAACCACCCTATCTGCTGGCGTCCTGTCGACCGAACATAATCCAACTTATGCAGTTGCGAACCACTAAAAAACCTCCTGTAGTCTCGCGACCACGCTCGCGAGCGATTACTCACATGATGAATTCAATAACTGCCAGGGCAGACCAATAGATTTACCTTTTTCATATACCCCGACAGCACGAAACGGTGTTTCCGGGCGGGACGGACTTGAATGGTTAACCACACCATAAACTTACCGCATTAATATTCTCATGAAACGTCAAAACTGGCCAACCACGGCTCGTAAACACGACATCCATCAGAACAGCTGATATCCACATCAACACTCACACTTTCATGGCTAGCGATACAATCCACCTAGTACCACTTCATGCATACCAATTAGATCACTGACCAACCGGCCATAATTGAGTTCAATATCATCATCAGCAAATTACTTCGCAACGGACAGACCAATATGACGCCGGACCTCTTAATTATAAAAACATGACTAGCATTTACGCCACCCACTCACAGAACGCTAACTATCAACGCGTGCCTTTATGCCATTAGGCAATGGCGTAGTTTAAGTATCCGCCTTACAGAGTTGCACCCGCTTGCAGGAGCATCTGAACACCCTAGGCCTTGAAGCGTTTCTCGTATGAGCTTCGTTGGGGCATTAAGATCCAGACGTCAGGACAATCGAGTTCGCTTACAAAAAGCGGAAACCGTCTCCCTTGATGATGGATTTCGGAAGGTGACTCCCCCCTGGCCGCTTACGTGAAAAAGAAGCCAGGGCCAGCGCTAAAGGAGGAATCTCATCATTTCTCACCGTTTTTCATCGCTCGGCCGAAGGTGTTTCAATTCATTTCAGAGTGGTTTTGTCAAGGAAATGCGTTACTGCGGCAGCTCTTAACTATGCCGACGTAGAACGGTAAGAAGAGCACGAGAATTGTGATGTTATTCGTTTAGCAATGATATTTTCTGGCAACACTCCAGCACAAACGCGCGGAATCAAAACTCTTTAAATTCAGTAAAAAATTAACAAGACATAGGGCACGCATGAACAAGGCCATTTATCGGTTGGTATGGAATAGTACGTTGGGAGCGCCGCAAGTCGTTTCCGAAGTTGCCAAGTCAAAGGCGTGTGGCGGCTCTGTCGCCGTCACCGGCTCGGGCACTCGCTCGTCGAAACGTCGCGCTAAAACAGTAGCCTGGCCCCTTGCCTTGCTGTCGTTGGGGATTGCCTCTTCAGTGTGGGCGACGTCCTCTGACGTCACCATCTCTGGCGCACACTCCCCCATAAATTACTTTCAAGATAGCATTATCGATACGTTCACTAACAATGGCACTATCTCTGGCGGAATGATGGGCCTTTCTAACAACGGCAGTATCGATACGCTCACCAACAATGGCAGCATCTCTGGAAGCACAGGCATTTTTAACCTGGGCAGTATCGGTACGCTCACCAACAATGGCACCATCTCTAGCCAAACCCTTGGCATTGTGAACCTGGGCACAATCGGTACGCTGACCAACGCAGGTACTATTAAAGGTGAGTTTGGTATTTACAACAACGACGCCGCCATTACCACCCTGAACAACAATGCCGCCGGCACTATTGCTGGCACGTGGGTAGGCATTTACAACGTTCGAACCATCGGTACGCTCAGTAACAGTGGCACTATCTCCGGCAACGGCACAGGCATTTACAACGGTGGCAGCATCGATGCACTGAACAACGGTGGGGTTATCAGCGGAAATACCGCTATTTATAACAGCTCCTCCGCCTCACTTGGCACCCTTACCAACACCGGTACCATCGCCGGTCAGATCCTCAATAACGCGACGCAGGACCTGACCATCAACGGTGGCGCCGGCTCGCAGTTCGGCACGCTGACCGGCACCAGATTGGACGCGGGGGCAGACAACATCAGCCTGATCAGCAACACCAGCTCGAACGTGGTGTTTGGCCCTGGTAACCAGTTGCTCAATGACCACATCGACGTCGGCGGTACTCATAGCGTCACCAATGATGCGACCGGAGTCCTGCAGGTCAACAATACGATCAATATCACCGGTAATTACCACCAGGGCGCCGATGCCAGCCTGATCCTCGGCGTAGCCGGCAACGCCGTGACCACTGGCGATACCAGCACTGACAGCGGCTATGGCCGCCTGGTGGTGTCCGGGGCTGCGAACATCGAGGCGGGCTCCACGGTAGGCCTGCAACAAACGGGCAGCTACGGCTTTGCCCAGGGTCAACGTTACCTGGTGATTCAGGCGGCCACCCCTGGCACTGAATATAACGCCAGCAGCCTCAAGTACAATGTAGCGGGCTACAACGCCTCCGGCATCAGTGTAGACAGCGGCAGCAATACCAATTTGTTGGTCACAGTGGGCAGCGCTACGTCAACCGACCTCACACCACCGCCGCCCGACGTTACGCCACCGCCGCCTGACGTCACACCAACACCGCCTGACGTCACGCCACCGCCGCCGGTTGTCACACCAACGCCGCCTGCCGTCACGCCACCGCCGGTCGTCACACCAACGCCGCCTGCCGTCACGCCGCCGCCGGTCGTCACACCAACGCCGCCTGCCGTCACGCCACCGCCGGTCGTCACACCAACGCCGCCTGCCGTCACGCCACCGCCGGTCGTCACACCAACGCCGCCTGCCGTCACGTCACCGCCGGTCGTCACGCCAACGCCGCCTGTCTTCGCGTCCCCCGGCCCGCTTAACTACGCGACCACCACTACCGGGATCGCAACGCTCTCCGGGCTGTTCAACTACAACGGCTACGATGCGTCATTGATGAACCTGTTCAACGCCGGTGCTGCCCTTGGCTCTTCGGCTGAAGGTAACAAGGCCGGTGCGCAGTTGAGCCCCGCGGCGACCGCGTCTGCCGCGACTCAAGCGTCCACCGAGTCCACGGTGCAAGTGCTCAATGTCGCCATGGCGCACCTCGACGGGATGCGCACCGCACAGAACGGCATCATCGGCGGCAGCGGTATCGCGACGGGTGAAGGCACCAGCAATTCCGGGCTTTGGGGCCAGGCTTTCGGTGGCACTTCGCGCCTGAGCGAGAGCGATAATATCGCCGGTTATCACAGCCATTACGGCGGCATGCTGATCGGTGCCGACGGTGCGGTCAACGATAGCTGGCAGGCTGGTGGCCTGTTCAGCTACACCCAAACAACGGTCAATAGCGACGGCGATAACAGCGGCAGTTCGGCCGACGTGAAGTCCTATGGTCTGTTCGGCTATGCCAGCTACACCGCCAACCCGTGGTACCTGGACCTGTCGATGGGGGCCATCCAGCACCAATACGACACCCAGCGTGAAATCAGCTTCCCTGGCTTCAATGGCGTGGCCAAAGGCAACCACGACGGGATGCAGTACATTGCATCGGCCCAGGTTGGTTACCCGTTCGATCTCGGCAACCACACGGTGCTGACGCCGATTGCTGGCCTGACCTACAGCACCCTGGAGGAAGACAGCTATACCGAAAAAGGCGGCAACGGCGCGGCACTGCATGTGGATTCCGCCAGCACCCATTCGCTGAAAAGCGACCTGGGCACCAAGCTTGAGCACGCCTACGCAACCGAATACGGCAACGTCGTGCCGTCTGCGCAGTTGGCCTGGCGTCATGAGTACCAGGACACGCGTCTGCAGTCGGTCGCCAACTTTGCCGCTGACACGGCCGGGGCCACCAGCTTCAGCAGCCTGGGCGCCAAGCCGGTGGACGACACTGGCGTACTGACCTTCGGCGTGACCCTGCTGAAAAGCAGCGCGCTGAGTGTGTCGGCGAAGTACACCCTGGAAGCGGCGAGTGGTTACACCGCCAATACCGGTGATGTGCAGGTGCGTTGGAACTTCTGATCGGCTAGTTGCGGTTAACCTGATAACGCCCATTGTTTGTGATAAATAATGGGCGTTCAGGTATGCCCCCTGCCAGAGCACAAACGCCTTTTTGCACAACAGTCCTTACTCCGACTTTAAGGCCTTCTATGAGCAGCACATCGACAACGACCGACCCGCCACAACTGACACTTGCCGAGGCCATAAATCTGGCCCACGCGCACTGGAACGCAGGCCAGGCACAGCAGGCCGAGCAGTTGTGCCAACGCATATTGGCGAAATGGCCACAACAAGCCGATGCCTCGCATTTGCTTGGGCTGATTGCCCACGCCTATGGCCGCCAGGATCTGGCCGTCGCTTTCATGCGCCAGGCGTGCCAGGCGCCGAGCGCCCCGGCGATCTACTTCAGCAACCTGGCCGAGATGTGTCGGCAGCAAGGCCTGTTGGTGGAAGCCGAACAGGCAGGGCTGCAGGCTGTCGCCCTGGCCCCCATGTTGGTGGATGCCTGGAATAACCTGGGCATCATCCAGCAGGAAATGGGCAAGCTTGAGGAAAGCCTCGAAAGCCTGCTCCGCGTGCTGAACTTGCGTCCTGACACGGCACAGGTACACAACAACCTGGGCAACACCTACCGTCGGCTGGATCGTCAAGAGCGGGCCGAGTGGCATTACCAACAGGCGCTAACCCTTGATCCAAATTATGCCGAGCCCTACAGCAACCTGTCTTTTTTGCTGAGTTCACAAGGTCACTTCGATGAGGCGGTGGCTGCTGGGCGGCACGCTATCGAACTCAACCCGCAGCTGGTCGATGCCTACCTGAATATCGCAGAAGCCGAAACGCAACGCTTTCAGCATGGCGAGGCGTTGCATTGGCTGAATGCCTTGTACGCCTTCGCCCCCAAGCATGTCGCTGGCCTGACGGCGCGAGCTCAGGTCTTGAAAAAGGTCGGGCTCCTCGATGAGGCGCTGCACTGCGCGAGGCAAGCGCTGGCCTTGGCCCCTCACGATGCCAATGTCCACAATGCCATGGGCATTACGCTGCAGGCCGTGGGTCTGCATGAAGAGGCGCTGGAACATTTCATTCAAGCGGCGGCGTTGCCTGGCTCGGTGACCGAGGAGGCGATGATCGCACAAGGGACATTGTTGTTGGAACTGGGCCGCAAGGAAGCCGCCGCCGATGCCTTCGAACAGGCATTGGCGGCGTTCCCGGGGTCGATCCGAGCGTTGGCGGGGCGCTCTGACAGCAAAACCTTCAAAGCCGGCGATGCCGATATCGCGGCCATGGAAGAAGGCTTGTTGCGTTCGGAAGGTCTGCTGCTGGCCGACAAGCTGGCAACTCATTTTGCCCTGGGCAAGGCTTACCTGGACACGGGGGATTCGGTGCGTGCGTTCCAGCACCTGAATGAGGGTAACCGGCTCAAGCGCTCCACCTTCAGCTATGACCCGCAAGCGACGCAGCAATGGATGCAGCGCATTGCCGAGGTCTTCAGCGAACAGTTCATGGCCGCACATCAGGGCATGGGTGTGCAGTCGTCGGTGCCGGTGTTTATCGTGGGCATGCCACGTTCGGGCACCACACTGGTCGAGCAGATTCTCGCCACCCATCCGCAGGTGCAGGGTGCCGGGGAGCTGGTTTCGTTGCGTCTCGCAGTGGACAGCCTGGGCGCTTTTCCGCAAAGCCTGGTCAACTGTTCGGCCCCGGATCTGGCCAGGTTCGGCCAGGACTATCTTGAGCGCATCAAGCCGCTGATTGACGGTCGTGATCGTCTGGTCGACAAGATGCCGGCCAACTTTTTGTATGCCGGTCTGATCCCCTTGATCCTGCCAGGCGCGCGCATCATTCACTGCCGGCGCGACCCGGTCGATACCTGCCTGTCCTGCTTCAGCAAGCAGTTCGGCGGCGAGCAACTGTTCACCTACGATCAGGTCGAACTGGGCCAGTTCCATCGTAACTATCAGGCATTGATGGCTCACTGGCGTGCGGTACTGCCTGCCGAGTCGTTTATTGAAGTGGACTACGAGGCGGTGGTGGACGACCTGGAAGCGCAGGCCAAACGCCTGATCGACTTCATTGACCTGCCGTGGAACGACGCCTGCCTTGAGTTCCACAAGACCGAGCGGGTGGTGCGTACCGCGAGTGTCAATCAGGTGCGCCAACCGCTCTACAAAACCTCCAAAGGCCGCTGGCAGGCGCATGCCGAACAGCTTGGGCCGTTGCTACAGGCGTTGGAGCCGGGTAAAGGGTGAAACATTCGAGTGCGTCGTTGGCGCGTTGTCTATCGACGACGCTCGCATGCCTGATTGTGTCCCTCGGGGGATTGACCGGTTGTGCCGATCCGAACCGGCACGCCGAGAGCCTGGCGCTCACCGGCCACTTGCAACGTGAACAGGTTCAGACCGACGGTTTCGTGCTGACCAGCTTTTACCGCATCACCCGCCCCGATCTGCCGTTGACGGTCTACATTGAGGGGGACGGCAGGGCCTGGCGCTCGCGCTCGGTGCCCTCCGATAACCCGACGCCGCATCAGGCCATGGCTTTGACGCTGGCAGCGGTGGACCCAGCGGCCAACGTCGTGTACTTGGCACGTCCTTGCCAATTCACGCCGCTAGTGCAAAGCCCGCGGTGTGACCAGGCCTATTGGACCAATAAGCGCTTTTCCGAGGAAGTGGTCGCCGCAATGAACCAAGCGGTTACGTACTATGCAGCGCAGATACCCGGTCGGCGTATCAACCTGATCGGCTATTCGGGAGGCGGTGCACTGGCGGTGTTGATTGCCGCCCGGCGTACCGATGTCAGTTCGCTGCGCACAGTGGCTGGTAACCTTGATCATGCGCAGGTCAATCGCCTGCATCAGGTGTCGGCGATGCCAGAATCTCTCAATGCCATTGACGTTGCCCATCAGATCGCCGCCATACCGCAGGTCCATTTCAGTGGCGCTGATGACAGCGTCGTGCCCCCGGTGATAGCGCAGCATTTTGCCAGTGCAACAGCCAGTCGATGCACGCGCCAATTAATCGTGGAGAGAATGAACCATGAAAGCGACTGGGCTGGTCGCTGGCCTGAACTTCTCTCCATCCCGTTTCCGTGCTCGGCGAGTGCAAATCATGAATAACAACCTGACGAGCGTACCGCATGCCCTGAATGCGTCTGATCGCAAAGCGCATTATGGCCACAGTGGCGCAGTTCTATGGTTTACCGGGCTGTCCGCCTCGGGCAAGTCGTCCTTGTCCATGGCATTGGAGTTGGCCCTGACGAAGCTGGGCTATAGCTGCTATGTGCTCGATGGCGATAACGTGCGCAAAGGCTTGAATGCGAACCTGGGGTTCAGCGCCGAGGACCGGACCGAGAACATCCGCCGCGTGGGCGAGACTGCAGCCTTGTTTGCCGATGCCGGATTAATCTGCATCACCGCCTTCATTTCCCCCTACCGCAAGGACCGGGAGCGAGCGCGTAAGGCGGTGGAACCGATGTTTCACGAAATACATATCGCGGCAAATCTGGCGACCTGTGAGGCCCGCGACCCCAAAGGGCTATACAAAAAAGCACATGCCGGTGAACTGCTTGAGTTCACGGGGGTGAGTGCGCCATACGAGGCGCCGGAGCGCCCTGAATTGGCGATCGATACTGGAACAATTTCGATCGAGGAAAGCCTGAAGATATTGCTCAACTATGTGGTAAAGCATATCCCGCTAAACCACAAGTACCCTGGCCTCGACGCTCACCTTGAATAAAGCGCGTCATGGGCTCGACCTAGTTCGAATAGACATACAATTTATATCGGTATCCTAATTAGCTGTCAGTCAACGCGCGTTTGATAAGTGAAAGCCTTCGAACACCCGGTGGATGTTCGGGTGGTCGTTGATGCTGACCATCACCCTGCCCTTGCAGCAGCGCATGAAGTCGGCCATGCGTTCGTAGTTCTCAAACGGAAAATCCACCCCATACCCTGAGGTCTGCCAATGCGGCGGATCCATGTAGTGAAAAGTGTGAGCGCGATCGTAACGCTCCGCGCATTCGAGCCAAGGAAGGCTTTCCACATAGGTACCCGACAGGCGTTGCCAGGCGGCCGAGAGGTTTTCTTCGATGCGCAGCAGGTTGATGGCCGGACCTGTGGTGGCGGTACCGAAGCTCTGCCCGGTGCCCTTGCCGGCAAAGGCATGGTGCTGCAGGTAAAAAAATCGGGCGGCACGTTGGATGTCGGTGAGGGTTTCGACGCGAGTCATCTTCTGCCACTCGAACACCTGGCGTGAGCTGAGCGCCCATTTGAACTGGCGCACAAACTCTTCGAGGTGGTTCTGCACCACGCGATACAGGGACGGTGGCCAGGCTGAATGTTGACGCATTCAGACTGACCGCTCCTATTACTTTGATTTTTGAAACTTCTGACTCAGGGCGACTCGTATGCCCGAGCGATCAAACCGGCACTTCAAGCACGACTTGCTGCGGTTTGCCGGAGGCCGTGGCCTTGCCCTCCTTGCCACCATTGCACTCCACCGACACCGCCCCCCCGGACGGCGTAAAGGTGTGATCTACCGACTCCACCCGATATTCACCATCGAGCCCGATGCGCGGCACCCTGGTGTCGACCGGGCACGAGGGCTGCCAAAAGCTCCGCAGGAGCTGAGGGATGCAATGGACCTGGCCTGTTTGGAATCAGCACGATCGCTGGCAGCCAGAGAGGGCCGGAGTGATGACGCAGAGAAGATTCGCCAATTCCAGTTCAAGGATATTCGACCAAAAGCAGCTTCCGAAATAATCGACATCGCGGACGCGAGCCTCCTGCTGGGCCACTCTGAACAAGAAATCACCAAGCGTGTTTATCGTCGTATCGGGGCGATCGCTCAACCGTCAACATGAAATAGTTTCGGACCCCCCCCTAAAGTTTCGGAACACCTTCGCTTTCCTGCAGCCAATAAAAAACCCCGTAGACGTTAATCTACGGGGTTGTTTATTAGTGGAGGCCGAGGTCGGAATCGAACCGGCGTAGGCGGATTTGCAATCCGCTGCATAACCATTTTGCTACTCGGCCTCAAAACATTTGCTGTCAGGTAGCACAACATCAAATGCGTACAAACTTGGAGCGGGAAACGAGACTCGAACTCGCGACCCCGACCTTGGCAAGGTCGTGCTCTACCAACTGAGCTATTCCCGCTTGGTGTGGCGCATTCTATAGATTCCAGAAGCCCCGTCAACCCCTTGATTCAAAAAAGTTTTATTTCTTTTCAACGTCGGTCTTCAGATGCGGCCAGGCAGCGCGCAAGTATTGGACCATCGACCACAAGGTCAGGCCTGCGGACACCATCAGCAGGGTGTAACCCAACAGGACCCAGAAGCTGAAGTCCGACGGATTGGCCAGCAGGATTACCAGCGCCAGCATTTGCGCGGCGGTTTTCCATTTGCCCAGGTTCGATACGGCGACGTGGGCGCGGGCGCCGAGTTCGGCCATCCACTCACGCAGCGCCGAGACGACGATTTCGCGCCCGATGATCACGGCGGCAGGCAGCGTGAGCCACAAGTTGCCATGTTCCTGGACGAGCAATACCAATGCGACGGCAACCATCAGCTTGTCGGCCACCGGGTCCAGGAAGGCCCCGAACGGCGTGCTCTGCTCCAGGCGGCGGGCGAGGTATCCATCCAGCCAGTCTGTTGCGGCAGCAAAGGCGAAGACCGAGGCGGATGCCAGGTAGCTCCATTGGTAAGGCAGGTAGAACAGTAAAATGAAGATCGGTATGAGCAGGACGCGTAGAACGGTAATCAGATTAGGGATATTCATCGGCACAACTGGCTACGAGGTGAGGGAGCATTCTACTCGCTGTGCAGATTTGCATAAATCAACTCTGCGAGCTTTTTACTGATCCCGGGGGCTTTGGCGATTTCTTCGATGCTGGCACGAGACAGCTCCTGCAATCCACCAAAATGTTTCAACAAATCGCGCCGACGGGTCGGCCCGACCCCGGCGACGCCTTCCAGTGTAGACGTGCGCCGGGTTTTGCCACGCCGGGCGCGGTGGCCGGTGATGGCGAATCGGTGGGCTTCGTCGCGAATCTGCTGGATCAGGTGCAGCGCGGGGGAATCGCCGCGCAGGGTAAATTCGTGGGCAGCGTCGTTGAGGTACAAGGTTTCGAAACCCGCCTTGCGCGTTGCGCCCTTGGCCACGCCCAACAGGATCAGGTCGGGAACGGCCAGTTCGTTGAGCACGTCGCGGGCCATGGACAGCTGGCCCTTGCCACCGTCCACCAGCAAGATGTCCGGCAGCTTGCCCTCCCCGTCCTTCAGTTTGCTGAAGCGACGGGTCAAGGCCTGGTGCATCGCCGCATAGTCGTCGCCGGCGGTCACGCCTTCGATGTTATAGCGGCGGTAATCTGATTTGATCGGGCCTTCGGGGCCGAACACCACGCAGGACGCCACAGTCGCTTCACCGCTGGAATGGCTGATGTCGTAGCATTCCAGGCGTTGTGGCGGCTCCTCGAGCTTGAGCACTTCTGCCAGCGCATCAAACCGCGCGGTAATGTGTTGTCGATTCGCCAGGCGTGCGCCCAGGGCCTGTTCGGCATTGGTCACCGCCAGTTGCTGCCAGCGCGCCCGAGTGCCGCGCACCCTGTGGCTGATGGTCAGTTCACGACCGCGCAGCTCATCGATGGCCGCAATCAGCGTCGGAAAATCCTCGTGAACCACGTTGACGATCAACTCGCTGGGCAAGTCGCGTTCCGGGCTGCTGATGAAATACTGGCCAAGAAACGCCGCCATGACCTCGGATACGTCTTCTTCAATACCGACCTGCGGGAAAAAGTTCTTGCTGCCCAGTACCCGCCCGCCGCGCACGCTGATCAGGTGAACGCAGGCGCCCCCCGGGTTGACGAAGGCCGCGATGACATCGACGTCACCCGTGCCGCCTTCCATGCTCTGCTGGTCCTGGACTCGTCGCAACAAGGCGATCTGATCACGCAGTTCGGCGGCTCGCTCGAATTCGAGGTTGATCGCGGCTTCTTCCATGGCCGCAGACAATTCGTCGGTCAGCGCATTGCTGCGCCCTTCGAGGAACATCACCGAGTGCCGTACGTCCTGGGCGTACACCTCGGGCTCGACCAGGCCGACGCAAGGCGCCTTGCACCGTTTGATCTGGTATTGCAGGCAAGGTCGCGTGCGGTTCTTGTAGTAGCTGTCTTCACACTGGCGAACGAAAAAAGTCTTTTGCAGCAGGCTCAGGCTTTCCCGGATCGCCCCGGCGCTGGGGTAAGGACCGAAATATTTGCCCTTGGCCTTCTTCGCCCCGCGATGGATGCTCAGGCGCGGGAAGTCGCCGTCCGACAGATAGACGTAGGGATAGGATTTGTCGTCGCGAAGCAGGATGTTGTAAGGCGGACGCCATTCCTTGATCAGCGTCTGCTCAAGCAGCAAGGCTTCGGTTTCGTTGGCCGTGATGGTCGTTTCGACCTGGGCGATACGCGCCACCAGCGCAGCAGTCTTGGGCGCAAGCCCGGTCTTGCGGAAGTAGCTCGACAGGCGATTCTTGAGGTTCTTGGCCTTGCCGACGTAGAGCAACCGCGCCTCGCTGTCGAACATGCGATACACGCCGGGGCGTCCGCTGACGGTTGACAGGAAGGCGCCAGGATCAAAGGTATCGGTCATTTTCAGAGGCTGGCGTCGACCATGCCGTGACGAACCGCCAGCAGCGTCAACTCCACATCACTGCTGATCGAAAGTTTTTCGAAGATGCGGTAACGGTAGGTATTCACTGTTTTCGGGGACAGGCACAATTTATCGGAAATGATCTGCACCTTCTGGCAGCCGACTATCATCAGTGCGATCTGGATTTCGCGCTCCGACAAGGCGTCGAAGGGCGAGTCGTTGGTCGGCTGGAAGGATTTGATCGCCAGTTGCTGGGCAATTTGCGGGCTGATGTAGCGTTGCCCGGCAAATACCAGGCGAATGGCCTGGACCATCTCGGACAAACCGGCACCCTTGGTCAGGTAGCCCGCGGCACCGGCTTGCAATAGCCGTGTAGGAAACGGGTCTTCCTCACACACGGTAACCGCAACGACCTTGATATCCGGGTGGCTGCGCAACATTTTGCGAGTGGCCTCGAGACCGCCGATACCGGGCATCTTGACGTCCATCAAGACCACATCAGGTTTCAGTTCGCGTGCCTTGAGCAGGGACTCCTCTCCCGACTCGGCCTGGCCGACTACTTGCAGGCCATCGATGTCAGCCAGCATTCGTGTAATGCCTGTACGAACGAGATCATGGTCATCGACTACTAGCACCCTAATCAAGCAGACACCTCGCGAAATGGTCTTATTGAATTGCGAGACACCTTAGCAAAAAGCAACTGGCAGACCTAGCAGAAAGCGCCAGCTCAAGAGTTTCAATTCATCTTCAAGGGCTTGCCGCAAGCGTGTCTCAACACTGCAAGCGATCGAGATCGACCTGCATTCTCAGGAAACACTCGTCCCTGCCCACCACGCGCAAGCCCTTTCGCTGGTACAGGGCGTGCGCCGGATTGTTGGTGAAAACCGTCAGGCGCAACGCCGGCCGCCGCTCCCCGCGTGCAACGGTTAACACCTGATCAATCGCCCATGAGCCGGCACCCTGCCCCCGGAAAGCTTCAGTGATGTGCAATTCGCGAATGTACAGGGATGCAGCGTCACGACTAAGGCTGACGTAACCCAGCAAGTCCTCGCCGCGAGTGATCATGCGGTTGTCGCGACCTGCCCAGGCCACGTCGAACGCTGCGTCCTGCCACAGCAAATCGTGGTGGATGTAGTAGCGCAACATGTTCCGGCAGGTCAGGTCGCGGGCGAAATCCAGATCCTCTGGAGTTGCCGGGCGCCATTCAAACTCCATCGAAGCACCATGACAGGCAGGGAAAGGCCAAAGTGTGTCACAACTTGAGTCGTGCCCGGATGATAGAAATAGCCTTTGTGGATCGATAGCATTTTCTGATTGAATCCGCGTACCGGCCTCTAGTAAGCTCGGTTCATCCATCGGAGACAGACCATGCTCAACACCCTCTTACAGCTTCGTACCGTCAGCGCCCCGCGCTCGGTTGCGGCTGCCCGGGTGAATGACGCTTGTGCTCCGGTCAGCTTTTATTTTGGGTATTGGTTTAGCCACTGGCGCGCCTGATACCCACACGGCGCCCACTTTAAACGGGTCGCCACCAGAGAATTCTCAACCCCCGGTCGGCTTCCCGACCGGGGGTTTTGTTTTTTCAGCGCCGCACATTTTTAGCGACACACCAGACAACTTGAGGATTCAAAAATGAACTACGCCACTTATTACCGTTACGACAGTTTTACCGCCTGGCGATTTAGCAGCCTCCGCTCGGGACAGCCTGCCGCCTCCGATCGGTCACCCACAGGTGGCAAGCACACACACGCAGCCAATCCGGCCAATTGTCGAACACCCCAGTAGGGCCGAGCGCGCGGGCATCAACCCGCCGCCAGCCCAGGAAGCCTTGAATATGAACTCGTCCGCCTGCGCACTGCCGCTGTCCACCCTGAGCCCTGCCAATGAAGCGCTGACCCTGCGTCTGCCAAGCTCGTTGCAGCTCAAACAGCAATTGCCCCTCTGCAACGCCTTGACCCAGCAAGTCAGCGCCCACCGCCAGGCGGTTCGCGCGATCCTCAACGGTGAAGACTCTCGCCTTCTGGTCATCGTCGGCCCTTGCTCGATCCACGATCCGCAGTCAGCCCTGGAATACGCCGGCAACCTCGCCCGCCTGGCCGCCGAGGTCAGCGACGAAATGCTGCTGGTGATGCGCGCCTACGTCGAGAAACCCCGTACCACTGTCGGCTGGAAAGGCCTGGCCTACGATCCGCACCTGGACGGCAGCGACGACATGGCCGCAGGCCTCACGCTATCGCGCGAACTGATACGCGAAATGCTCCGCCTCGGCCTGCCCGTTGCGACCGAACTGCTGCAACCGATGGCGGCCGGCTACTTCGACGACCTGTTGAGCTGGGTGGCCATTGGTGCCCGCACCACCGAGTCGCAGATCCATCGGGAAATGGCCAGCGGCCTGGACATGCCGGTAGGGTTCAAGAACGGAACCGATGGCGGCGTCGGTGTGGCCAGCGACGCCATGCGCTCCGCGGCCCACCCCCATCGTCATTTCGGTGTCGACAGCCAGGGCCACCCGGCAATTATTCATACCCCTGGCAATGCGGATACGCACCTGGTACTGCGCGGCGGTCATCGCGGGCCCAACTACGACCGCAACAGCGTCGCCCAGGTGAAGAGTGACCTGACCCGACTGAAGATCCCGGCGCGGATCATGGTCGATTGCAGCCACGCCAACAGCGGCAAGGACCCGCTGCGTCAACCGGCAGTGTTCAACGATGTACTCGAACAACGCCTGCAAGGCGATCGCTCGCTGATGGGTGTGATGATCGAAAGCCACTTGTTCGAGGGTTGCCAAGCGCTGGGCTCGACGTTGCAGTACGGCGTCTCGGTGACGGATGGCTGCCTGGGCTGGACCGACACGGAACAACTGTTGCGTCAGGCTGCACAAAGGCTGCGGGCAGACAGGGCTTAACCACTGTGAAAGGTGCCGAAACACTGCGACGAAGAACGCGACACAATCCGGGCTTTCGTACTGCCCCTATGCCGTTTTCTTCAGACCGGGGCGGACCTTTCATACATCCCGCCACCGCCCAGTGTTTTAGAGTGAGGCGCAATTTCACTCACCAGAACGTCTGCGCAAAGGTACGAATATGCAAAGGAATGCAAACACCTGCTACCCGATACTGCTGGTTCATGGATTATTGGGCTTCGATCGGATCGGCAAATTCGAGCTCTTTCATGACATCAGGCAAGCCCTGAGAAATGCGGGGGCGAGAGTATTCGTCCCGCACTTGTCGGCCACCCATAGCAACGAGATACGCGGTGATCAGTTGCTGGGGCAGATCGAACGGGTGTTGCAAGGAACGGGCTCCAGCAAAGTCAACCTGATCGGCCATAGCCAGGGTGCACTGGCCGCGCGTTATGCCGCAGCGATGGATCCGGCCGCGATTGCCTCGGTGACCTCGGTCAGTGGGCCAAACCATGGCTCGGAGCTGGCCGATTTCCTGCGCAAGGCGCTCACGCCAGGACGTCTGCCGGAAAAGGTCGCCGACAAAGCCGTGACGCTGTTCGCCGATTTCCTCGCGGCGCTCAGCGACGATCATTACATGCCGCAGAGCGCTATCGCCGCCCTGAACGCCCTGACCACCGAGGGTGTGGGGGCTTTCAACGACAAGTACCCTCAGGGGCTACCGCAAAACTGGGGCGGCATGGGCCAGGAATTGGTCAATGGTGTTCGTTATTACTCATGGAGCGGTGTCCTGCAGGAACGCATCCTCGACGAAGGGCTCAACGCGCTCAACCCGTTCCACGCCATATGCCGGTCCTTTTCCCGCTTCTTCACCACCGAGGCCGACCAGAACGACGGCATGGTCGGGCGTTACAGCTCCCACCTGGGCACCGTCATCCGCTCCGACTATGCGCTGGATCACCTGGACAGCATCGCCCAGCCAGCCGGCCGGCTTCGTTCTGGCATTGACCCGGTTGAACTCTATGTACGCCACGCCGAACGCCTGATCAATGCCGGGTTATAAGAAGTGTCCCGCCGCGAATCCCGCGCACCTGGGAACTTTGAGGAGAAATAGATCACTGAATCCGGTAGGCTCAGCACTTTACCGAACATTGAAAGGAGTATTTTTCCATGGCTAAAGCCTCTGCCCGTCACATCCTTGTTGCCAGCGAAGCCAAGTGCAACGAACTCAAGGCCCAAATCGAGGGCGGTGCCGATTTCGGCGAAGTTGCCAAGGCAAACTCCACTTGCCCATCCAGCCGTCAGGGTGGTGACCTGGGTTCGTTCGGTCCTGGCCAGATGGTCAAAGAATTCGACACCGTAGTCTTCAGCGCGCCGCTCAATGTCGTGCAAGGCCCGGTCAAGACCCAGTTCGGCTATCACCTGCTGGAAGTGACCAGCCGTCAGGACTGATCGATTCGCGCAATTTGCATGCAACGGCCCGCCTTTTGGCGGGCCGTTGTGTTTCGCACACGTAATAGGCTGGCGAGGGACGCGCCGCTAGCGTACAAATTGTCGTTAACGACCACCCGGCTCTAAGGCTGACAATGCGACTGGCTTTCCCGACCCTGTTGTTCACTGCCGTGGCCCTGCTATTGAGTGCCGCTGGTGTGAATGCCGCACCACAACATGCAATGACCGTGTACGGCGAACCGGCCAAATACCCTGCCGGTTTCAGTCATTTCGACTACACCAATGCCCAGGCCCCCAAGGGTGGCGCCATGCGTCGTTCGGCGATCGAAATCGGGCACTTCGACCATATACTGCCCTACATCGACAAGGGTATCGGCGTCTCACAGATCGACGGCCTGCTCTACTCCCCCCTGGCCCAGCGCTCGCTCGATGAACCTTATACCGTGTACGGCCTGGTGGCGCAGGCAATGGAGCGTTCCGAGGACGGCCTGTCCTTGCGTTTCCAGCTCAACCCCAACGCGCGTTTTGCCGATGGCAAACCGATCACTGCCCAAGACGTGCGCTATACCTTCGACTTGCTGATGACCCAGGGCAGCCTGCGTTATCGCACCCAGTTCGCCGACGTTCAAGGCGTCGAAGTGGAAGCGCCGCTGACCGTTCGCTTCGATTTCAAAAACAATCAAAACCGCACCCTGGCGCTGGACATCGCGACCTTGCCGGTGCTTCCCCAGCACTGGTGGAGCACCCGCGACTTCGCCGATGGCGGCGGTTACGAGCCCCCCCTGGGCAGCGGTCCATATAAAGTGAGCAAGGTCGACTCGGGGCGCAGCATCACCTTCGAACGCAACCCCGACTGGTGGGGCAAGGACTTGCCGGTCAGTCGCGGCCTGTACAACTTCGACCTGTTCAGCATCGAGTACTTCGGCGATACCGACGTGGCACGCCAGGTACTGCGCGGTGGTGCCTACGACTACAACCGCGAGTTTTCCGCCACCGGATACTCCATCGGCTACGAAAGCCCGGCCCTGAGCGACGGCCGCCTGCAAAAGGCCCATCTGGCGACCCAGGCACCGCAGCCGTCCCAGGGTTTTGTGTTCAATCTGCAAAAACCGATGTTCCAGGATCGCCGGGTGCGTCAGGCGCTGGTGATGCTCTGGGATTTCGAATGGAGCAACCGGCAGATGATGCGCAACCTGTACATCCGCCAGCAGAGCTTCTTTTCCAACACGGACCTTGCCGCCCGACAATTGCCGGATGCCGGCGAGCTGGCGATTCTCGAACCCTTGCGCGGGCAGATTCCCGACGAAGTTTTCACCCAGGTGTTCGAGGCACCGAAAACCGATGGCAGCGGCCTGATTCGCGACAAGCAATTGCAAGCCCTGGACTTGCTCGAACAGGCCGGCTGGAAACCGGACGGTGATCATCTGGTCAACGCCAACGGTGAGCCACTGAGCTTTACCTTCCTGGTCAGCCAGAACGGTCTGGACCGTTTGCTGCTGCCTTATAAGCGCAGCTTGAAACAGATCGGCATCGACCTGAACATCCGCCGCATCGATTCGTCCCAGTACGTCAACCGCCTGATGAGCCGCGACTACGACATGATCGTAACCGGCTACCCGGTCACCACCTCTCCGGGGGGTGAGTTGTTCAACTATTTCGGCTCGGTGGCGGCAACCGATCCGGGCTCCAACAACTACATGGTGTTGAGCAACCCTGCGGTGGACAGCCTGATCAAAGGCCTGGTGCGGGCCGATACCCAGCCTGAAATGCTGCGCTATGCCCACGCGCTGGACCGGGTGCTGCAATGGAACTACTACTGGATTCCCAACTATTACCCACCGGGCACCTCCACAGTATGGTGGAACCGCTTCGGCATCCCGGACGTGCAGGCGAGCAATGACGAAGCCATCGAAAGCTGGTGGGAAATGAGCCGCACACCACTGACCAACCAGCAAATGACCGCCGAGCGCATCCGCCGAGGCAGACCCGGAGGGCCGCACTGATGTGGGCTTACATATTGCGGCGCCTGCTGTTGATCATCCCGACGCTGGTGATCATCCTGCTGGTCAACTTCGTCATCGTCCAGGCCGCGCCGGGCGGGCCGGTGGAACAGGCCATCGCCCACCTGCAAGGCATAGGCGGTGCCGCGGTCGGCGGCGGTTCCAGTGAAGCCATGAGCGGCACTTCCCGGGCCAGTCGCGGCCTGGATCCGAAGCTGATCAAAGACATTGAAAAACAGTACGGTTTCGACAAGCCGGCCCACGAGCGCCTTTGGCTGATGCTCACCAGTTACGCACGCCTGGACTTCGGCAAAAGCTTCTTCCGGGGCGCCACGGTCACTGACCTGATCCTGGAAAAAATGCCGGTCACCATTTCCCTCGGGTTATGGGCGACGCTGATCACCTACCTGGTGTCGATTCCCCTGGGCATCCGCAAGGCTGTGCACCATGGCAGCCATTTCGATATCTGGAGCAGCACCGCGATCATCATCGGCTACGCCATGCCGGCATTCCTGTTCGCCATGTTCCTGATCGTGGTGTTTGCCGGCGGCACGTCGTTGAACTGGTTCCCGGTGCGCGGGCTGGTCTCGGACAACTTCGATTCGCTGTCGACCCTGGGCAAGGTCGCCGATTACTTCTGGCACCTGGTCCTGCCGGTGACGGCGCTGGTGATCGGCGGTTTCGCCACACTCACCATCCTGACGAAAAACTCGTTCCTCAATGAAATCACCCGTCAATACGTGGTCACCGCCCGCGCCAAGGGCTTGAGCGAGCGACGGGTGCTGTACGGCCACGTGTTCCGCAACGCCATGCTGCTGGTGGTATCGGGCATCCCCCAGGCCTTTATCAGCGTGTTCTTTGCCGGCTCGCTGCTGATCGAAGTGATCTTCTCCCTCGATGGTCTGGGGCGCATGAGTTACGAAGCCGCGGTGTCGCGGGACTACCCGGTGGTGTTCGGCTCACTGTTCATCTTCACCCTGTTCGGCCTGCTGATAAAACTGGTCGGCGATCTTTGCTACACCCTGGTCGACCCGCGCATCGACTTCGCCGCGAGGAATGCCTGATGCTCAAGCTTTCTCCGCTGGCCCGCCGCCGCTTCGAGCGTTTCAAGAAAAACCGTCGTGGCTGGTGGTCGCTGTGGTTATTTATCGGTCTGTTCATGCTGACCCTGGGCGGCGAACTGATCGCCAACGACAAACCGCTGATGGTCAGTTATCAGGGCCAGTGGTACTTCCCTGCCCTCAAGCGCTATACCGAACAGGAGTTCGGCGGGAAGTTGCCGTTTCAGGCCGATTACCGCAGCGACTACGTACAGCAGCTGATCAAGAAAGACGGCGGCTGGCTGCTGTTTCCGCCGATCCCGTTCAGCGACGACACGCCGAACTATGACCTGAACAAACCGGCACCCAGCCCGCCCTCCAGCGTGAATTGGCTGGGCACCGACGACCAGGCCCGGGATGTATTGGCCCGGGTGATTTTCGGCGCCCGGGTGTCGATCCTGTTTGCCTTGATGCTGACCCTTGTCAGTGCCCTGATCGGCATCGCCGCCGGCGCCCTGCAAGGCTACTACGGTGGCTGGGTCGATCTGCTCGGCCAGCGCCTGCTCGAGGTCTGGTCCGGTTTGCCGGTGCTGTACCTGCTGATCATCCTCTCGGGATTCGTCGAACCGAATTTCTGGTGGCTGCTGGGGATCATGGCGCTGTTTTCATGGCTGGCGCTGGTGGACGTGGTGCGCGCCGAGTTCCTGCGCGGGCGCAACCTGGAATACGTCAAGGCCGCTCGCGCATTGGGCCTGACCGACCGCAAAGTCATCGTGCGGCACATTCTGCCCAATGCCATGAATGCGACCTTGAGTTACCTGCCGTTCATTCTGACCGGGGCCATCTCGACCCTGACGGCGCTGGACTTTCTCGGCTTCGGCATGCCCGCCGGCAGCGCTTCGCTGGGCGAACTGATCGGCCAGGGCAAGCAGAACCTGCAAGCGCCCTGGCTGGGGCTGACCGCATTCTTCACCCTGGCGCTGATTCTTTCCCTACTGGTGTTTATCGGCGAGGCGTTGCGCGATGCGTTCGACCCTCGCTCCTGAAGACATGGCCATGCAACGGACATTGATATGCTTAACCTGATCGAAATCCGTGACCTCAGCGTCGCCTTCAGCGGCCAGACCGTGGTGCGCAACCTGAACCTGGATATCCGCCCCGGCGAATGCCTGGCGCTGGTCGGTGAGTCGGGCTCGGGCAAGTCGGTCACCGCCCACTCGATCCTGCAATTGCTCCCCGAATGCGGCACCGAGACGACCGGCAGCATCCGTTATCGCGGCCAGGAGCTGGTGGGGGCCGAGGGCAAAAAACTGCGTCAGTTGCGCGGCAATCGCATTGCGATGATTTTCCAGGAGCCGATGACCTCGCTCAATCCGCTGCACAGCATCGAAAAGCAGATTGGCGAGACGTTGCTGGTGCATAAAGGCCTGGCCGGTAAAGCGGCGCGGGCACGGATTCTCGAGCTGCTGCATCTGGTGGGCATTCAGAAAGCCGAGGAACGGCTCAAGGCCTATGCGCATCAATTGTCCGGGGGCCAGCGTCAGCGGGTGATGATTGCCATGGCCCTGGCTTGCGAGCCGGAGTTGCTGATCGCCGACGAGCCGACCACCGCACTGGATGTGACGGTGCAGCGCAAGATCCTGTTGCTGCTCAAATCCCTGCAACACCGCCTGGGCATGTCGCTGCTGCTGATCAGCCACGACCTCAATCTGGTGCGCAGCATCGCCCAGCGGGTGTGCGTGATGAAGGCCGGGGAAATTGTCGAGCAGGCGCCTTGTGAAACGCTCTTCAACGAGCCGAAACACCCTTACAGCTGCGAGCTGTTGAACGCCGAACCGGAAGGTGAAGCCCTGCCCCGAGACCAGCGCGAAAACGTGCTGGAGGTGGATAATTTGCAGGTGCAGTTCGCCGTCAGTGGCGGCCTGTTCCAGCGCAAGACGTACCTCAAAGCCGTGGACGGCATCAGCCTGAACATCCAGCGTGGCAAAACCCTGGGCATTGTCGGCGAATCCGGTTCGGGCAAGTCCACTCTGGGTCAGGCGATCCTGCGTCTGCTCGATTCCGAAGGCAGCATTCGCTTCCAGGGCGAGGCGCTGGACGGCTTGACGCAAAAGCAGCTGAGGCCGTGGCGCAAGAAGATGCAGGTGGTGTTTCAGGACCCTTTCGGCAGCCTCAGCCCCAGAATGTCCGTGGCGCAGATCATCAGCGAAGGCCTGCAAGTGCATCGTCAGCTGAGCGCCGAGCAATGTAATGCTGAAGTTAAACGGGCACTGACGGAGGTCGGCCTCGACCCGCAGAGCCGTCATCGCTACCCTCACGAATTTTCCGGCGGCCAACGCCAACGCATCGCCATTGCCCGGGCACTGGTGCTCAAGCCCGAATTGATCCTGCTCGATGAGCCGACCTCGGCGCTGGACCGCACCGTGCAAAAACAGGTGGTCGCCCTGCTCCGCCAGCTTCAGGAAAAATACGGATTGACCTACCTGTTCATCAGCCATGACCTTGCGGTGGTGCGCGCCCTGGCTCACGACATGATCGTGATCAAGGATGGCAAAGTGGTGGAAAGCGGCGCCAGCCATGACGTGTTCGATTCGCCGCAGCATCCGTATACCAAGGAGCTGTTGGCGGCGGCGCTTTTGGGGCATGCATGATTCAGTGCCAGGTTTCAGACCGCGTCGCGACAATCGCGAGCAGGCTCACTCCCACAGGGGACCGCATTCCCTGTGAGCTGCCGCAGGCTGTGATCTTTTGATCTTGATCCCAAAAATGGACGCTACAGATGAACACCACCGAAAACCTCAAGGACTACCAGCGCGTGCGCCTGCTGGCGATCCGCTCGCTGTTCGAGATCATCGAGCAATCCAGCGAAGGCACGGTGATTGTCGACCGCGACGCCAACATCGTCTGGATGAACGAGCGCTATGCCCGCCGTTTCGGCCTGGAATCGGCGGAAATTGCCATCGGTAAACCCTGCGAAAGCGTTATTCCCGGCAGTCTGTTGCGCGAAGTGGTGCGCACTGGTCGGCCGATATTGCTCGACATGCAGGACACCTCAAAAGAACCGCTGGTGGTCATGCGCCTGCCAATTCACGACGACACCGGCGTGGTGATCGGCGCCATCGGCTTTGCCCTGTTCGATGAATTGCGCAGCCTTTCACCCATGCTCAAACGCTACATGAGCATGCAGGAAGAACTGGCCTCCACCCGCTCGCTGTTACGCGCGCGGCAGACCAAGTACAACTTCGCCCACTTCATCGGCACCAGCGCGGCCAGCCTCGAAGTCAAGCGCCGTGCCCGACGCAGTGCCAGCACCGAATCGCCAGTGTTGCTGCTGGGCGAAACCGGCACGGGCAAAGAGTTGCTGGCCCAGGCCATCCACAATGCCTCGCCGCGAGCGCACAAGGCCTTCGTCAGCATCAACAGTGCGGCGATTCCCGAGTCGTTGCTGGAGGCCGAGTTCTTCGGCACGGCCCCTGGCGCCTTTACCGGAGCCGATCGCAAGGGCCGCGCCGGCAAGTTGCAGATCGCCCAGGGCGGCACTTTGTTCCTTGATGAAATCGGCGACATGCCGCTGCCCCTGCAAAGCAAACTGCTGCGGGTGCTGCAGGAAAAAGAGTTCGAACCGGTCGGCTCCAACGAAATGATTCAGAGCGATGTGCGAGTGATCGCCGCGACTTCCACGGACCTCGAAGCGGCAATCAAGCGCGGCGAGTTTCGCGCCGATCTGTATTACCGCCTCAATGTGTTGCCTATTCAAGTCCCGCCCCTGCGCGACCGCCTCGACGACGTGCCGGCGCTCAGCGAAGCGATCCTCGAGGAACTGCGCAGCCAGCACGAACTGCACCACGAAGCGCTGGCGCTGCTGACTCAGCACGCCTGGCCGGGGAACATCCGCGAATTGCGCAACGTGCTCGAGCGAGCCGCCCTGCTTAGCGATGACTTGCGCCTGACAACTGCGGATATCCGTGCGGCCATTGGCACCTTCACCCCGGTGGAGCGTGTGGCGCCCTTGACCCTTGAGCCGCTGGCCCATGAAACGTTCAGCGCGGCGCGGGAGCGTTTCGATCGGCATTTGATTGAGAGCACCCTCGCACAATGCGGCGGCAAGGTGATTGAGGCGGCGGCCCGGCTGGGGCTTGGGCGGTCGACGCTTTACAAAAAGATGGCGGCCTTGGGGATTGCCGAGTCTCAATAGTGAGATATCTATCTCTTTTTGTAGACGCCGTTGTTTTTGCGCTTGCGCGCATCGCCAGCAAGCCGGCTCCTACGGGTTTTAGGCGCACCAACGTACCGTGGAACACCGCTGACTTGTAGGAGCTGGCTTGCCAGCGATCATTCCAGCCGCGCAACAAATTCTCCAGAACGAGACGAATTCGCCACCCGCCGTCCCACAAACAAAATATATCGTTATATTTCAACAACTTAAGCACATGGCACAAATCTCGCTATACGCCTCTCCTACAACAGATCCACCCTACAAAAATAACAACCCAGGAGACACACCATGAGTGTGATCATTGCCTTGGCAGCCCTCGCGCTGCTGATGCTGGCTGCTTACCGTGGCTACAGCGTTATCCTTTTTGCCCCCATTGCCGCCCTCGGCGCTGTCCTGCTCACCGACCCTTCCGCCGTTGCCCCCGTCTTCACCGGCGTGTTCATGGAGAAAATGGTCGGTTTCATCAAGCTGTACTTCCCGGTATTCCTGCTCGGTGCCGTGTTCGGCAAGCTGATCGAGCTGTCGGGCTTCTCCCGCTCGATCGTTGCTGCCGCGATCCGCCTGCTTGGCACCCGCCAGGCGATGCTGGTGATCGTGCTGGTCTGCGCCCTGCTGACTTATGGCGGTGTTTCGCTGTTCGTGGTGGTGTTCGCGGTTTATCCCTTCGCCGCTGAAATGTTCCGCCAGAGCAATATCCCCAAACGCCTGATCCCGGCGACCATTGCCCTGGGCGCATTCTCCTTCACCATGGACGCTCTGCCCGGCACTCCGCAGATCCAGAACATCATCCCCAGTACCTTCTTCAACACCACCGCATGGGCCGCGCCCTGGCTGGGTGTGATCGGCACCATCTTCGTGTTCTGCGCCGGCATGCTGTTTCTGCAGCGCCAGCGCAACAAGGCGCAACGCACCGGCGAAGGTTACGGCACTGATTTGCGCAACGAGCCGGAAACCGCTGCCGACATCAAGCTGCCCAATCCATGGATCGCCCTCTCGCCGCTGCTGGCGGTGGGCATCATGAACCTGTTGTTCACCCACTGGATTCCACAGTGGTACGGCAAGACCCACAGCCTGCAGCTGCCGGGCATGGCCGCTCCGGTCACCACCGAAATCGCCAAACTCACGGCGATCTGGGCGGTACAAGCCGCGCTGCTGGTGGGCATCCTGATGGTGCTGGCATTCGGTTTCCAGGCCATTCGCAGCAAGCTCGCCGAGGGCAGCAAGAGTGCGGTCAGCGGCGCACTGCTGGCAGCGATGAACACCGCGTCGGAATACGGTTTCGGTGCCGTGATTGCTTCGTTGCCGGGCTTCCTGGTACTGGCCGACTGGCTCAAGAACATTCCCGATCCGCTGGTCAATGAAGCGATTACCGTGACCCTGCTGGCCGGTATCACCGGCTCCGCGTCAGGGGGCATGAGCATTGCGCTGGCGGCGATGTCCGAGCAGTTCATCAGCGCCGCCCACGCCGCGAATATTCCCCTGGAAGTGCTGCACCGGGTCGCCGCGATGGCCAGTGGCGGCATGGACACCCTGCCGCACAACGGCGCGGTGATCACCTTGCTGGCGGTCACCGGGCTGACCCACCGCGAGGCCTATAAAGACATTTTCTGTATTACGCTGATCAAGACACTCGCGGTTTTCGTGGTGATCGGCACCTTCTACGCCACTGGCATTGTGTGAGGTATTCATGACGACTTTATCGGGCAAGACCGCACTGGTCACCGGCTCCACCAGCGGCATCGGCCTGGGTATCGCGCTCAGCCTGGCCAAGGCCGGGGCCAACCTGATCCTCAATGGTTTCGGCGACCCGTGCGAGGTCATCGCCCAGGTGCAACAGTTCGGCGGCAAGGTCGGCCATCACCCGGCCGACGTCAGCGACCCGGCACAGATTGCCCAGATGATCGCCTATGCCGAGCGCGAGTTCGGCGGCGTGGATATTCTGGTCAACAACGCGGGCATTCAGCACGTGGCAGCGGTCGAGGAGTTTCCGGAGGAGCGCTGGGATTCGATCATCGCCATCAACCTGTCGTCGGTGTTCCACAGCACCCGCCTGAGCCTGCCGGGCATGCGCGCCAAGGGCTGGGGCCGGGTGATCAACATCGCATCCGTGCATGGCCTGGTCGGCTCGGTGGGCAAGGCGGCGTACGTGGCCGCCAAGCACGGGGTGATCGGTTTGACCAAAGTGGTGGGCCTGGAAACCGCCACCAGCAATGTCACCTGCAACGCGATTTGCCCGGGCTGGGTGCTCACGCCATTGGTGCAAAAACAAATCGACGACCGCGCTGCGACCGGAATTGATCCGCAGCAGGCACAGCATGATTTGCTCGCTGAAAAGCAGCCATCGCTGGAATTCGTGACGCCACCGCAACTGGGTGAACTGGTGCTGTTCCTGTGCAGCGAGGCCGGCAGCCAGGTGCGTGGGGCGGCGTGGAATGTCGATGGCGGGTGGTTGGCGCAGTAAGCGCCTGCAAGACCCTTGTGGGGAGGGGGCTTGTCGGACCGCCGCACCGCCCCGTTCGGCTGCGAAGCAGTCGCAAACGCTATGCTCGCGGTATACCCAGAAAATGGGGGCGCAGGGCCTGGGGTGGCTTCGCCACCCAGCGGGGGCAAGCCCCCTCGCCACAAAAGCACCCATGTATGCGATAAGAAGAGGCAAACCATGTCCGACATCCTCTGGCAACCCGACGCCAAGCGCATCGCCAAGACTCGCATGGAGGCCTTTCGGCGCTTCATCAATCAGCGGCATGCTCTGAAAATCGATGACTACCCTGCCCTGCACCAATGGTCCATCGACCATCGTGAAGATTTCTGGCAGGCCATCGTCGACTTCTTCGACATCCGCTTCCACGATCAACCGGACGCGGTGCTGCGCGAAGGCCCACAGATGCCCAGCGCCCAGTGGTTCCCCGGCGCAACCCTGAACTTTGCCGAACACCTGCTGCGCCGTCGCGACGATGCAGTGGCGGTGGTGGCTGTCGGCGAAAACGGCCAGCGCGAACAGTTGACCTGGGCTGAACTCGCGGAGCATGTGGCCGGCTTTCAGAACGGTCTGAAGGCCGCCGGTGTCGGTATTGGCGACCGGGTCGCCGCGTGCATGCCCAACACCTGGCAAACCCTGGTGGCCATGCTCGCCACCACCAGCCTCGGGGCGATCTGGTCCTGTTCTTCACCGGACTTCGGCACCCAGGGGGTGGTTGACCGGTTCGGCCAGATCGAACCGAACGTGCTGGTCACCTGCGCCGGTTACCGTTACGCCGGCAAGGAGATCGACCAGACTGCCAAGATCAACGAGATTCTCGAGCGCCTGCCATCATTGCAACAGCTGGTTGTCGTGCCCTACGCGCGAGCGCAGGCGCACATCGAAGATTTCCGCACGCAGGCCAACGTGACGCTGTGGGACGACTTTTACGACCCCGGCGGCGAGCCGGACTTTGTCCCGGTACCATTCGCCCATCCGCTGTACATCCTCTACTCCAGCGGCACCACCGGGGTGCCCAAGTGCATCATCCACAGCACCGGCGGCGTGCTCCTGCAACACGTCAAGGAGCACGGCCTGCATTGCGATCTCGGCCCCGGCGATCGCCTGTTCTACTACACCACCTGCGGCTGGATGATGTGGAACTGGCTGGTCTCGGCCCTGGCCGTGGGCAGCGCCGTGGTGCTGTACGATGGCTCGCCGTTCCATCCCGATAACTCGCGCTTGCTGGAGCTGATCGACGACGAGCGCATCAGTGTCTTCGGGACCAGCCCCAAATACCTCGCCACCCTGGAAAGCAGCGGTGTCAGGCCCAGGTCCAGCCATGAACTGGACAGCCTGAAAACCCTGCTCTGCACCGGTTCTGCCCTGGCACCGAAAAGCTACGACTACGTCTACCGCGACTTCAAACCCGACGTGCGCCTGGCATCGATGTCGGGTGGTACCGATATCGTTTCCTGCTTCGTCAACGGCAACCCTTGGCTACCGGTGCGACGTGGAGAAATCATGGGCAAGAGCCTGGGCATGGCGGTGGAAGTCTGGAATGACAAGGGTCAGCCGGTGATTGGCGAAAAGGGCGAGCTGGTTTGCACCCGCCACTTCCCGGCGATGCCCGTCGGCCTCTGGAGTGATCCTGACGGGAAGAAACTGCTGGCGTCGTATTTCAGCCAGTTCCCCGGCGTATGGGCCCAGGGCGATTATGCCGAGCAGTTGCCCCACGGCGCGATGATGATCCACGGACGCTCGGACGCGGTACTCAATCCCGGCGGCGTGCGCATCGGCACCGCGGAAATCTATCGTCAGGTGGAGAAAGTCCCGCAGGTACTCGACAGTGTCGCCATCGGCCAGCAGTGGCAGGAAGACGTGCGCGTGGTGCTGTTCGTGCGATTGCACGATGGCGTCGAACTGGACGAGGAGCTGCAGCAGCAGATTCGCCAGATGATCCGCGCCAACACCACACCGCGCCACGTGCCGGCTAAGATTGTCGCGGTCACGGACATTCCCCGGACTATCAGCGGCAAGGTGGTTGAACTGGCGGTGCGTAACGTCGTGCACGGGCAGAAAGTGAAAAACACCGATGCACTGGCCAACCCCGAAGCCCTGGAGCAATTTCGCGACCGTCCTGAACTGAAAACCTGAGGTTGCGCCCCCCCCCTGTGGGAGCGGGCTTGCTCGCGAAGGCGGTGTGTCAGTCGGCATCATTGAGAACTGATACTCCGCCTTCGCGAGCAAGCCCGCTCCCACAGGGTGCCTGCAACGTGAACCGCTCACCCCACCGAATCCTCCAGCATCGCCCAGCTGTGCAAGAATAGGCACAGCCATGCCGACTTATGCGCAGGACTTCTCGATGAATGCAACACCGACCGCCAGCGATGCCCAGGCCCTGATTGCCCGACTGGACTGGGAAAACAGTCCGCTGGGCGCTGCCAGCAACTGGCCACAGAGCCTGCGAACCGCCGTGGATATCGTGATTCACTCACCGATGCCGATGCTGTTGCTGTGGGGCCCGCAGCTGACGCAGATCTACAACGACGGTTTCGCCCTGCTGGCCGGCAGTAAACATCCGCAGGCTTTCGGGCAACCGACGCACCAGATCTGGCCTGAGCTGAAGGACTTCACCGATCCGATTTACCACGCGGTGCTGCAAGGTCAGGTGCGCACCTACAGCGAACAGCGCTTCACCCTGCAAGGCGAAGCCCAGGAATCCGACCTCTGGCTGGACCTGACCTACAGCCCCATTCGTGACGAAAATACCGAGGTCGCGGGAATTCTGGTCACGGCCATCCAAACCAACGAACGCCGACGCATCGCTCTGGAGCTCGAACAACGTTCGGCCGCCAGCCTCAAGGCCCAGCGCGAAACCGAAGAACGCTTGCAACTGGCCCTCGCCGCCACTGACGCGGTCGGTACCTGGGATTGGGACATCAGCGAGGACCGCTTCATCGCCGACGCGCATTTCGCCCAGTTACATGGCATCGATCCGGCCAAGGCCAATCATCTGCCAATCAGCGAATACCTTAATGGCGTGCACCCCGAGGACCGCGCCCTGATCACCCGCAGCATCAGGCACTGCATCACCCAGGGCAGCGAGTACGCCGAAGAATATCGCCTGCTGCAAGCGGATGGGGAGCTGCGCTGGGTGTTTGCCCGTGGCCGTTGCTACAAGGATCACCATGACCGCCCGATCCGCTTCCTCGGTGCAGCCCTTGATCTTACCGAGCGCAAACAAACCGAACAGGCCCTGCGCCAGAGCCAGACCGAGCTGCAGCTGATCATCAACGCCATGCCAATCCTGATCAGCTACGTCGACCGCGAGGAACGCTTTCGCCTGAACAATGCCGCTTACCTCGACTGGTACGGCCTGACGCCTCAGGAACTCTATGGCCGGACCATAGTTGAAGTGCTCGGAAAAGAAGCCTACGCGCTGCGTGCGTCCTACGTCGCCGAAGCACTGTCCGGCAGACCCTGCAGCTTCAGCATTAGCACCCCACATCGCGACGGCAGCATCCGCCAGGCCCTGATGAATTATCTGCCGCGCCACGGGGCGGATGGCACGGTCAACGGTTTCTACATCTTCGTGATCGACGAAACCGAGCGCAAACAGACCGAGGAAGCCCTGCGTAACCTCAATGAAACCCTGGAAGAACGGGTGGCCGCCCGCACCCGGCAACTGGCGCAAGCCAACGAACGCCTGCAAAACGAGATGTGCGAGCGCGAACGCGCCGAAGAAGCGCTGCGCCATGCGCAGAAAATGGAAGCGGTCGGCCAGCTCACCGGCGGCATTGCCCACGACTTCAACAACATGCTCACCGGCATCATCGGCAGCCTTGACCTGATGCAGCGCTACATTGCCGAAGGCCGTGTCGACGAAATTACCCGCTTCACCGAAGCGGCCGTGTCCTCGGCCAACCGCGCCGCCGCCCTGACCCATCGCCTGCTGGCGTTCTCCCGGCGCCAGTCGCTCAATCGCAAGCCGCTCAACGCCAATGAGCTGATCCATTCGCTGGAAGATTTGCTCAGCCGCACCACGGGCGACCACATTGAACTCAAACTGCAATTGACCGAGAACGTCTGGCTGGTCAACACCGATGTCAGTCAATTGGAAAATGCCTTGCTCAACCTGGTGATCAACGCACGCGATGCCATGCCCGACGGCGGCGAGCTGTTGATCGAAACGGCCAACGTGTATCTCGATGGCAGCGACATCACCACCCTGGAACAGGTCAACGCCGGGGACTACCTGATGATTGCCGTCAGCGACAACGGCATCGGCATGACGCCATCGGTATTGTCCAAGGCATTCGATCCCTTTTTCACCACCAAACCCATTGGCCAGGGCACCGGCCTGGGGTTGTCGATGATCTACGGTTTCGCCCAGCAGTCGGGCGGCCATGTCACCCTGTCCAGCCTGCCAGACCGGGGCACCTGTGTGCGCCTGTATCTGCCGCGTCTGGACGGCACCGAACAGGTGGCGGAGCCGCAGCCGCTGGTGGGCGAAGCACCGCCAGTCATTGCCGGGGAAACCGTAGTGCTGGTGGAAGACGATTCAGCGGTGCGCATGCTGGTGCTCGATCTGTTGAACGAGCTCGGTTACCGCGCCTACGAAGCCGAAGACGCCAGTGCCGCCCTGCCCATGCTCGAGTCCGACTTGCGGGTGGACCTGCTGGTGACCGACGTCGGCCTGCCGGGGATGAATGGCCGGCAACTGGCGGAAATCGCCCGCCAGCATCGTCCCGAATTGAAAGTGCTGTTCATGACCGGCTACGCGGAAATCGCCGCCGAACGCCAGGGCTTCCTCGAGCACGGCATGGACATGGTGTCCAAACCATTTACCATCGACCTGCTGGCCAACAAGATTCGCACGATGATCGGCCATGCCCGCTGACTTGAGGCATAATCGCGCGCCCCGTTGTCACCGCCGTTGCAAGGTAACCGCCCCATGAAAGCTCAAGCCCGCCATATTCTGGTGAAAACCTCGGAAGAAGCCGAGCAACTCAAGCAGCGCATCGCCAAAGGCGAAGCCTTTGATGTGCTGGCCAAAAAATACTCCACCTGCCCGTCCGGCAAACGTGGTGGCGACCTTGGTGAGGTCAGGCCCGGCCAGATGGTCGGCGTGATCGATGCGGTGATCTTCAAGAAACCGCTGCGAGTGGTGCATGGGCCGATCAAGAGTAAGTTTGGTTATCACCTGGTGCAGGTTTTTTACCGGGATTGATGGGCTGGTTTGAAAGCCCCCTTCGCGAGCAAGCCCGCTCCCACATTGGATTTTGTGAGTCGGCAAAATATGCCACCACCCCCCATCCCTGTGGGAGCGGGCTTGCTCGCGAACCGATGGCGTAGCCAGCGGCCATCCACCACTATTTCGCAATCAACGCCCCCGACACCTGAATCACCCGACTCGCCAACCGATGCCCGGCCTCAGCCGCCTCCACCGGGCTTGCGCCCTTGAGCCTTGAAGCCAGGTACGCCGCGCTGAACGAATCCCCCGCCGCCGTCGTATCAACCACCCGCTCGACCTTTTGCGCCGGCACTTCGAACGACTCGCCGGCGCATCGAATCAGGCACGCATCGGCGCCCCGCTTGAGTACCACTTCAGGCGTGCCGATCTGTTCGTAAGCGGCAAACACGGCATCGCAGTCGGCAAAATCGAACAGTGCCTGCTCGTCATCGACGGTCAACAACGCCAGGTCGACATAGGGCAATACGCTGCGATAAGCCGCGCGCGCCTCTTCGGCCGAGGCCCACAAGCGTGGCCGGTAATTGTTGTCGAAAACAATCCGCGCATCGCGCTGTCGAGCTTCTATCAGGGTTTGCAGCAACTTCTCCCGTCCCTGCGCGCCAAGCACTGCCAGGGTGATCCCGCTGAAATACAACAGATCGTAATCGGGCAGCGCCGCGAGAATCGGCGCTGCGGCCGGGGTGGTGAAACAATCACGCACGGCCGCTTCATTGCGCCAGTAAAGAAAACGCCGCTCACCCGCGGCGTCGGTCTGGATGCAATACAGCCCCGGCAAGCGCCCAGGCAGACGCTGGACCATGCCCACACCGACGTTTTCCGCAGCCCAGGTTTGGCACATGGCATCGCTGAAACTGTCGTCACCCAGGGCGGTGACGTAATCCACACTACCGGCCGCCCCCAATTCGCGGGACAGGTACACCGCGGTGTTCAAGGTGTCGCCGCCGAAGCTCTGCTGCAGACTGCCGTCGGAACGTTGCTGCAACTCGATCATGCATTCGCCGATCAGGGCGATGCGCGGAGTGTTGGGGCCGAGGGTGTTGATGGTGTTCATGGGGTGGGGTCTCTGGTGTTGCGATGTTAACTATCAGGGCCCCATCGCGAGCAGGCTCGCTCCCACAGGATTTGTGAGTTGCCATAAATAGCAGGCACACCCAAAACACTGTGGGAGCGAGCCTGCTCGCGATGGGCGCGCTGCGGTTTCAAATCTTAGAAACAGGTTTCCATGGTTTCGATGACGTTCAACTGCTCGTCCACCAGACAACCAACACGCCACTTGTCAAACGTCAGGCACGGATGCGAAGTACCGAACGAAATGATATCGCCCACACGCAGATCCACTCCCGGCGCCACGGTCATGAACGCATGCTGATCCATGACCGCAGTCACCTTGCATGCGCTCACATCGTCCCCGCTGGCCGGCACCAAGCCCGCCTTGTAACGTAGCAGCGGCACCGGCAAACCGGCGTCATAGGCCACGTCGCGTTTGCCCAGGGCAATCACCGCAAACCCCGGTTCCGGCAACGACTGCACATGCGCCCAGACTTCCAACGCCGGACGCAGGCCTTCGTGCAGGTCGCTGCGACGGTCGAGCACGCAGCACTGTGCTTCCTTGTAGATGCCATGGTCGTGGGCCACATAACTGCCAGGGCGCAGCACACTAAGGAAACGCCCAGCGACGTTCTGCGCTTCGAACTCTTCGGCAATCAGGTCATACCAGGCAGAACCTGAGGCCGTGATAATCGGCTTGGCGATTGCGAATGCGCCGCTGTCCTGCAACTGCACCGCCAGGCGCACCAGCGAGCCGGCGAAATCGCGGATACCGCTCACCGCGTGGTCACCGTGAATCACCCCTTCGTAACCCTCGATGCCAGTCAAAGCCAGCGCCGGTTGCGCGGCAATGGCCTGGGCCAGGTCGAGCACTTCCTGTTCGCTACGGCAACCGCACCGCCCACCGACCACGCCGTATTCGATCATCACGTTCAGGCGCACACCGCGCGAAGCGAAATACGCCCCAAGGTCGGCGACATTGTCCGGGTGATCGACCATGCAATAGAAGTCGAAGGCCGGGTCGGCCAGCAGGTCGGCGATCAGTGCCATGTTCGGTGTGCCGACCAGTTGGTTGGCCATCAATACCCGGCGCACGCCATGGGCATAGGCCGCGCGGGTTTGCGTGGCGCTGGCCAGGGTGATACCCCAGGCACCAGCGTCCAGTTGTCGACGGAACAATGCCGGGGTCATGCTGGTTTTGCCGTGGGGCGCCAGTTGCGCGCCGCTGTTGCTGACAAAGTCCTGCATCCAGCGAATGTTGTGCTCCAGTGCCTGGCGATGCAGCACCAGCGCTGGCAGGCTCACATCACGGACCAGGCTGGCGCCGTGGCTGGCCGCACCTTTTTCCACATTGGCAGTGTTTGGGGCAGAAGACATGTTTGAACTCCTCATCCACGCGGCTGCCGGCAGCCGCTGTTAATCGTTGATGCGCCGGGCCAGGCTGTTGGCGCTGTCGATCAGCACCCGGCGGTAGTCGGCGTAATTTTTCCTGGCGTCGGCCCTTGGCGCGACGATGCACAGGGTGGCGATGGCCACGCCGCCTGGGTCTTTGACCGGAGCGGCGAAGCAATGGGTAAAGGTGTCAGCGACGCTGTCGAAGGAGAAGAAGCCATCGCTGCCGGCCTGACGGATTTCCTCGAGGAACTGCCCGACCGGCAAGCGTTCGCCGCAGGGCAGAATGAAGTCGTCAGGGTCGATCAGGTCGATGATTGCCTGGTCGCTCAGATGCGCCAGCAACAGCCGGCCGGACGCGGTCCAGGGGATGGGCGCGTTTTCACCGATGTCCGACGAGATGCGGAAATGCCGCTCGCCCTCTTTCATTAACGCCACGGTGTATTTGCGTCCGTTGAGCAGGCACATCTGCGCGGTTTCGCGGGTCTGGCTGACGATTTCCTGCAAGGCGTGATCGGCCTCGCGGGTCAGGTCGAAATGACGCAAATGCGCCTGGCCGAGAAAGTACAGTTGACGCCCCAGGTAGACGTGACCGTCTTTGCCGACAGGCTCCAGGATCCGGCGTTCGAGCAACGAGGCAACCAGCTCGTAGACGGTGGATTTGGGGCTGCCGATGCCGCTGGCGATTTCGTTCGGGCGCAGGGGCTGGCCGACTTCCTTGAGGAAATCGAGGATATCGAACGCCCGATCCAGACCGCGAGCCCGGCGTTTGATGGTGTCTTCGGTCATTCCAGTGGGTTCCCATTCAACGTCGCCAGGATGGTACTGGCTGTTGTGTTTGTGTCAGTCAGATCCAGCCCCCGCCCTCCCGAAACGTCGGACCGCCCAGGGGGAGAGGGAGCCTGACCGCATTCATGCAAAGGTATTTGCTTAAATTCAACATTTGCATTGGGACATACCACTCCCTCCCTGAAAGGTAGAGAGGTCAGACCCGTATCGATGCAAAGTTATCTGGCACACACCGTAATAGGCATCGATACAAATCAGTCCCCTCTCCCCCCGGGAGAGGGTTAGGGTGAGGGGCGGCCATCAAGACCACCACAAATCTCAAGCCTTCTTCTTGTACGCAATACAGTCGATCTCAACCTTGCAATCGACCATCATGTTCGCCTGCACACAGGCCCGGGCCGGGGCGTGTTCGGGTTTGAAGTACTCGGAAAACACCTTGTTGAAACTGGTGAAATCCCGCGGATCCTCCAGCCACACGCCAGCACGCACTACATCTTCCAGGCCATAACCGGCCTCGTTGAGAATCGCGATCAGGTTCTTCATGGTCTGGTGGGTCTGCTCGACAATGCCGCCGGTAATGATCTCGCCATCCACCGCCGGCACCTGCCCGGAAACGTGCAGCCAGCCATCGGCTTCTACGGCGCGCGCGAAAGGGCGAGGCTGACCGCCAGCGGCGGTACTGCCGGTGCCGTAACGAGTAATGCTCATGAAGGATTCTCCTGATTGAATGATAAACACTCCGGGGTAGCGATCATTCCGCTATAGCGGATCAAGGTATATAACAGCGGAAAGATAGCAGAGAGTCTGCCACAGGATCCTGATTGGACAACCCCCTATCGGACTGCTTTATTCAATATTCAAGTAATAGACGGTCTAAACAACCGCGGGCGTGAACGGCGTGTGCGGTCCACGGAGGCTTCATGTCATTCAAAGTCATGATGGTTTTCGGCACGCGCCCAGAGGCTATCAAGATGGCCCCCTTGGCGCGGGTCCTGCGCAACTGGCCAGGTATCAGCCTGAACATCTGCTCCACCGGCCAGCACCGCGAGATGCTCAAGCAGGTACTCGACTCGTTCGAACTGACAGTCGACGAAGACCTGCAGGTAATGACCCAGGGCCAGACTCTCAATGACCTCTCCGCACTCATGCTGGCCCAACTCGACAAGGCCTATGGGCGAGTGCAGCCGGATATCGTGCTGGTCCACGGCGACACCACGACCAGCTTCATCGCTGCCCTCGCCGCCTTCTATCGCCAGTTGCCCATCGGCCACGTGGAGGCCGGATTGCGCACCGGCGACTTGCGAGCGCCCTGGCCGGAAGAGGCCAATCGACATCTGACAGGCGTCATTGCCGATCTGCATTTTGCGCCGACCACCAAATCCGAAGACAACCTGCTGCGCGAAGGCGTGCCCAAGGCCAACATCGAAGTCACCGGCAATACGGTGATCGATGCGTTGGTGTGGATGCGCAATCACCAACAGAAAACCCAATGGCACCCGGCGGCCGACTCGCCGCTGGCGGTGCTCGACGAAAACCGGCGCATGGTGCTGATCACCGGACATCGGCGGGAAAACTTCGGCGGCGGGTTCCGCAACATCTGCCTGGCCCTGGCCACCCTCGCCGAACGCTACCCCGACGTCCAGTTCGTCTACCCGGTGCACCTCAACCCTCAGGTGCAAAACGCGGTGTACAGCGTACTTTCGGACAAACCCAACATCTACCTGGTGGCGCCGCAGGATTACCAGCATTTCGTCTGGCTGATGGGCCGCGCACATTTCATCCTCAGCGACTCCGGAGGCATCCAGGAAGAAGCCCCGGCCATTGGCAAACCGCTCCTGGTTCTACGCGATGTCACTGAACGGCCCTCGGTACTCGAAGGCGGCACAGTGTTGCTGGTGGGCACCGACACTGCGCGGATCGTCAAGGAAGCAAGCCTGTTGCTCGACGACGACACTACGTTCCAGAGCATGAGCCGCATCCACAGTCCTTATGGCGACGGTCACGCCAGTGAACGCATTGCCAATCGCCTTGGCGTCTGGCTCAAGCACCGCGCGGTATCGGGAAAAGCCGTATGAGCCTGGGTTTTGTCGATTTCTTCGCGTATGTGCTGTTCGGACTCAAATACGTTGCAATCACCCTGGCCCTGTTGATGTTCATCCTCGGCCTCGATGACCTGTTCATCGACATCGTCTACTGGAGTCGCAAATTCATCCGGCGCTGGCGGATCTACGAAAAATTCCGCCGCGCGGATGAGGAGCGCCTCTACTCCATCGCTGAAAAACCGCTGGCAATCATGGTGCCGGCGTGGAACGAAGTCGGCGTGGTCGGTGAAATGGCGCGCCTGGCGGCCTCGACCATCGATTACGAAAACTATCAGATTTTCGTCGGCACCTACCCCAATGACGCCGAAACCCAGGCCGACGTCGATGCTGTCTGCCAGCACTACCCCAACGTGCATAAAGTGGTGTGCGCGCGGCCCGGCCCCACCAGCAAGGCCGACTGTCTGAACAACGTGATAGACGCGATCCTGCGCTTTGAAAGCGATGCGAAAATCCAGTTCGCCGGGTTCATCCTGCACGACGCCGAAGACGTGATTTCGCCCATGGAGTTGCGCCTGTTCAACTACCTGTTGCCAGGCAAGGACCTGATCCAGATTCCCGTCTACCCCTACGCACCGGAATGGAAAGGCTTCACCGCCGGGCACTATGTCGACGAGTTCGCCGAGAACCACGGCAAGGACGTCATCGTGCGCGAAGCGCTGACCGGCCAGGTGCCGAGCGCCGGCGTCGGCACCTGCTTCAGTCGCAAGGCCATCAGTGCCCTGCTCGAAGATGGCGATGGCATCGCCTTTGACGTGCAAAGCCTCACCGAGGACTACGACATCGGCTTTCGCCTCAAGCAGAAAGGCATGAAGTGCATCTTCGCCCGCTACTCGGTGACCGACCCGAACCTGGCGCTCGAACAGCCCTGGGTGTTCGGCATGAACCGCGCGTTCTCCCAGGTGATCTGCGTGCGCGAGCACTTCCCCCGGGACTTGCAGCACGCGATCAGGCAGAAGTCGCGCTGGATCGTCGGCATCGTCTTCCAGGGCACCAAGAACCTCGGCTGGAGTTCCAAGGGTCTGCTCAACTATTTCCTCTGGCGCGACCGGCGTGGCCTGATCGCTTACCTGTTGAGTTTCTTGGTCAATCTGCTGTTTGTGGTATTGCTGGCGATGTGGCTGATCACTGTGATTGCCCCGGACGCCTGGCGCTACCCCTCGATCCTCTCCGACAGCAGGCTGCTCGAGGTCCTGCTGTGGGCCAACGGTTTCCTGCTGCTCAATCGGCTGTTTCAGCGTGGCTGGTTCGTCACCCGCTATTACGGACTGGTCGAAGGGCTGCTGTCGGCGCCGCGCATGATGTGGAGCAACTTCGTCAACTTCTTCGCCAACCTGCGCGCGCTGCGTCAGGTCATGGAAATGGGCGATTCGCGCCGCGTGGCCTGGGACAAGACCACCCATGAGTTTCCAGCCCTGACCCAGGCCCAGCGCACGCCGCTGGGCCATCGGCTGGTGGAACAAGGCCTGCTCAGCGAAGAACAGCTCGAAGCCGCGGTGACCAACCCGGTACGCCGGCGCCTGGGCCGGGAGCTTTTGCTGCGCGGTCACATCGACACCACGCAACTGGTGCAAACCCTGGCCGGACAACTGGACCTGGAATGGGCGCCACTCAATCCTTTCAAGCTCGACAAACACCTGATCGACGCCGTACCGCGCCGGATCGCCAGCCATTACGGCGTGCTGCCGGTGGCCGAAGAAGGCGACACTTTGGTACTGGCCTCCGAAGGCCCGGTGAGCCAGGTGTCCCAGGGCGCGATCAGCCGTCAGCTGAAACGCCCGGTACGTTGCCGCCTCGCCCCCCAGGGCCGGGTCACCCTGGGCATCCGTTACTGGTACCCCAGCCCCCGGCAAAACGAGGACGTGCGGCAAATGCTCGAGGTACTGGAACGGCATCAGGATGATGAAGCCTTGATCGAACGCATCAGTCACCATCAGGTCCTGCTTGGCACTCTCCTGCAAGTGCGCGGCATGGTCCCGCCGAGCTTGTTCAATCAGGCGCTGATCGACTTCGATGCCGAACAGATGTCCCTGGGCGAGCACCTGATTGCGCGCGGCATGATTACCCGGGAGGTGCTTGCACAGGCGTTGACTGAACAGGCCAGCGAACAGCAAGCCGCCTACCGCATTGCCCGGGAGGCCGCATGAAGCCAGGCTACCGTCACACTGTCCTGCTTGGCAGCCTGCTGCTGAGCCTGGGTACGACGGCGTGGGTGCAAGCCGGGCCGCTCAGCGATTTCGAGGCGTTTCGCAGCTACCCCTACATGGACCGCAGCTATCGCGAGGCAAAGAAAGGCAACTGGGCCGAAGTCGAGCGTCTGATGCGCCACCTGCTGGAGAAGGTGCCGAACAACGATGAGGCGCGGGCCCTGCTGGTGCAGGCCCTGGCCAAACAACGGCGCTACAGGGACGCCGTGCAGGCGTTGCCGGACAACCCGCAAAACAGCGACGCCCTGCTCACCCTGCGCCTGACCTGGATCGAACAGGACCCGCCCGGCAGCGATCAGGTGGAACAGTGGATCGCCACCAGCAATCTTACCCAGCGCGTGCGCCTGTGGCAGGCCTACAGCCTGAGCCTGGCCAAATTCGGTGGCGCAGGCCGGGCCCATGACTGGCTGGCACAGCTGGCGCCCAAAGGCGATGACAAGATTTTACACCTGGCCCGCGCCAATTGGTCCGAGCAGTTGCGTGACTGGAACGGCACCATCGATGAACTCGCCCCGCTGGCCGCCAGCAAGCAACTGGATGCGCAAGGCTGGCAACGTCTGGCCAACGCCTATGTACAACTTCTCGACGAACAGCCCCTGCAGCAATTGCTGCAACAGGCACCAAACCCGCAATCGGCACGCAAGGCAAGGCTGGCCATGGTCGACCGGGCCATTGCCATGGGCCACTTCGAGCAGGCACAACGCTGGATGCAAACATTGCCGCCCGCCGACCTTGCGGATCCAGCCCAACGCCAGCGCCTGTGGGAGCTGGCGCGGCAAAACCGCGACAGTGCAACCGTGCAACGCTTGAGCGCTGACTTGCAACGACCCTGCCTGGAGACCGCCGAGTGGTTATCGCGTCACGACCCGCAGGCGGCGCTCACGCAGTTGCAAGGTTGTGCGCCCGAAGCCGACCCGCAGACCTGGCTGATCCTCGCCCAGCGCTTGCAAGCCGTCGATCTGTTGCAAACCACCCGCCTGCCGGAACCCTGGGATACCCAACGCCGCGAGCGCCTGCTCGACGCCTGGCAAGATCAGGGTCGCAGTGACAAAATCCTGGCCTGGCTGGCTGATCAACCGCAGACCGCCGATGTGGTCAAGCGTCGGGCGGAACTGCTCCAGGCTTCGGGGCACAATGCGCAAGCGATGGCGCTCTGGGAGCGGCATTACCAGCAGACGGGCATCCTCAATTCGCTCAACCAGGCCAGCTACCTGGCGTTGAACGCCGGTCAGCGTGAACACGCGCAACAGTTGCTCGAGAATGCTTATGACCGCCACGCCGGCAAGCTGCCGAGCTCGATGCTGCTGCGGCTCGCGGGCCTGTACGCCGCTTCGACACCCACCCCGGTGCAACAACAGCGCATGGTGTCACTGCTCAATCGAGTCGACCCCGCCACTCGCGGCCAACTGCTAGCGCAACTGGCAGAAAGCGGTCAGTGCGATGCAGTGCAACAGGCCATCGGCAAAAACCCGCAAAGCGCCGGCGACTTCCACGCCCTCGGTCGTTGCGCCATGCCGGATCGTCCCGGTGAAGCGGTGGTGTATTACCAGACTGCGCAAAAGCTCGGCGACCGCAACAGCCGCCTGCCATTGGCCTACGCTCTGGATGCCGCCGGCGATGCCTCCGGCGCGCTGGCTATCTGGCGCAGCATTCCCGATGCCGAGCTCAGCGACAACGCCCGCCTCACCGCCAGTCGCAGTGCCCTGACTGCCGGCGACTATCAGACCGCTGAACGCTACTGGCAACAAAGCCGCACGCGGGGTGCCAACGAATGGGCCCTGGGCGCGGCGATTGCCGATGCCCGGGGCGATCATGGCCTGGCCTTGCAACGCCAACGCTCTGCCCTGCAAATAGCACCGGATGCCGGGCATTTCTACGCGGCATCGGTCACCGCACAGAAAGCCGGCGACCTGCAGCAAAGCAACGCATGGCTGGCCGAAGCGGTACGCCGCGAGCCGGACAATCCACGTTATCGCGCCGACTACGGCATGCGCCTGGCAGGAGCGCAAACCAAAGAAGAACGCGCCAGGGCCATCCCCTATCTGCAAAGCGCCACTCGCGCCTTCCCCGAAGATTATCGCCTCGGCGAAACCCTGGCCGTGCGCTATGACGAAGTCGCGGACAGCGCCTCGGCGCGCAAAGAACTGCGCCGTGTCATCGACCTTGAACAGAATCCGGTGGCGGCCGACGATGAGGACGGCAGCCTTGAAGCCCGGCGATATCGCCAGCGCCGCGCCCATGAAACCCTGTCCCGTCGCGATTCGCGCACTGTGGCCAGCACCTGGTCCCCTGCCGGGGTCTCGACCAACGACTTCCTGCGCCCTGACGAAAGCACGGGCACTCGCCGCAGATCGACATCGCAGAACGTGCAAATGGCGATGTGGGACCACGCGCTGGGTGAGGAACCAAGCCGCGCCGGCAGTACCCTGTCGGTCTACGGTCGCGTACTGCTCGGTGGCCAGAGCCGGACGAGCTATGCCGAATCCATCGCGACCGGTGTTGGGTTGCGATACAAACCGTGGGGCACGGCCAACATCAACCTCTACGGCGAGATCTACAAACAGAGCCAGTTCGACGAACAGGACAACCACGGCCTGAGCCTCGGCGAAATGTTCAACCCCGACAAGCTGTCGGACCAGATCGACGACCACAAGGAGGACGGCCACACCACCACCGATTACCTGCTGCGTGCCACCGCGTCGTTCCTCGATCAGGGACGGTTTCGCAACGACTGGCGAGTGGATGAAAGTGACTGGGAAGAGCGCTTCCTCTACCTCGACGCGGCTTGGTGGACCAAGGCTGGAGACCATCAATGGTTGTCACGCTTTCAACAGGGCCACGCCTGGAAGCTGCCGTTCAACGGCGCGCAAACCCTGATGCCCTATGGCTTTCTCGAGTTCGCTACGCAGGACCCGAGTAACGACTGGCGCCAGGACCTGCGCACCGGCCTGGGTCTGCGCTGGCAATGGTGGTTCGACGACGACATCTACAACGCCTACCGCGCGCACCTGACGGTTCGCACCGAGTATCAGCAATCCCTGGGCGGTAACCTGTACGAAGGCGGCAACGGCGTGCTGCTGGGCGTGGAGTTGAATTTCTGATGAAGCGACTTCTTTTGGTTTTGAGCCTGCTGCTGGGCAGCGCAACGGTCGGCGCTGACGAGCGAATTTTCTATCAGCCGCTCAATGCCGACGCCAACCTGAGCCAGGCGCAATGGCAACGGATCTGGCAGGACACCGCCCGGCAAGGTACCCACACCGTGATCGTGCAATGGACGGCCTATGGGGATTCCGACTTCGGCGGCGCTAATGGCTGGCTCGCCAACAGCCTGAAACTGGCGCAGGCCCAAGGCCTGAAGCTGGTGCTGGGGTTGCGCATGGACCCGGCCTATTACCAACGCATCGACGAACTCGACAGCACTGGTCTGGCGACTTACTGGCAGGCGCAACTGGGGCAATCACTGGCTCGGCAACAGACGTTGCGCAAGGACTGGAAGCTCTCGGTAAGCGGCTGGTATCTGCCGATGGAACTCGATGACCTGCATTTCCTGGCTGTCGATCGCCGGCAGACCCTGCAACGCCAACTCAAGGACTTTGCCGCCAGGCTCGATGCGCCACTGCACATCAGCGCGTTCAGCGCCGGCAAGCTGGCGCCGCGGGTCAATGGTCAGTGGCTGGGCGAGTTGGCGAGCAACGGGACACAGGTCTGGTGGCAGGACGGTGCCGGCACCGGGCGTTTGCCTTCCCTGGTAGGCGACGGATACGCCAGCGCACTGCCCTGCTCCATCGGCATCGTGCGTGAGGCGTTTCGCCAGGTCAGCACTGCGGGGCAGGCCTTCCGTGCCGAACCGGCGCCACCAAGGGCCGCGTCGGCTGCATGCCATCCCACCGCGGTTTTTTCCCTGCGCTACCGGCCGTGGGGCAAGGTGATTCTCGACAATCAGCGAAAGTACAAGGTCAGCGATGTACAAAACCATTGAAGATGAAGTACTGCAAAACGCTGCACCTTCGGAGCTGAAAAAGGAGTTTCTCCAGCATGAATTCGAGCGGCTGCACAAGTTCTGCGTGCTGATCTATGTCGCCAGCGTTACTGTCTGGTTGCTCTATGACTTGATCCTCAGCCTTTTGGGGGAGCAGCGATTCACCTTGCGCTCGCTGCCGTTTATCGGTGCTTTCGCGGCCATGGTCATCGTCCTGATGTTCATCCGCGAGGCCCGGCATTTCCATTGGTTGAACGTGCTGTTTGTACTCACCATCACACTCGGCACCCGCTTGCTGATCGAAGGAGTGGCTGTCGAACATCAAAGCGCATGGCTGTTGCTGGCGGCTTCTACCACGCTCTACAGCGCCTCGGTCCTGCCGCTGAGCCGCTGGTCATTCTTCACTGCGCAACTGATCACCTGGACCGTGCTCAATCCGTTCTACAACACCGGTATCGATGTGTCCAAACTCAAAGTCGTGATGACCATCAGCTACTGCGGTTTCCTTTGCGCCCTGACCCTTTACAGCTTCATCACCCTGCGCAGGGCCAAGCTCTACAACTACCTCATTTCCAAGCTGCTGTTGAAGCAGGCATACATCGACCCCCTTACCGAAATCCCCAATCGCCGCTCATTCATGACTCGTGCCGACGAACAGATGCAGGTCGCGGTACGGGCGCACGATCACTACCTGGCGATGATCGATATCGACAACTTCAAAAAGGTCAACGACGTTTACGGCCACGACATTGGCGATGAAGTACTCAAGCGTGTCGCGACGGATATCAAATCGGTCATGGCCAATTTTGAATACGCGCGACTGGGCGGCGAGGAGTTCGCGATTTACCTGGCCGGGGTGCGCCGCGAGGACGTCGAGTTATTGGCGGGAGAGCTTTGTCGAGTGGTCCGCGAACAACCGACGCAACACCCGGTAACCATCAGTATCGGCCTGGCGCGGGTAGACGATGAGGACACGCTCAACCAGGCGTTGGTCAAGGCGGATGAAGCCTTGTATGAGTCAAAAAATACGGGGAAAGACCGCTATACCTTTCATCAATCGGACCGCTATCGCAAGCAGGCTCGCTCACACAGGTGAGCGGCGCTGCCTGTCTGCGATGGATGTTTTTGAAGCTCACCTGTTAATGCTTGAGCGACGCCATTACCCGCTCGGCATTTTCACTGCACGCCATGCCCTCGGGGCGGGCCTGGACCATATCGATCCAATCCAGAAGCTGCGCCTTGCTATGGGCAAGGTGCCGCTGCATCTCTTCGATCTGCCCGATCTTGCGATTGAGCCCGGCGATCAGTTCTTCTTGCTTGAACGCGCCCGTATCGTTATCCGGCAGTAAATGTTTGAGTTCTTCCAGGCTGAAGCCGGCCTGCTGCGCGCACTGGATGATTTGCAGGGTCTGCAATGCCTGCGACGGATAACGCCGATAGCCATTGGCCGAACGCGCAACCTGACGTATCAGGCCCTGGGCTTCGTAGTAACGAATGCGCGACGCGGTAAACCCGCTCATCTGCGCCAATTCACCAATCTTCATTTCAGCCTCGCTTGCCTGCTTGACATTAAAGTTAACTTTAAGCTTAGCCTCTGCTCTTCACTGATGAGGAGTCAAGCATGTCGCCCTTCAAAACGTTGAACTTGCCCAACGGTCAGACCATCGGCAATCGCATTGCCAAGGCCGCGCTGGAAGAGAACCTTGCGGCAGCGGACCAGGCACCCGACCGGGCATTGTTTCGCTTGTATCAAGCCTGGGCCGGGGGCGAAGCCGGGTTGTTGTTGACCGGCAACGTGATGGTCGATCGCCGCGCCATGACTGGTCCCGGTGGAGTTGCGCTGGAGGATGAGCAACACCTGCAACGTTTTCGCCAATGGGCGAGTATTGGCCGCGCCGGTGGCGCGCAGTTCTGGATGCAGCTCAACCACCCTGGGCGCCAGACCTTGGCCAACCTTGGCCAGCAAGCCTTGGCCCCGTCGGCGGTGGCGCTGGACCTGGGGCAATTCTCGAAGATGTTCGCCGAACCGAAACCCATGAGCGAAGGCGACATCGAAGAAGTGATTCGACGCTTCGCCACCAGCGCCGCACTGGCGGAAAAGGCCGGGTTCACCGGGGTGCAGGTTCACGCGGCCCACGGTTACCTGATCAGCCAGTTCCTCTCGCCACTGACCAATCGCCGCACTGATCGCTGGGGCGGCTCCCTGGAAAACCGTGCGCGTCTGCTGCTAGCGGTAGTCAGTGCCGTGCGCCAGGTGGTGTCGGCGCAATTTTGCGTGTCGGTAAAGCTCAACTCGGCGGATTTCCAGCGTGGCGGTTTCGAGGTAGACGATGCGCGGCAAGTCATCCAGTGGCTCAATGAGCAGCAGATCGATCTACTGGAACTCTCCGGCGGCAGTTACGAGGCGCCGGCCATGCAAGGCGAGGCACGGGACGGTCGAACCCTGGCCCGTGAAGCGTACTTTCTGGAAATGGCCAGCGACCTGGCGAGCGTTGCGCGCATGCCGGTGATGGTGACGGGCGGGATCCGGCGCCTGGCGATCGTCGAGCAGGTCCTGGACAGCGGCATCGCCATGGCGGGGATCGGCACCGCGCTGTCCCTGGAACCGCATCTGGTCAAACACTGGCGCGAAGGTCAGAACAGCCACCCGCAAACGTCGCCGATTCGCTGGAAACGCAAACCACTGGCAGCGCTGGCGACCTCGGCAGTGGTGAAATTTCAGTTGCACCGTTTGAGTCGCGGACGCACTACCCGGCCGCAGGTGTCGGCGATATGGGCATTGATTCTTGACCGGTTGTTCATCAGCAGGCGGACCCGCCAGTATCGGCAGGCGATGGGTAAGTAATTCAAACTGAAGACACCTGCACTGGCCCCTTCGCGAGCAAGCCCGTTCCCACACGATATCCGGTTGAAACACAGATGTTGTGTACACCGGGTAACCCTGTGGGAGCGGGGCTTGCCCGGGAAGGGACCGCTGCAGAAAAAGAAGAATTCAGGCAGGAAACAGTTCGTCTATATGCCGGTATTCGGACTGTAGCTGCTCAGCCAGAACCTTACTGCGCCCCAGCCGAATCGGGCCACGCTCGATGTCGATCAAAAGTCCGGGACACGCCAGTTCAGGCAGCACCGGCCAGTCCTTCAAGCGTCCATCGGTGACCAGCAACAACCGCTGCTGCTCCGCTGGAAAGCGTTTCTGTCGTATCGCCAGCCACCGCCCTGCCTCTGCCAACGCCGCCAGCAACGGCGTGCCACCGCCCGCACCAAGACCATCGAGCCAATGGCGCAACCCCGTGGAAGCCTTCAACCCTTGCACCTGCCATTTCGGCTCGGCACCACTGGCCGTCATCAACGCCAGGCGCGCACGCTGGCGATAAGCGTCGTCGAAAATCTGCGCGAGCAAGCCCTTGGCATCACTTAGCGCCTGATGGCGGCGGGTCGATGCAGAAGCATCAACGATCACCAGCCACAGTTCATGGGGCGAACGGGTGCGCAGGTGGAACAACAGGTCGTCATGCCGCTGCGGCCGGCCATTGAGCAAGGTGCCCGGCCAATTGACCATGCCGTTGCGTGTGGCGTGACGCTTGCCCTGTCTGCCGTGATCGAGCTGCCCGGCGCGGGGTCTGGCATTCGCCCCCGCGTCAGCACGGGGGCGAATGCCTAAGGCTTTTTTGGCCAGCTCGGTATTTCACGTCTGGCGCCGACCGGCAGCGCCTTGGCGGGCATTTCGCCCCACTGGCCCTGCCCTTCACCTGGATTGGGCTGCTGCGGTGCTGATGGCTGCGGGGCCTGGGCGTGTTGCGGCGCTGGTGCTGGATGTTCGCGACGCCTATGGCGCAGGGCAAACTCGGCGACTGCATCGATATCGTCCTCGGCGATAGCCTTCGCCCCGCGCCACGCCGCGTGGGCCCGGGCGGCGCGCAGCCAGACCAGATCAGCGCGCAGGCCATCGACGCCGGCCGCAAAGCAGCGCTCGGTGATCCGCGCCAGTGCTTCGTCGTCCAGGGGAATGCTGGTCAGCGCACTGCGCGCCTTCTGGCAACGCTCGCGCAGGGCTTGCTGAGGGCTTTCCCATTCGGCGCAAAAGCCTTGTGGATCGCTGTCGAAATCCAGCCGTCGACGGATGATCTGGCCGCGTTCGACCGGTGCGGTGTGCCCTCCGAGGGCGACATTCAGGCCAAAACGGTCGAGCAGTTGCGGACGCAGTTCACCCTCTTCCGGGTTCATGGTGCCGATCAGCACGAATTTCGCTGAATGCCGATGGGAAATACCGTCGCGCTCGACCAGGTTGGTGCCACTGGCTGCCACGTCGAGCAACAGGTCGACGAGGTGATCGGGCAACAGGTTGACTTCGTCAACGTAGAGCACGCCACCGTCAGCCTTGGCCAGTACGCCGGGGGAGAATTGTGCGCGCCCCTCGCTCAGGGCGGCATCCAGATCCAGGGTGCCAACCAGACGTTCTTCGGTGGCACCCAGGGGCAAGGTGACGAACTGACCGCTGGCCAGCAGGTCCGCGAGGCCCCGGGCCAGGGTTGATTTGGCCATGCCGCGTGGGCCTTCGATGAGCACGCCGCCGATTTTCGGGTCGATGGAGGTGAGGTACAGGGCGAGTTTCAGATCGTCGGCGCCGACCACGGCGGAGAGGGGGAAATGGGGGGTGTCGGTCATTTTGGGGGTCTCGGTCGTGGTCTTTGGGGTTCGGTGGTAGTGATGATTGTGGTCTGCCAGTTAGATTGCTGCCCTCACCCTAGCCCTCTCCCGGAGGGAGAGGGAACTGATCGAGGTGTTTAGTCGAATTACATCGACCTGAGAGATCGAGTTGAACCCGGTACCTGAAAACACTGGCGATTGCTCCCTTTTCCCCCTCTCCCATGGATGGAGGGGACTTAACGAGGTGTTTAGTCGAGTT